>DASSIJ010000325.1:0-52373 GCA_035692045.1 Pseudolabrys sp. | reverse complement strand
CGTTGATGAAAGCTTCCACCGTCTCTATTCGGAAGGCGCTGCGCGCCTGCATCCCCTGACCATCCCCAAGGCCATGATCAGTGCGCCCGCGAGCCAGGTCTCGTTGTACTGCGGCATCAAAGGTCCGACTTTTGCGGTCTCATCTGCTTGCGCATCGGCGACGCATGCCATTGGCCAGGCATTCCATATGGTGCGAAGCGGCAGTGTGACCTGTGCGGTGACCGGCGGCGCGGAAGCAAGCATTACCTTCGGCGCAATGAAGGGTTGGGAAGCCATGCGCATCATGTCGCCCGACACCTGCCGGCCCTTCTCGAAGGACCGAAAGGGAATGGTCATCGGCGAAGGGGCAGCTGTGGTGGTGCTTGAGGCCTTGGATCACGCGCGAAGCAGGAACGCGGATATCCTGGCTGAAATCATCGGATTCGGAATGAGCGCTGACTCGAAAGATCTAACTGCTCCCGACGCAACCGGAATGGCGCGGGCTATCACTGCGACGCTTGCCGATGCAGCCTTGCCCCCAGATAAGATTGATTACGTCAACGCTCATGGAACGGGCACTACTGCCAACGATTATGCCGAAACGGCAGCTTTGCATCGGAGTTTCGGCGCTCACGCGCGGCAACTTGCCGTTTCGTCAACGAAGTCGGTTATCGGCCATACGCTTGGCGCCGCGGGCGCGCTGGAATTTGTCGCCGCCATTATGGCAATTCGTGACGGTATCGTTCCGCCGACCATGAACTACCTTGGAGTGGATCCTGACTGCGACCTCGACTACGTCCCGAATGAAGCGCGGCGCATGCCCGTCCACGCAATCTTGAGCAGTTCCTTCGCCTTTGGCGGATTGAATGCTGTTCTAGCGGCGCGCCAATTCTAGGGTGAGATCCCACGATCGTAGCGAACGGCGATTAGGAACTCGGGGCGCCATTCGAATATTTACGAAAAGCGATGTAGGCTCTACAGAAATCGAAGGCCAATCCCCGTCAAGGAAACGCAAATGATATGTCGAGTCTGGCGAGGCTGGACTACGGCGCAAAACGCCGGAGCTTATATGCGAATCGTAAGCGGCGAAGTCATTCCCGGGATTGAAGCCCGGCACATTCAAGGTTTCCGGCATATCGACCTGCTGCGTCGGGACTCCGGCGATGAAGTCGAGTTCACAACGTTGATGTGGTTCGACAACCTGGACTGCGTTCGCGCGTTCATGGACGATGACTATTCCTTAAGCCATGTTCCTGCGCCGGCGCGCGCGGTGTTATCAAGATTTGATGAACGTGCGGCTCATTTTGACGTGCTCGACCGGAGGCCTCAATCTTAGCGGGCTCGCCCGGCCGCTGATTAGCCCGGCAAGAACGGCTGGTCGCCCGCGCGACCAATTCCATGCTATGGTGAGCGCAAAGCAGCATCGGGGCTTGCGCAATGAACACCAACATAACCCTGGCATTGCTGATGATCTGCTCGATCTATCTTGCCGGTCGAATTGCTGAGCGTCGGGGACGCTCCTTCAAAATCTGGGCGTGGATTGCTGCGATTATCGGGCCGCTCGCGCTTCCACTGGCGTTCTTGTTCCCGATCTTGCACGGCACGAATGGCGACGGTGCCTGAGGCGGTTTTGCACCAGGAATGTCCGCTTTGGGGCATTGGCTGAGCACTTAACGGGCGCGGGCGGAATCTCGCGTCTGTGTCAAATATCCGGCGTCACGAAACCAGCGCACGGCGTCCTTGATCCCCTCAATGTATGGTCGCGACTGATAAGAAAGCTCCCTTTCGGCTTTTGTCGATGCAAAGAACATGCGGTGTCTCGCCATATAAACACCGGCAAGGGTCGCGAAAGGTTCGCGTCCTGTAATCCTGGCGACGCCTTCCGCGAAGAGCGCAACCGGGATGAGAGCACCCCACGGAAGCCGCACGCGCGCCGGGCGACGACCGACCAGGCCAGCGACATCGCTCAGCAGCTGTGAGAACAGCACGTTCTGCCCGCCGAGAATGTAGCGCTCACCGATTTTCCCGGAGCGCAGCGCCGCGAGATGCCCGCTGGCGACGTCGTCCACATGCACGAGGTTGAGTCCCGTGTCGATGAATGCCGGAATGCGGCCGTTGGCGGCTTCGATGATGATCCTTCCGGTCGGCGTAGGCCGCACATCGCGCGGACCGATTGGCGTCGACGGATTAACGATGACGGCGGCGAGACCTCGTTCCGCCACCATGGCCTCGACCAATCGTTCGGCGGCGATCTTGCTTTTCTTGTAGGCGCCGATGGCTTGATTCTCGTGCAGGCGGATGGTCTCGTCCGCGGCCATTCCATTAGATTGCAGGGCGATGGTTGCCACGCTGCTGGTATAGATGACCCGCTCGACGCCTGCACACATTGCCTCTTCCATGAGGTTGCGCGTGCCTTCCACGTTCGAGGCAAGAATTTCACTCGGGTCGCGCGCCCATAGGCGATAGTCGGCCGCCACATGAAAAACGTAGCGCATGCCGGCTGTCGCACGCTCGATGGATTTTCGGTCGCGGAGGTCGCCCTCGAAAAAATCCAGGTCTAACCCGGCGAGGTGTGCGCGTGGACTTTTGCCGCGAACCAGCGCCCGGACCGAATAGCCGGCCTCGACGAGCTTGCGTGCGACGGCCGAACCAACAAATCCGCTTGCTCCAGTTACGAGAACCTTTTCCTTCATGCGCACCGCGACGGCATTCGTTCGACTCCCAACTTCACCCCCCGAGCAGGCTCTGGGTTCGATCGCGCAATCTCTTGATCAAGGCATCGGCACCGCCTGAGGTGATGATCGAGGAGAATTCGTCGCGTCGCATCGCGAGATCGCTGATTGTTCCGTTGAGATAGACATCGATCACCCGCCCGCCGCGGACGAGATAGTTGATGCTCACGGTCCGTCCACCTGGCTGCAGCAGCTTCGTCTTGACGATTTCGCCGCCGCCCCGCGATTCCGTCGTTGTCTGCGGCTCGACGACGAAGCTTTCTCCCGAATAGTTGCTCACCTGGCTTGCGTAATCCGCGATGATAAAGCGGGCGAACGCATCCCGGACCGCGGCCTGCTGGCTGGGCGAAAAGCTCGTCCAGGCCGGCCCGACCGCCAGCCTCGTCATCGTTCCGAGGTCGAAGGCGGCGGTGATGGCAGGCGTGAAACGTTTATCGCGTTCGCGCACGCTGAGCTTGCCCGCCTGCCGGATCGTCGGCATCAACTGCTGATAATAGGTTTGGATGTGTACGGCGGCCGGACTCTGTGTTTGAGCCTGCAATGGGGTTGGGCCGAACAATACAATGGTCATCACGGCCACAATCCAGGCCATCGAAGGACTCAGACGGAGTTCAAACTCTTTCATCGTGTATTTCCACTTGTTCTATGGGTGGCTGCGCCGTTGGTTAGCTGTGCTAACAATACTTCGCAGATCGCGCGGACGCAAAAGCTCGCACCCTCGTATCTCGACACAGTTTTTTGATTTGGGCGTAGGCCCCGTCAAGTGACGAATGGAGGCATGTCGCTGGAGCCCCGATCTTCGTTGCAAAGCTGTCGCCATCTGCGGATCATCCGTGACAAGGAGGCGTATGTCACGGTGATAGCTGATCCCGGTCGTATTTTCAGCGAGCCGTTCATTTAGATTCGCAAAGCGTTCTCAGGCGCTGCCAAGGTTGCACATCGGCCCGCGCCTTGCTTACGTTCGCAGAGTGCATTGACCCATTGAGATGCAAACGCAATACAGGCGCCCCGCCACGAGCCCATGAGAAAAAATGACAATCGTGTCACGATCGCCGCAATCACGCGGGCCGTGAACATATCAAGCCGCTATTCATGGCCTGTCATCGCAGGCTTCTTGCTGGTGACAATCGTCTCCGCCGGCTATCTCGTCCGTCATTTCGCCATCACGACGGATAGCAACAAGCTCCTGTCAAGCTCGCTGCCGTGGCGCCAACAGGAGATCATGCTTGATCGGGCCTTTCCCCAGCGGATCGACCAGATCATAGCGGTCATCGACGCCACGACTCCGGAAGCGGCCGGTGAGGCGGCGGACGCATTGGTGAAAGACCTTTCGAATCGTTCGGACGTCATCCGTACCGTCACCCAACCCGATGGCGGCGAGTTCTTCGCCCAGAACGGCATCCTCTTCCTCACCACCGACGAGGTGCGGCGCAACACCGCCGAGCTGATCGCGGCCCAACCCTTCCTCGGCACCCTGGCCTCCGATCCGACGCTGCGCGGCGTCCTTCGTACCTTGTCGCAGTCGATCGAGGGAATAGGTCTGGGGAAATCAAAGCTCGAAGATCTCAGGCCGGCGCTTGTCGCTATCGCCGACGCCCTGGAACTCATTGCGAAGGGAAAGGATTCTGCTTTCTCCTGGCGCAGGCTGATCACGGGACGTGCGCCGGAGCCATCGGAGCTTCGCCGCTTCGTGAACATCCAGCCTGTACTGGACTTCGACGATCTGCAGCCCGGACGCAAGGCGACGGCAGTCATCCGCGAGACGGCCTCCCGACTCGGACTGACGCCCGAAAGAGGGGTTACGGTACGTCTCACCGGATCAGTCGCTCTTTCGGACGAGGAATTTTCCACGGTTGCCGACGGCGCCGCCTTGAACGGTGTTGTGACGTTGCTTCTTGTCGTTTTTATACTGTGGCTCGCACTGAAAAGGGCCCGCATCATCCTGGCCGTTCTGGTCAGTCTCGTGATCGGTCTCACTGTCACGGCGGCTGTGGGGCTATGGATGGTAGGAGCGCTGAACCTCATCTCCGTCGCCTTCGCAGTGCTCTTCGTGGGACTCGGCGTTGATTTCGGAATCCAGTTCAGCGTTCGGTACAGGGCCGAACGTCATGCCTCTCTCGACCTCCATGATGGACTTCTGGCGACCGCGCGCGGGCTGGCAGGGCCACTTCTCCTCGCAGCCGCCTCAATCACGGCCGCGTTTTACTCGTTTCTGCCGACCGCATATCTGGGCCTCTCCGAGCTCGGGCTGATCGCCGGAACTGGCATCATCGTCGCGTTCGCAACCACAGTAACCCTGCTCCCGGCCCTGCTCACGGTGCTCAAGCCCGCCGGTGAGGCGGCTCCGATCGGTTATGCGGCACTCGCGCCGCTCGATCGTTTTCTCGAAAAGCAGCGCAAGTGGGTCGTCGGGACGACGCTCGCGGCCACGATTCTCGGCCTGCCGCTTCTTACGGGTTTACGTTTCGACTTCAATCCGCTCAATCTCCGGGCGCAGGATGCCGAGTCGATCTCGACGCTGCTCGACCTGATGCGCGATCCTGACACGAGCCCGAACACACTCGATATTCTTGAGAGCAATCTCGCCCATGCCACGAGCATCGCCGAAAGGCTGCGCGCGATGCCGGAGGTCGCCCGTGTGCTCACTCTGCAAAGCTTCGTTCCCAAGGATCAGGACGCGAAGCTCGCGATTATCGACGATGCGAGCTTTTTCCTGCGGAACACTCTCAATCCCGACCAGATCGATGCCGAACCGACTCCGGCCGAAACCGTTGTGGCAATCGAGAAGACGGCGCACGACTTGGGCAATGCGGCAGGTGACCTTGATAGTCCCGCCGCCATTCAGGCGCGGCGTCTTGCAGGCCTGCTGGCCGCGTTGGCGAAAGCGTCGCCGGAGGTCCGGGACAAAGCGCAGCACGCTCTGGTCGCGCCTCTGATAACGACTCTCCGCCAAGTGAGAGATCTTCTGACCGCAGAACATGTGAGCATCGAGACTCTTCCGTCCTCGCTGAGAGCCCGCTGGGTCTCGGCTGATGGACAAGTGAGGATCGAGGTTGCGCCGGAAGGAGATGGAAATGACAACGCGACCTTGCGCCGCTTCGTCACGGCGATTCGCAGCGTTGCACCCGAGGCCGTCGGAAAGCCGGTCTTCGTCATCGAGGCGGCGGCAACCATCGTCAAGGCGTTCGCCCAGGCAGGCATCTTTTCGGTCGTTTCGATCACGCTCATCTTGTTCGTCGCGCTACGTCGCTGGACCGATGTCGCCCTGACCCTGGTACCTCTACTTGTTGCTATCGTCGTCACGCTGGAGATCTGCGTGATCATCGGGCTGCAGCTGAACTTCGCCAACATCATTGCGCTGCCGCTTCTGCTCGGCGTCGGCGTCGCCTTCAAGATTTACTATGTTATGGCGTGGCGCTCAGGGGAGACGAACTTCCTGCAATCGAGTCTCACGCGGGCCGTCTTTTTCAGCGCCTGCACGACGGCCACCGCGTTCGGCAGCCTGTGGTTCTCGCATCATCCGGGCACATCGAGCATGGGCAAGCTGATGGCCCTGTCGCTGCTGACGACGCTCGCGGCGGCGGTCTTCTTCCAGCCAGCTCTTATGGCGACCCAGCGCTAGCGGGGCCGGAATCAATAAAGAGCTATGGATATCGGCAAAAGTAGGGGGTTGTGGCAAATAAGTCACGGTCATTCCCGCCTGCGTCTGCTAATTTGCGAGGAGGCTCGATCTGATTGGCGCGTTGCGTCGGCGGTCATCCCGCGTTCGTCGGGAATGAGGTGAAGAAATCAAATGCGCCGCGCTAGGGTTTGCGTCAGATGGGCGATCGCGTCGCTATTGCTTGTATTCGTCGGTGCGTGCGCGAGCGCGCCGAGGGATGCATCACTGCCGCTTAGCGATCCCAACGAGCAGACGAATCGTCAAATCCTGGCGGCAAACCAAGCGGTCCTGAGCCCGGTTGCCGAAGTCGTCAAGGCGGTTACGCCGGGGCCGGTGCGCAATCGTTTGCACGATTTGAATTCAAACCTGAAAGAGCCACGCATCTTCGTCAATAATATCCTGCAACTCCGGTTCGATGCAGCGCTGCATACTGCTGGCCGCTTCATCGTGAATTCGACGTTTGGCATCGGCGGCCTTGTCGATCTTGCGAGCATGGAGGGCCTGCCGCAGGAGAGCGGTGATTTCGGCCAGACCTTGTTTGTCTGGGGCGTCTCCGAGGGTCCGTATGTGATGCGACCCTATCTGGGTCCTTCGACGTTGCGCGATGCCGTCGGCTCTACCGTCGATCTTTTTGGTGACCCGCTCGGCATGCTGATCGGGACGCAACTGGGCGTAGCCATAGCGACCACGAGCCTGGATGCAGCGGTCCGGCTGAGCGAATTGAAGTCGGCCGAAGATTCTTCCATCGACTTCTACAGTTTCCTGCGGTCGGGCTATTACCAAACGCGCCGGGCGCAGCTGCGCGAAGCGGTTGGCCAGCCAAACGTCATCGACTCGCCGGCGACGTCATCATTTCAGTAAACGCGGCGACTAGCTTGCCTTATCCTCGCTACGGCGCAGAAGATAATGTCCTTCAACCCAGTGCCAGACAAACAGGCCCGGCAGACCCAGGATCACCTCGCGAACCCGTTTTGACAGCGAAATAGCCAGCGCTGTTTCCGCCGGCAGCCCGAGCACTGCACCGAACAAGACAAAGCTGCCCTCAAGAGCACCTAACGCTCCGGGCACCATGAATGCAGCTGCACGAACGCCGGAGGTGAGGCTCTCGAGGATAAACGCATCTACTACGCCGAGGGGCTGACCGAGAAACTGCATCACTAACCAGATTTCTCCTGCGCCTGCAGCCCACCCAACGAGGCGCAACAGGTTGGCACGCCAGAAGGAAAAACCGCTCCGGTACCCTGCGACGACGGCATCGTCGATCGCCGAAGCGTTACCCGCGAAGCCCGACAGCCATTTCTCAGGCAACAGGCCGCGAGCCAGTTTGACGAACCGGCCAAACATACTTCGATGCTGCAACAGGACGAATGCCGCGACCGCCGCGACGAGCACGCCGATGCCGATCAACTCCGTCCAGGCCGCCTGAAGTGCGGCATGCTCGGTCGAGCGGATCACCAGCAACGTCACCCCGGCTATAACAAAAATCAGCTGGGTCACCACTCCGACCGTGGTGTCGACGACCATGCTGGCCGCTGCTTGTGTACCCGGGACGCCGCGCAGATGGGCGAGCCGCGCGCTTGCGATGTCGCCTCCGACGCCGGCGACTGGCAACAATGCATTGATAGATTCTCGGATCCAGCGGATCCAGGTCACGCTGATGACATCCGGACGACTTGAAAGAGGCAGCAGTTCACGCCATGAGAGAGCGCTGAAAAACAAAGGAACGAAATGGAACAGGGTTATCGGGAGCAGCCCCCAACCGATGACCAGCATGGCGTGGGCCACCTCCGCCGCGCCACTGTCCACAATCAAGTAGACGACAAGCGCCAAGCCGAAGAATGCAGCGATGACCAGCGAAGTAGGAATGGCTTTGGCTCCTCACTTATGTTGTGGCACGCATCAAAGACGACGCAACAATACGATCGGGGCACGTATTCGTCATCTTCTATCGATGTCTGTCGTCTACTCCAATTGGAGGGAGTGGTGTCGAGATTGATCCATGGAGCCTGACGTTTCTCGCGCCGCGATCGCGGCCGTACCGATCTTGGTCCTTGTGCCGGCTTCCTTTGCGTCGCCCCGGGTTTCCGATGTCGCGCCGACGCCTGATGGTGATCCAACGGTTCTTGGGCTTGGTCTTATGCGACGCACGGCCCTTGCTGCGCGTCGCGCCGGTTACGGCCAGATATTTTTTCTGGCGCGAGATCATGCTGCGCCACCCGGTATCGCTACGATTTCCAGTTGGAGCGACCTCGCAGCTGCCCCCATACCATCTCAGGCTGCGCCGCTGCTCATTGCGCCTGCAGCAATCCTCTCTGAAACCAATTGGCTCGAACGGCTGGTCGAAACGCGCATTGAACCGGCGACCTGGGCGGCGATACCGCAGCGGATCGTCATGCTCGCTGCAGCATCGGTACCTGATGCACTTGTTGCGCTACACGCGGAGGGCGGGGCGTACGATTTCACGGCAGTACAGGACCGACTGACCCGTCGCTTCGGACCGCCTGCGGCAATTCCGACCGGGATCGATCCGATGGTCGTAATGACATCGATGGATGTCCGCGTTGCGGAACAGCGCTTGCTGCGCTCGCTGGTTAAGGACACCGACGGGTTCATGGCGCGGCACGTCGAGCGGCCAATTTCATTGCAAATTGCGCGCCGCCTGGCGTCCACGGCAGTGACACCAAATCAGATCACTATAGCCTCGGCTGCCATCGGACTATTTGGCGCGCCCTTTTTTCTGTCAGAGTTCTGGCTCTGGCAGACTGTCGGCGCGCTCCTCTTCCTGACACATTCGATTGTGGATGGATGTGACGGAGAATTGGCCAGGTTGAAGTTTCAGGAATCGCGATGGGGCGGAGTTCTCGATTTCTGGGGAGATAATGTCGTTCACATTGTCACCTTTGCCTGCATGGCTGCCGGTTGGAGCCTGTCTGTTGCCGCGTTATGGCCATTGTTGCTTGGCGCCGCGGCTGCTCTTGGCAACCTGGGATCGGCTGCCTTCGTGCACTGGCGGCTCATGCGCATCAAGGATGACAGTGGCCCGCTCTTTACCTCGGTTTCCACGGCTCCCGACAACCGTCTGGCGCGTCTGCTCGACGCCGCGTCGCGCCGCGATTTCATCTACCTCGTGCTTATTCTTGCGCTGTTCGGCAAATCGAACTGGTTTCTGCTCTTGGCCGCGTTGGGTGCGCCGATATTTTTTATCCTGCTGGTATTTCTTGCACTGCGTGAGCGCCGCCCGGGCATATCAACGAGGCCCGGTGCCTAGCCGCCAAATGACAACCGGGCACCGCCCGCGGCGTTTGACCGCTGGGCAAGATCGATTAGCCGAGCACACAACACGGCTTCGTCCAGGTTGCTTTTGCCGCCGCCTGTCGCCGCAATCCGGAAGTCCTCCGCCACCCCGAAAAACCAATCGGGATGATGTGATCCTTCAGACAAAGATGGCGGACAGGACCAGCGCCGCTCCATCGATTTCCGTCTGACAATAACGCTGTCATCAACGGCATTGATGGTGCCTTGCTCGCCCTCAATCTCGATCTGATTGGAGCGCTCGTTGGCGGCCCAGGTCAGATAGATGTGGCCAATGCCGGAGTTCAGATCGAGCGTAAGTGTCGCCGTATCTTCGAGCGGCCACTCATGGAAGCGGCGCGTTTCGAGCGTCGCCGCAATGCAGCGGGGAACACCGGCCCAGCGCATGACGCAATAGAGCGCATGCCAGCCGTGATCGAACAGGATGCCGCCGCCTGCAATTGCCGGATCGAGGCGCCAATTTTTCCCCCCGTCAGGGGCGAAAGCGGCCGCGGGCTGGGTGCGCAAGGTTTGCCAACGAATCGACCGAACGGTGCCAATCGCTCCTTCGGCGATCAGCTCCGAGATCTTGAGGCAGATTGGCGATTTGAGCCAATTATGAACCGTATGCACGGTACGCCCGGCGCGGGCCGCGGCAGATGCCACGATCTGCACGTCTTCCACGCGCGTAACCAGCGGTTTCTCACAGAGAATGTGAAAGCCCGCGTCCAACGCTCGTTTAATGAGCCCCGCATGGCTGGCCGGCGGCGTGCAGATGTCTACAAAATCGAGCGGTTCGCCCGACAACAAATCATCCACGCTTTCGTACCAGTGCCCGTCGGCACACATCCCCAAAAAGGCCTCGCGCCGCGCCGCAACGGCATCGGTTGCAGCGACAATTCTGACATCGGGGCAGGATTGCCAGCCGGGCAGGTGCCCGTTCGCCGCGACATTTCCGAAGCCGATAAATGCGCCCCGCAGCACGTGCCGCTGTCTCAGTCGAGTCCGAATTGGCGCGCGATAGCGGCAAACGATTGATCGAGGATGTCGATGCCACGCATTGCTTCGTCCTCAGTAATGACCAGCGGCGGGTTAATGCGAATAACGTGCGAATACGACATTGTGACCAAGCCGCGTTCCAGCGCCTCATGGAACAGGGCGCGGGTAATCGTCCGATCCAGCGGCACCTTGGTCGCGCGATCAGCAACCAGTTCGACGCCGATCATCAGGCCACGTCCACGGACGTCGCCGATGAAGCGATATTTGTTTTGCAACTCCTTGAGTGCACCGAGCATCAACGCGCCGACCCGGGCGGAATTTTCGACCAGCTTTTCATCGAGGATGGCCTCGACGGCGGCCAGGCCGGCCGCAGCGGCCAGTGGATTTCCGCCGTAGCTGGACGAACTCCCGCTTGGCTCTCCGAACGGTTTGGCGGACATGCGTTCGAACGACGACGCGACGGCACTGAGTGGAAAACCGCCGCCTATGCCCTTGCCGATTGTCATGACATCGGGCTTGAGGCCGAACTGCTCGGACGCCCACATCGTTCCGGTTCGGCCGAAGCCGGTCAGGATTTCATCAGCGATGAGCAGCGCGCCG
Source organism: Pseudolabrys sp. (assembly GCA_035692045.1). Classification (GTDB taxonomy): domain Bacteria; phylum Pseudomonadota; class Alphaproteobacteria; order Rhizobiales; family Xanthobacteraceae; genus Pseudolabrys. Next base: position 41,111 of record DASSIJ010000325.1, on the reverse strand, counting down.
AATTCATCCGCGATTTCCCGTACGGCGTGAATGAAGTCGTCGGGCGGGATGACGTTGCCCGCCGTGCCTTGCATCGGTTCCAATATGATCGCTGCAACTTCATCCTGTGTTTCGTTCTTTATGACGTTGCGCAGATGTTCTGCGCACGCGAGGCCGCAAGACGGATATTCGAGCTTCCAGGGGCAGCGATAGCAGTTGGCATAAGGCGACAAGTGCATCCCCGGCTGAAAGGGACCCTGGTGGTTGCGGTAGCCACCTCCAAGCAGGCCGATCACACCCGCGGTCTTTCCGTGGTAGCCGCCCCAGAATCCGACAAATTCGAATTTCTTGGTGACCGATTTGGCGAGACGGAAAGCGGCCTCGACCGCCTCCGCGCCACCTGAGAACATCTGTATGTGGGTGATGCCTTCCGGCAACAAGCCGCTGACCAGTTCGAGAAAGCGGGCACGCGTCTCGGTCGTGAAACTGCCGAAGGTGATGCGTTCGAGTTGCTCCGTGAGACGTTTGACATAGTGGGGATGACAGTGGCCGAGACTGCCAACCGCGATACCGGCGATGAAATCGAGATACTCGTTCCCGTCGACGTCGGTGATCGTGCAACCCGAGGCACGGTCGACCACGATTTGCGAATAGAGAGCGATCGATTGCAGCCCTGGCGCCATCGCCTCGGCCTCGCGATCGAAAATCGCCTTGGATCTGGGGCCGGGCACCGCGCGGCGCTGCGCGCGGTTCTGGGGCCCCGATGCGATATTGCGGGGCGGTGCGCTGTTCATTGGATCAACTCCTCGAAGTTACGATGCGCGGGCGTCGCTGGAAGCGCTCGGTCAGGTGGTCCGCGATTGCTTGTGCTGCCCGGTCGCGATATCGCGCAAAACTGGGCCAGGCATTGATGTCGACGATCTTCGGTTCGCCGTCGGGCTGGATGATGGCGTCGCCGCCGAAAATCTCGAGCCGCAGTGCGGCCGCTGCAGCGAACGCAGCCTGGCGCAAGCGCGAAACCTCGAAGGAATGACCCAGCATTCCTTTGTCGCGATGATAGAACCACTCGAACCAATTGGCCATCACTTCTGTGCTGCTTCTCACGCCGTAGAACTTGACGAGATCACCGGGCACGTGCTCCTGCGCGATGATGAACGGGATGCCGCGCTTGGCGAATCGATCTAATGCCTCGTGCCATCCGTCCTCCGATGCAGCGTAAATGACATCGCAGGATTGTGTCGCATGAAAATCGTAGCGCTTGATCCACACTCCGGCGGCCGGACGTGGCTTGCTCGCGTCGCTGGCGACAATCTGGCTGGCCGGTGCCGGAACATGGTGCTGTGCAAAGAGTTCGATCATGCGGTGGCGATAGGTGTTGCGAATCGCCTCCGAGGAATTAACGACGATCGAGCCCTCCTTTTCCGCTGCCTTGAGGCGATCAAGAACTGCACCACGCTCGCACATTACGAATATGTTGGTGCAACGGGTCTCAAACGCGGCGTCGGCGGTGGCAAGCTCAACATGGAAGCCGCGCGCCGTCAAAGCCTCACCGACGCTTTTCATTATTGCGCTGTCGTCATCGATACGCCCGGGCGAGTGCGCCAACTCGCGGTAGATGCCCCGGCAGGTCTTGGCCGTGTTCATGCGCGGGTATTTCCGCGTTCACGATCGAATCCCGACAATTCGGCCGCCACAATGTCCTGTGCCCGGTCAATGTCGAACACCCGGGGCAAAACGATGCCGTAAACCGGCTGGTGCTCAACCAGCCAACCGAGATAGTCGCGAAGCCGGGCGAAACCGGCCTTGGGCTCCGCTGGCCGCTGCGCCGGCAACCAATAGAGCCCCGCAGTCACATGGCTGCCGCCACTGCCGCCGAGCTTCCGAATGCGGCCGTCCGCCGCATCCAGCGTAGCCCACAGCGGATTTTCGTCGTCGACATAGTCGGTCAGGCCCAGCACCACTGCGTTTTTCGCCAGGTGAGTGGCCGATTCCACAAAGGTGTGAAAATCGTCGATCGGCATGATCGCGTCGACCGTCGTGATCAGAGCTGGCGCGTGGGCCAACCGACTGACGACGAGCTGGAAGCTGGCGTAGGACGACGGGGTCGTGCGTACAATCAAGTCGAGATCAAAATCTTCAGCATGGTCAAGAAGCCATTTCCGGCAATCGTCGCTCGTATCATTGATGATGATGGTCAGTTGACGAATCCCGACAGCGCGGAAGCGATCGAGGGCCAGGTCGATCAGGGGACGCCCAGCGACCGGTACCATCGGTTTACTGACTCGATACCCATCGGCTCGCAAACGGCTCCCCTCGCCAGCAGCGATGATGCCTCCCTGGAGGATCGGACGCGCCGAAATTTCAGTCATCTCAAAATCTTCATAAGATCAGGCAGCCTGGTCACCGTAGCATGAATGGGCGGTTCCGCCGACGCCGGGGTTTCGGCGGCCTGGACATTTTGTGGCGCGATCCAGATGAAGCGCATGCCCATGCGTCTAGCGCCCTCGCGGTCACGGCGCAATGAATCGCCCACGAACACAGTTGTCTCGGGCGTCGCATGAAGCGTCTCGAGCGCCACGTGGAAGATCGCCGGATCGGGCTTCTCGGCGCCGACGCATTGGCTATCGACCATGACCCCGAACATAGGGGCAATAGCGGCGCTGCGGCACACCGCTTCAAGATTACCGTAAAAATTTGACACGACGCCGAGCCGATAGCGTGCCTTCAAAGCCTCCAAGATCGGGCGATTGCGTGTGAACGCGGCCGAGGCTTCGAACAGAAAGCGCGATGCTACGCGCTGACCGCGGGTCTGTTCGATGGCGGTCCTGGCGTCTTCTGTTCCTGCGCCGCGGCGCGTCAGTTCGGCTTCGAGGTTTGTGGCCAACGCAGTGACCGTTTCGGACAGGCCGGCCGTGGATGACAGACTTCCAACAAGCGGGTCATCGGCGGCGAAGAAAATAGGCGCGAATGCATCGGCGGCTATATCAAGCCCTTCGGCCCGGTAAAGTGTGTGGAAGCGCTCTTTCCAGGCTACGCCATCTGCGTCGAGCGTACCCCCAAAGTCGAAGAGCAGCGTTTCGATTGGCTCCATCATTCGCTATGCGCCCGCCCGCCGAGCCGGTTCAGAAGCTCTCTCACCGAAATCCGGCGAGCAAGCCTCTCCGAACTTACTTCGAACGGCGCGTACGCTCGGCAACCATTGCACCGCGCGCTGTTTCCGCGGAAAGGTCGTACTGGCGGCCATCGATGAACGCGTTGCAGGCCTCGAGCGCAACGCTGTCGCGCAATTGCCGCGGCGGGCTTTTCATGTAGTAGGCCGATGGCGCCTCCAGCGGACCAGCTTCGCCGCGCTCCAACGCCAGCTTCGCGCAGCGTATTGCATCGATGACGACGCCGGCGCTATTCGGAGAATCCTGAACCGACAGTCGCATTTCCAATTCGATCGGCGCGTCCCCGAAGCCGCGCCCCTCCATGCGGATGAAGCAGACCTTATTGTCCTGCTGCCACGGCACGTAATCGGACGGACCAATATGTATGTCTCGAACATCAAGTCGCTCGTCCAGTTGCGATTGGACGGATTCGGTCTTGGAGATTTTTTTTGACGTCAGGCGATTGCGCTCCAGCATGTTGAGGAAATCGGTATTGCCTCCGGTGTTGAGTTGATAAGTTCGATCGAGCCCAACGCCCCGATCGGCGAACAGCCGCGCTAATGCGCGGTGCACGATGGTCGCTCCGACCTGGCTTTTAATATCGTCGCCAACGATCGGGACGCCCGCGTCCCGAAATTTCTGTGCCCAGCTGTGGTCCGAGGCAAGGAACACAGGCACGCAATTGATCAAGGCAACGCGTGCATCCAGACAAGCCTGGGCGTAGTGCCTGACAGCCTGCTCCGAGCCGACCGGCAGGTAGCACACCAGAACTTCGGCGCCTGACGCCCGCAGGGCTGCGGCGATATCGGTTGGTTCGAGATCGGCGGACCGGAAGGCGGCATCGTCGGGATAATCGGCCATGTGCGCCGCAACCCCGTCGAGTACCGGGCCGGCTTGAACGATGACGTTCGACACCGGCAAAGCGCTTTGAAAGATGCGCGTGCAGTTTGGCTTTGCGAAGATAGCCTCCTCGAGCGAGTGGCCAACTTTGCGCCGGTCTATGTCAAACGCCGCGACAAATTCGACATCGCTACAGCTATAGCCGCCGATGGACTGGCGCATGATGCCATCGACCGCAATGCCTTGGCGATTGCGGTAGTACTCCACGCCCTGCACCAACGCGCTGGCGCAATTGCCGACGCCGGCAATGGCTACTTTGATGTCGTTTCGCAAACTAACCCCCCGATTTCCAGGAAAAATAAGAATATAGAGACGCGGGCCCCAGGCAAATCGACGTCATCACTAGCTTTGCTGCAAATGTAATATGTGTGGCGATCTGGTCACATGGGCTCCAAGCGATTGCAATACCGACGTTTTTCCTCAATTGGAAGCACGTTCATGGGCCACGCCGGGCCAAGCGGTAAGGGGACTTAGTTCTGGCGCCCAGGAGCGCAGAGACAGGTTAGATTTGGACTGCTTCCGCCACCACTGCTCAAGCGATGGCATTTGACATCATGGAATTGCGCCATCTCCGATACTTCGTGGCCGTCGCGGAAAAGTTACATTTTTCGCGCGCGGCGGAGCAACTCAATATTTCGACTCCGACGCTCAGCCACCAGATCCAGGCGCTCGAGACCATGCTTGGCGCGCAACTCCTTTCACGCAGGAAAAAGAGCGCAGTATCACTCACGCACACTGGCAAACGGTTTCTTGAAGAAGCCCGTGCGACACTGAGACAGGCTGAGAACGCAGAACTTGTCGGAAAGCGCGCCGCGCGTGGCGACATCGGCTCGATTGCAATCGGCTACATACTGTCGGCGAGCTCCATCGGATTGCTGCCCGAGCTGATCGCAACCTTTCAGAAGCAAAATCCCAACGTTCTGCTGCAGATCAACCGCATGGAGACTTTCCCACAAATGAAGGCGCTTATCGACGGCGTTATCGATGTCGGATTTATCAGAGCGCCACAACGTTATCCTGCTGAGCTCACCGGTTTTGTCGTCGACCGTCACCCCTACTATGTCGCCATTCCCGAAGGGCACCACTTGGCCAATCGAAAGCAAATCACGCTCGCAATGCTTGCCGACGAGCCCTTTGTCGGTGGCTCACTCGAGATGGAAGTTGGCTTCTGGGGAAACCTGAGTGCCGTATCGAAGCCGGGCCAATCGCTTCGCATTGTTCAAAGAACGCCGGATATTTTTTCTCTGCTGACGCTTGTTGCGGCCGGGGTGGGACTCGGCATTATTTCAGCGCCAATGCAGGGCGTCGTGATTCCGGGTATTGTCTATCGAAAAATCATAGGCGCCCTCCAGGAGGCCGAAATTGCGGTAGCCTATCGAAAGAGAGAAAATGCGCCGGTTGTTAAATTATTTATTGACGGGCTGCGAGCTAGAGCACGTGCGTATTCGTAAGTTCAGTGGATTGGTTTCAGATGATTTCAATACACATTTCCCTGGCATTCTGTACCGGAGATGACCGCCATGAATGACGCCGGTGTTCATCGTCCGCTTCTTCTTCAGCCTATTTCTTTGCGCGGGATTTTTGCCCGCAACCGCATCGTGGTTTCGCCGATGTGCCAATACCATTCGCAGGGCGGGGGACCTACCGACTGGCACCTTGTCAGCCTCGGAAAATACGCAATAGGCGGCGCCGGCATCGTCTTTACGGAAGAAACGGCGGTGGAGGAGCGCGGACGCAAGACCTATGAGTGCGCCGGCATATATTCGGACGGTCATGTCCCCGCCTATCGCAGGATTACCGATTTTATCCGGGGCCTGGGTGCAATTCCGGCGATCCAGTTAGGGCACGCCGGCCGAAAGGCCTCCAGCGATCTGCCGTGGAAGGACTTCAAGCCTCTGGACGACGGCGACTCGGCGCGCGGCCTGAAACCGTGGACTGCAGTATCGTCGAGCGCCATTCCCGCCCCCCGTGCGGGCTCGATGACACCAATCGCCTTGTCGACGAGCGACATCCACGAAATGGTTGAGGTCTGGCGCGATGCAGCCCTGCGAAGTGTCGACGCGGGATTCGACATCTGTGAAATCCACGGGGCTCACGGATACCTGATTCACCAATTTCTCAGCCCGCTCGCGAACCGGCGCAATGACGGCTACGGCGGCGACCTGCAAGGCCGAATGCGTTTCGCGCTCGAAATTGCCGAGACAGTGCGGGCAGTGTGGCCGAACGACCGGCCGCTGTTTTTTCGATGCTCGGCCACCGACGGGCCAGGGGGCCAATGGACGATCGACGACACGATCATCCTCGCGCGCGAATTGTCGAACCGCGGGGTGGATGTCATCACCTGTTCGTCGGGTGGCATAGGCGGACCAATCAACACGGAAATTGTGCCGCGTACTCCGGGCTACCATGTCCCCTATGCGGAGCGCGTGCGGCACGAAACCGGCATCAAGACTGTTGCGGTGGGATTAATTACCGAAGCGCGTCACGCCGAGCAGATACTCCGCGCCGGGCAGGCTGATCTGATCGCGCTTGCGCGGGAGCTTCTTTACAACCCGCATTGGCCTGTTCATGCTGCCAAGGAATTGGGAATTGAGAATTATCTCGACACTCTTCCCTTCGATCTTTCGTGGTGGCTTAAGCGGCGGGATGAAGTTCGCCGATTGAAACCGAGCTGAGCGCGAGCAATTGACTTTAGGGCGATTGCGGAGAATGCGATGTTCCGGCGTGTGATCGTGGCGGCTCTGCTCGCGACCGGACTGTTTTCGCAGCAGGCGGCGCTCGCCCAGTATCCGACAAGACTGGTGCATATCGTCGTTCCTTATCCGGCGGGAGGCGCGGTCGATGCTTTCGCCCGCGTTCTGACTCAGCAACTCTCCGAGATGTGGGGCCAGCAAGTGGTGGTGGACAATCGTCCGGGCGCCAGCACCGTGATTGGTGCAGAGCAGGTGGCGAAATCACCGCCGGATGGCTACACGCTTCTCCTGACGGCCGAGCTGACTTTGGTGATCGTGCCGCATCTTTACGAAAAGATTCCATATGACCCGTTGCGCGATTTTGCCCCGGTTGTCGCGCTGGTTTCCGCGACCCAGGCTCTGGTTGCCAACCCCTCATTGCCGGTCAAGACGGTGAAAGATCTTGTCTCGCTTGCAAAAGCAAAGCCGGGCCAGCTGACTTTTGGATCGTTCGGCAACGGTTCAACCGGTCACCTGAACATGGAAGTGCTTCAAGCGATGACCGGCGCGCGCTTCAACCACATTCCCTACAATGGCGCGGGACCGGCCATGAATGATGTGATCGGGGGACACATAGACTTCATGTTGGGGGCGCTCAGCATTGTCAAAGGCAATGTGCAGGCCGGAAAACTGCGCATGATCGGTGTCGGAAGCAATCACCGCAGCAGTGAATTTCCCGATGTGCCTACGCTTTCGGAGTCAGGCGCGCCGGGCTTTGAAGCAAAGTCGTGGTTCGGTCTTGTGGCGCCCGCCGGCACGCCGCCTGACGTCATCAAGAAGATCAATCAGGATGTGACGAAGGTGATTTCAGATCATGCCTTTGCAGAGAAATATCTTGCCGCGCAAGGTCTGGAATCGATCACCGGTACACCCGAACAGTTTGCGGCATTCATTCGTGCCGAAACGGTTAGATGGGGAAAGATCGTCAAGGATGCGGATGTAAAGGTGACGAAATAGTCGTCGCAGGGCGCGAGGCATTGCGTCTCGACGCGGAATTTCAGAGGTCAGGAACGGGCTTTGGCGCCAAGCCGCTGCTGCAGGCGCTGGATATCGACAAGCATTCGCTCATGGGTGCCGTTGCCTATTTCCTCGACCTCATCGCGGGCGCTGACCTTGAATTCGATGCGGCGGCCATCAACTTTGGTGACTTCGGCTTCGGCCGTCACGCGATGGCCGACGGGCGTTGCCGCAAGGTGACGGATATTGATCGCCGTTCCGACAGCGCTTTCGCCGGGCCCAAGATAGCTTCGCACTGCGTTGAGCGCGGCGTTCTCCATCGCGGTTATCATCATCGGTGTTGCGAATACAGGCGGCAGCGCGGCATCTTTGAATTGATTGGCAAGATGCGCTGGCGTGACGCGCAGCATGTAAGTTCCTTTGGCTCCGACAGGGATCGGGCTCATGGCATTAACTCCCGGTGCGGGGGATATGATTGATTGCCGGCGCCAGGATGACCAGCAGAATCCCGCATAAGGCGATTGGCAGGAACGCCGCGCTGGCAATCCCGGTCAGATCCCAGGCGAGCCCGCTGACCACGGGCACAAACACCGCGCAGCTATAGCTGATTGTAAACATCGCAGCAGTAACGCGATGCACATCGTCGGGCGGGCTGAGCAGCGGCGGGAGCGCCAGCACCAGAATCAGGATTGCCGCAGCGGCGAAGCCCTGCAATGTGGCAGCCGCTACGACCCAGGCGCCGCTGCCAAACACGATGCCACCGGTCGCGATGACGCACAGCAGGCCGCTGACGACATAAGGCCAAACCTTGCGTTCCAGACGACTGGCGATCGCGAGCAGCAGAAATGACGCGGGCAACTGGCCGATATTGAGGCCCGTCAGAGCAGCACTGATCCACTCGCTCTGTCCGCTGCTCCTCATGTAGTCCGGAATGAATGCGTTGGTCGCAAAATATATAGCATTGATCGTTCCGAGCATGATGCCGAGGCGCCAGATCAGCGTGTTGCGCCAGTCGGGCCACCAGCGCCGCCGGGCCAGTGTCGATCCATCGGCTGTTGATCGCGGCGCGAGCAACATCACGATGCCGGCGATGAGTGCGACTGGCACGCTCCAGAATACGAAACCCTTCTGCCAGCTCCCCCCGACAAGCGGCAACACCAGTGGAAGCATCAACGCCACTGGCAGAATCTCGCCGATGAGCAAGCCGTTCGTATAGACAGCGGTGGCGAAACCAATTCGGTCGGGCAACCATGCACGAACAGCCGGGGGCATTGTCACCTGCATGATTGCAACACCCGCGCCCATGGCCATTGTCATGCAATAGAGCCAGGATACATTGGGTAGAACACCGCGAAGCGCGCCAGCGATTGCGGTGAGCGCAAGCCCAACGATCAGCGCGGCGCGGATACCAAGGCGGGCAATCAGCAGGGAACCCGGCACTGCCGCGAAGGCGAACAGCATCGATGGCAGTCCGGTCAAGATACCAATCTGGGTTGCGCTCAGACTCAGCTCATCATGGATGAGCGGAATGACAGGCGGCACGGCCAGAATTGTCAGTCGCAAGGCCACGCCGGCAAGCCAGAGCAACAGAAGGGACGTAAGAACCCTCTGCGATGTGCCAACAGGCTTGTTCATGAGCGAAGTCGCTCTTCCAAACCCGAACCTTTGGCGAGTTCTTGCCGCACGACGTCCACGAGAGAATCCGTTTGCGGACTGAATTTGACCCCGCGAATGTTGAATGCGGCTGCAGCGGCCATGTCGTCATCTCTGTCGCCGATCAGGAAGCTTGCGCCGATATCGATCGGCCATTCGCGCGCGGCCTGCTCCAGCATGCCCGGAGCTGGCTTTCGGCAACGGCAGCGCACTGCCAGCGGCTTGATGGTGCCTTCAGGATGATGCGGACAAAAATAAAAGGCGTCGATGTGAGCGCCGTGCGCGGAAAGCGCGTCCTGCATGTGGGCGTGAAATGATTTCACAGCTGCTTCGTCGAAAAAACCACGCGCAATGCCGGACTGATTTGTGACGACCAATACGTAATATCCGGCTTCGTTCAGAAGCCGCACAGCCTCTGCCGCACCTTCGACCCACTCAAGCTGTTCGGGCCTGTGGGCGTAGCCGTGGTCAACATTGAGGACACCGTCGCGGTCGAGGAAGGCTGCCGGGCGGCGCATGTCGGCTCTATCGTGCCCGCCATCACGCTGGCTTTTTGATTCGTTCATTTGCCTGGAGCCTGTTCGAAGCGTCACGGGTTATCGCCGACGGCCTTGGCTTCCGCCACTGTTGGAGCGAATGATCGTATGCGCAGGCCGCTGGCGATCCAGACGATTCCACCGATCACGCCGACAGCGAAACTTGCTGCCCCGAAGAGGATGGACAATGTCAGTCCGTCACCTTGAGCGAGGCCGGCGACGCCAAAAGCGGCGATCATGCTGGTCTCGCGGACACCCCAACCGGCGATCGATATCGGTACAGTTGATACGAGCAATACGGGAGGCATAAGCAACAGAATCTGCAGGAAACCGACGGGCGCAGCGATCGCCTTTACGCAGCACCATGCTGCCGCGACAGTGATTAAATGAATTGCGATCGAGCAAGCCATTACAAACGCGAATGAATGCAGCGAACCGCACAGGGTTGCCGCGGCGTGTGCCGTGGCCGCGAGATGGCGAGTGAGAGCCCATCGATCGAACAATTTCTGAAATCGCGCGCCGATAAAGACGAAGACCATCGCGCCGATGGTTGCGCCAAATCCGATCATCAAAAGAACGGTTCGGGCGATCGCATCATGGATTAGTTCAAACGTCCACGGCAGGCAGACGAGGACAACCAGCGCCAACGCGAATACACCGACAATTCTGTCAATCAAAACCGAGTAGGTTGCTCGCGCCCAGCCGGCGGCACCCCGACGAGCGAGCAGCCAAATTCGTGCACCATCGCCGCCAACCGTCGAGGGCAGTACCTGATTAAAAAATGCCGCAATAAAACTAAACTGCAAAGACGGCACGAATGCCAAGTTCGCGCCACACGCAACGGCAATTGTCTTCCAGCGAATGGCAAGGAACACGATTTGAGTCGTCAGCAGCCCAAGCGCCAGGGCCATCCAGCCCGGCTCGAGGCGGCTCAGTCGGCCGGCAATCGCGCTGACATTGCCCCATCGCAGCGAGAAATAGAGCAGCAGGATGGAGATTGCCGCCTTGGCCGACAATAGAAGTGCGCGGCGCATCGACGCAAAGTCCTTCAAGGCAGGTTGGTTTCTTGGGTTTGGGAGGGACGCCCTTCGCATGCCCTATCCGCTGACGCAAGTGGGTCGCGCAAGACTCCCGTCTCGAACACCACATACGCCGCTGAAAAAAGATCCGACCCGTACGATCGCATGCTTCGAAAAACCGAGCGGGCACGATGTTACGGACGGTCCTGAATGCCGATCGACCAGTCTGACCCGCCAAGACTTTACCGCGATTAAAAGGGCTGTTACCGGGCCTGCGGAATTTGCTAGCTAAGTGATTGGAAATCGGCCCAATTAACCCGTTTGGAGTACGAGCAGGGCCAGGCCGTGTGGCAGTTTGCTAGGATATTCTCCATTCCGGAGATCAAGGGATCCAGTTGAATATCGCATCTACCAAAACGACGCCGTCCAGCCCGACCGGCGCGAAGGCCGCCGATATCACTGTTGTGGGTGGTGCCGGGCACGTGGGAATTCCGCTTGTGCTCGCCTTTGCCGAGGCGGGCCTGACGGTGAACGTCAATGATCTCAACGAGACTGCGCTGGCGACACTGAGGTCCGGCAAACTTCCGTTCATCGAACATGGCGCAGCGCCGCTGCTGGCAAGAGCGCTGGCCGGTAACAAGCTGCTCTTTACATCGTCACCTGACGCGATTGACCGCACCGGTCCGGTGGTCATCACCATCGGTACGCCGGTCGATGAATTCCTCAATCCGGTGCAGAAGGAAGTACAAAATTGCGTCGACAGTCTATTGCCGCATATTGCCGACGACCAACTGCTGATTCTTCGCTCGACAGTTTATCCTGGAACAACCGATTGGCTGCATGACTATCTCAAACGGCTCGGCCGCAGGAACGGCGTGGCCTTCTGTCCCGAACGCGTGGTGCAAGGATATGGCATCAAGGAATTGGGGGAAATGCCGCAGATTGTCAGCGCCACGTCACCCGATGCCGAGCAAGAAGCGAGCGAAATCTTCAGACGAATCGCGCCCGAACTCGTTGTCGTAAAGCCGATCGAAGCTGAATTCGCCAAGCTCTTCAACAACGCCTACCGCTATATCGAGTTTGCGGCCAGCAATCAGTTTTACATGATCGCGAAATCCGCGGGTGCCGACTATCGCGCCATCATGCGCGCAATGAAGCAGAACTATCCGCGCGCCAGAAGTTTTCCGGGTCCAGGCTTTTCAGCGGGCCCATGTTTGTTCAAGGACACCATGCAGCTTGCCGCGTATGCCCGCAATCAATTCGGGCTGGGTCATGCTGCCATGCAGGTCAATGAGGGCCTCGTGTTGCAGCTCGTTGATGACCTGCGGCGTGGCTACGAGATTTCGAGCATGACCGTCGGCTTATTGGGTATGGCTTTCAAGGCCGAAATCGATGATACCCGTGCGTCGCTGAGCTATAAACTCAAGCATGCACTGGAAATCTGCGCGCGAGGAGTGCTCACCACCGATCCTTTCGTAACGACGGATCCAAATATTCTGCCTTTCGACCATGTGGTTGACCACAGTGACCTTCTGATCTTGTGCGCTCCGCACTCTGTCTATGCTGAGGCAGATCTTAAAGGGAAGCCCGTGGTCGATATCTGGGGCTTTCTCAAAAACGCAAACGTCGTGTACTAGGTATGATGCGGTCTCTGAAGCTGACCCCCCGCCAGATTCTGATCGTATTGCACGATCTGTTGGCCACCGCCGCAGCGATTGTCGTTACATTTTTCATGCGCTTCGAAGGCGCCGCTCTCAATGAGCGGCTGCATGCCCTCGTGCTGTTCCTTCCGTGCTTTTTGGCCTATGCGTTGATCGTCTATTTCGTCGTAGGCCTGCAGCGCAACAAATGGCGATTCACGTCGGTCCCCGACCTCTACAACCTCTTTCGGGCGTCGACGGTGCTTGCCGTTTCGCTCCTTGCACTCGACTACGTTTTGATATCGCCGAATTTCTACGGCACGTTCTTTTTCGGCAAAATCACCATCCTGCTCTACTGGTTCCTGCAGATGTTTTTTCTCGGTGGTCTGCGGGTTGTTTATCGTTACTTGCACTATAGGCGCACGCTCAAGCGCGTACGGATTGCAGACGCGACTCCTACACTGGTTCTCGGGCGTGCCGCCGACGCGGAAGTTTTATTGCGCGGGATCGAAAGCGGTGCCGTTAAAAAAATATGGCCTGTTGGTGTTCTCTCGCCATCGACCGCCGATCGGGGACAGTCGATCAGGGGCATTCCGGTATTGGGCGATATCGACGACCTTGAGCGGATCGTGGCCGATCTGGAGACCAGTGGCGACCGCGTAACGCGGCTCGTACTGGCGCCCTCGGCGCTCGACCCGGAAGCACGTCCGGAAGCGATTTTGATGCGTGCGCGCAGGCTTGGGCTCAGCATCAGTCAATTGCCGTCCCTTGATGCCGACGGGCCTGCTGTGCAGCTGGCGCCGGTTGCCGTCGAGGATCTTTTGTTGCGGCCGAGCGTCAAGATTGACTACCGCCGGCTTGAAGATTTTGTCAGCGGGAGGGCGATTGTCGTAACCGGGGGTGGCGGTTCAATCGGTGCGGAAATCTGTGATCGCATTGTGACATTTGGGGCCGCCCGGCTGCTCGTGATTGAGCATTCTGAACCCGCATTGCACGCCGTTCTCGAAACGCTGAAGGGTAAACAGGGCTACGCGGCGATCTCCGGTCGTATTGCCGACATTCGCGACCGGGAGCGGATCATGGGCCTCGTCGCGCAATTCAAACCCGACATCGTTTTTCACGCTGCGGCACTCAAGCATGTACCGATGCTGGAGCAGGATTGGGACGAGGGCATCAAGACCAACGTATTCGGCTCGATCAATGTTGCTGACGCCGCTGCGGCTGCCGGCGCCACAGCCATGGTTATGATTTCCACCGATAAGGCGATCGAGCCCGTATCTGTGCTGGGTGCCACCAAGCGTCTCGCCGAAATGTACTGCCAGGCGCTCGATGATGAATTCGCACGCCGCAGCAGTCCCGGCCAGCACGCGATGCGTTTGATCTCTGTGCGGTTTGGGAATGTGCTCGCCTCGAACGGTTCAGTGGTTCCAAAATTCAAGGCACAGATTGAAGCAGGCGGCCCGGTCACCGTCACGCATCCGGACATGGTGCGTTATTTTATGACCATTCGCGAAGCGTGCGATCTGGTCATTACGTCAGCGAGTCATGCGCTTGAAAACCGCAATGGCGATGCGTCGGTCTATGTTCTCAACATGGGACAGCCCGTGAAAATCGTCGATCTTGCAGAACGCATTATCCGGCTGTCCGGCCTGGAGCCCGGCCGCGACATCAAGATAACATTTACCGGTATCCGTCCTGGTGAGCGTCTGCACGAAATTCTGTTCGCGCGCGAGGAAGAGACGGCGGACATTGGAATCCCGGGCGTCGTGGCGGCGAAACCGGTCCGGCCGCCGCTCGATGCCATTCGAGCCTGGGTGACGACCCTGGAACAGGGCGTTGCCCGTGGCGAGCGTACAGCGATCTATAATGTACTTCGCGATGCAGTGCCGGAGTTTCGTGGCGAAGCGGCCTGAGGAAAAGCGACGTGGACCTGGCAGCATTCTTCAAGGCGGAATTCGCCGAACATCACGACGTCGCCCGCCGATCGGAAGCGGCGCTGTCCGATACCTTCGAAGGGGTCGTTCGCGCTTGCGCCAAATCGGTGCGTAACGGCGGCAAACTTTTGTTCTTGGGAAACGGGGGCAGCGCGGCAGATGCTCAGCATCTCGCGACCGAATTGACGATCCGCTACAAGCGCAATCGTTCAGCCATCGCGGCGATTGCATTGACCACTGACACCTCCGCGCTCACCGCTGCCGGGAATGATCTCGGCTTTGAACAGATTTTTTCCCGCCAGATCGAGGCGTTGGGCAAGCCAGGCGACGTTGTGGTTGCGATTTCGACATCGGGCAAAAGCCCGAATGTGATTGCGGCGCTCAGGCAGGCGCGGTCCATGCGGCTTGTCACCGTGGCGTTGAGCGGCAAGGGCGGGGGCGACCTGGCTCCTCTTGCCGATCACCTGCTCGCGGTGCCTTCCGCCACAACCGCGCGCATTCAGGAAATGCACATTACCCTTGGCCAGATGCTCTGTGGGGCCCTGGAAATCGAGCTTGGCCTTGCAGGCGAATAGACTGAGACCGGGTAAAGCCTTGTCTGACCTACATATTTATATTTTCTAATGGCGAAAACACGGTTCTTAATACTGAAATTTTCTTGACTCAGTCGCGCTGTGCGATTTCCCTATCGCCAAGGGAGAAAACAAACATGGTTGCGACAATCCTGCCCGGACCGGGCGCCAAGGCCCGTCCCCAGCGCTCGCCCGGTCAGGGCGATCGCCACAACATTCAATCGGTCGATCGCGCGCTGTATCTGCTGGAAACCATCGCGGAGGCGGGCGGCGAGGCGACGCTGACCGAACTCGCGACGCGCACAGGCCTGAACATTTCCACCTGCCATCATCTGCTTGCAACGCTCATCCAGCGCGGCTTCGCCGCGAAGGTGCCGGGGCGCCGCCTCTATGCGCTGGGCGCCCGCATTCTCTATCTCGGGCACGCCTGCTTGCAGGTCGATCTGCCACGCCGCGCGCAGCCCTATCTGGAAGCAATCAACCGGGCGACGGGCGAAACCGTGCATCTGGCAGCACTGCAAGGCGACGCGGTGATCACGCTTGCTGTGCGCGAGGCGCGCCATGCCGTCCGTGTCGACACAGGCAAGATCGGAAAACTGGAGGCACCGCATGCGACGTCGATCGGCAAAGCCATTTTGGCATGGCTTCCCGAGGATGAAATGCGCCGTATCCTTGCGCAAGGGATGAAGCGCTTCACTGAGCATACCATCACGGAATTCCCCGCGCTGATCGAGTCACTGCGCATCGTCCGCCGCAACGGCTACGCCATCGACCGCGAAGAATTTCTGCCGGGGGTCATTTGCGTCGGCGCTGCGATCCGCGATCAGGCGGGAACAGTCATAGGAGCGATCAGCGCCTCGACACCGGCAATGCGTGCCAGTGACGAGCACATTGCATCGATGCGCGACGAGATCGTGGCCGCGACGCGCGGTCTCTCCGCTGAATTCGGCGATCCCGGCGCACAATCCAGCGCTCAACACGCCGTCACCAATTGAGTGGCCCGACTTTACTGACAAAAAATTTTTTGGAGGAATCATGTACGCACCGGCTGGCGTGAAAACCAACCACAACGAATTTCCAATTCCGGACAGCCAGCGTGCCTGGGTGCTCGGTGAGCCTGGACAACTCAGCATCACAAGCAAGCCGATTCCGGTGCCCAAGAGGGCGGAAGTGCTGGTGCGCATCGACGCGGTAGCGATCTGCGCTACCGATCTTGAGATCATCTACCACGGTCCGCCGGCGTCAATTCAGGGCGGCTTGCCATTCAATAAAAATTTCACGCCCGGCCATGAATACATGGGCACCGTCGTCGCGCTCGGGCCTGGCGTCGATGAATACAAAATCGGCACGCGCGTGGCCGTCGAGATTCATGCCGGCTGCGGGCAGTGCAAGCGTTGCCGCGAAGGTATGTATACCTCCTGCCACAACTACGGTCTCAATTATGGTGATGTCGACAAGGGCCATCGTGCCAATGGCTTCACCACTGACGGCGGCTTCTGCGAATACCAGGTGAACAACATCAACACGCTGGTGGCCATCCCGGACGAGATGACAGACGAAGAGGGTACCCTCGTTGTCACCGCCGGAACCGCAATGTATGCGCTCACCGAACTTGGCGGGCTTGTGGCCGGCGAAAGCGTTTGCGTCACCGGCCCGGGCCCCATCGGGCTCATGGCCGTTGCGGTCGCGAAAGCTCTCGGCGCTCAGCCGGTCATTCTCACCGGTACCCGCGACAATCGACTGAAGATCGGCACGGAGCTCGGTGCCGATGCAGTCATCAACATCCGCAAGACGCCCGACGTTGTGGGCGAAGTGAAAAAGCTCAATGGCGGCAAGGGCGTTGACTATGTCGTCGAATGCTCGGCAGCGACGAGCGCCGTCAACGATGCCGTACGGATGGTCAATCGCGGTGGCCGCGTTTGCCTGGCCGCCTTTGCCCATGAGGAAGTGCCTGTGGATGTGGCGCACATTGTGCGCAACAACATCTACGTCTACGGAATCCGCGGCGAAGGCAAGAGCGCGACCCATCGCGCCGAGGCCTTCATGAAGCAAAAGCGTTTTGACGCCACCAAGATTCACACCCACACCTTTCCGCTCGACGATCTTCCGACCGCGATCCGCTACGCGAAGGATCGCGTCGACGACGCCATAAAAGTGGTGGTGAAGGCGAAGATGGACGCCGCGCAAAAGGTGGCGGCGGAATAACGAAAGAGCAGCGATGCTCACTTGCGACGACTATCTGACGCCGGGCTCGCTCGACGAGGCGTTCGCCATGATGGCGTCCAATCGCGGACGCCATCGCATCGTTGCGGGCGCGACCGACACATTGCCGTGGGCGCGCGAAGGGCGCGCCGGTGATGTGCACATTCCGGCGCTGATCGACGTCGCGAAAATTCCTGATCTGCGTGAAATTTCGGTCGGCGACAGGCGCGTGCGGCTTGGCGCCGCCACGCCCATCCAGCGATTCCTCGACGACCGCAGCCTTGCCCGTGCGCTGCCCGCCATGCCGCGCTGCGCAGTGTGGTTCGCCGATGACCAGATCCGGGCACAGGCAACGATTGGCGGGAATATCGTGAATGCTTCGCCGGCCGCGGATGCGACGCCCTGCCTGATCGTCCACAAAGCCGAGGTCGAACTGGCAAAGTATGCCGTCGGCAAGGTTGCGCGTCGGCGCATGAAGCTCGACCAATTCGTCATGGGCCCCAATCGGACTGCGCTCGAGGACGGCGAATTGCTGGTAGCGATCGAATGCGACGCGTTACCTGAATTTGGGGGCAGCTTCGAAAAGGTAGGTCATCGTCGCTCACTGGTCATCTCGTTGGTGTGTCTTGCAACCTTGCTCAAACTCGACAAGCAGGGACGCAGGATCGAGGACGTGCGGCTGGCCATTGCGGGCATCGGGCCGAAGCCAATTCGTCTTGAACAGGTTGAGGCGTTTCTTTGCGCCGGGCCGCTCAGCACAGAGCGGCTTGAAGAAGCGGCCGATATGCCTGTGTCACTCGTCGCGTCGCGGACGCGGCAGGATTATCGCCGTGAGGTCGTACGCGGTTTCATGTTGCGCGGCCTGATCAGCGCGGCTCGGCGTGCCGGCGCCGACTCGGCGGTCCTCGCATCTGAACTGGAGGCGGCCTATGCCTGACCTTCAATTCAAGGCCACGATTAATGGCCGCAAAATTTCGCGCACGGCCAGGCCGCATCAGCGCCTGCTCGACTTCATCCGCGACGATCTCAATCTGACAGGCAATAAGGAGGGCTGCGGCGCTGGCGAATGCGGCACGTGCTCGGTGTTCCTCGATGGCGTGCTGATGAAGTCCTGTCTGTTGCCCGTGGCCAAGGCCCAGAACGCGACGATCGAGACCGTCGAGGCACTGGCACAAACCGGCGAACTCAGCGTCCTGCAAAAGGCTTTCCATAAGACGGGGGCCAGCCAGTGCGGCTATTGCATTCCCGGCATGGTGATGGCGGCGACCGCCGCGCTGCGCGCGAACCCATTCGTAGATCGTGAGGAAATCAAGGAGCGGCTTGGCGGCAATATCTGCCGCTGCACCGGCTATCAAAAGATTTTTGACGCGGTCGAGCTGGCGCGTGACGTGCAGAATGGACGGCTGCCGGTGGACGCCCTGTTCGAAGATGAAGCCGAGCAGGGTGACTTCATCGGAAAAAACGTGCGCCGTATCGACACGCCAGGCAAGGTCTCGGGACGCCTGAAATATGCCGGCGACATGACGATGCCCGGAATGTTGCATGTGCAGGTCCTGCGCTCGCCGCATGCCCACGCGCGCATCGTGTCGATCGATACGTCCGCCGCGGAGGCAATGGAGGGCGTTGAGGGTGTAATTACGAGCGCCGACGTCCCGGGCGAGGACGGGTTTGGCGTGTTCGTCAACGACCAGCCGGTTATGGCGCGCGGCAAGGTCCGCTATGTTGGCGAGGCCGTGGCGGCGGTCGCGGCCGAAGATCCGCTCATTGCCAAACGCGCGCTATCCGCGATCAAGGTTGCATATCAAGAACTGCCGGCCGTATTCGATCCGGACGAAGCCACGTGTCCTGGTGCGCCGGTCTTGCACGACTACGCACCGGACAACGTGACCAAGCACATTCCCATCCGCGTAGGCGACACCGACAAGGGCTTTGCCGAAAGCGACCTGGTGGTGGAGGAAACCTATACAACGCAAGCCATCGAGCACGCCTATCTCGAGCCCGAAGCAGGGCTCGCCTACGTCGATCACGATGGCGTGGTGACCATCGTATCGCCGGACCAGAACATTACGCATCATCGTCATATGCTGGCCCGCATCATCGCAAAGCCGATCAGCAAGGTGCGCTTCATCATGAGCCCGGTGGGTGGCGGATTCGGCGGCAAGGAAGACATGATCTATCAGGGCATGCTGGCCCTGCTTGCAATGAAGACGCTGCGGCCAGTACGGCTGGTGTTCACGCGCGAGGAGTCAATTATCTCCACGGCCAAGCGTCACCCCTCGCGTACCGTGTTGCGCATGGGCCTGACGCGCGATGGTCATATCCGCGCCCTGCAAATGAAGATGATCAGCGACGGCGGTGCCTATGGCCTGTCGACCGAAGGCGTCATGCGTAAGGCCGCGATATTGGCGGCGGGGCCTTACGCCATTCCCAATGTCCGAGTCGATACCATTGGTATCTACACGAACAACACGCCATCGGGTGCCTTTCGATCCTTCGGTGCGTTGCAGACCGCTTTCGCCACCGAATCTCATCTGGATATTTGCGCCGAGCGGCTCGGACTCGACCCATTCGAGATCAGGCGCATCAATGCGATGCGCGACGGTGCGCTGACTCACACAAAAGCCAGGCTTGGCTCTGTCAGCCTGATGCGAGCGCTCGATGCACTGGAGAAGGCCTCCGGTTGGGAAAGCGGCGCGCCGACGTCACGCGGCGACAGGCGGCGCGATCTCAACCGTAGCGATATTCGGCCGCCGTGCACATTGGGTGCTCGCTTTGCGGCGGTGGAAAAACAGGAAGCGGCGGAGTAGGCGATGGCCCGCAAACGTGGACGAGGCATGGCTGCCTGCTGGTACGGCATCGCGCGGACTGCCGTGATCGATCGCGCCGCGGCCTGGGCCGAGATCGACGACGGTGGCAGCGCGAAGGTTGTCACAGGCGTGACTGAAATCGGGGAAGGTATCCTCACCGTGCTCGCGCAGATCGCCGCGCACGAGATGGGCGTGAAACCCGAGCACGTCGTGATTGGCGACAATGATACCGCGCGTGCTCCCGAGGCTTCGCATGCGGGAGCCAGTCGCCAGACTTATATGATCGGCAACGCCGTTGCGCTCGCCTCGCGGGAGGCGCGCAAGCGTTTGGTTGAGGTCATGGCCGCCGTCTGGGATGTGGAGGCCGAAACGATTCGGACCGGTAACGGAGAAATTTGGGCGGAGAATACCAATCACCGCGTCACAATGGGCGAAGCGGTGCACACGTGCAAAAGCCGCGGCGTTGTCCCGGTCGGGTCGGCGAGCTTTGGTACGGATACGACAGGCCTCGACCCGGTCGACGGTTCGGGCCGGCCCTGGCAGGCCTACGTGTTTGGCGCTCAGGTCGCCGAGGTTGAGGTCGATACGATCACTGGCGAGGTGCAGGTGCTCGGTATCTGGGCGGCCCACGATGTTGGCCGCGCCGTCAATCCACAGGGCGTGGAAGGCCAGATCGAAGGCGGCATTGTGCAGGCGCTGGGGCAAGGACTGATGGAGGATTACAAGCTCGACAACGGGCGGACCAGCACATCGGGCTTTGCGAAATACATTTTGCCGACAGCGCTCGACGTCCCGCAAGTCAATTCGATCATCATCGAGGATCCTGATCCGATTGGCCCGCTAGGGGTCAAAGGCATCGGTGAGCCGGCGATGGTGCCGACGATTCCGGCGATCATGAATGCCATCTACGACGCGGTCGGCGTACGAATTACAACGTTGCCGGCAACGCCGGAAAAAGTACTGATGGCGATCCGCGAAAAAGAAAAAGGCGCCGCGATGGAGTAATGCTCCGAAAAAAAGAATTTGATCGGGAGCGACCACTCGCTCGATTAAACTTGGAACTAAACGGATGGAGGAGGAATGCTATGGGGAGGATTATTGCAGTTGTTGTTGGGCTGTTGGCGCCCTTGGTGTTATCCGCTGCGCAAGCGCAGCCGTATCCAAGCCGCAACATCGTCATGATCGTACCGTTCCCGGCTGGCGGACCAAGTGACACTGTCGCGCGCATTGCGGCCGATGGGATGACACGCCATCTCGGCCACAACGTGGTGATCGAAAATGTCGGAGGCGCTGGCGGCACCATCGGTGCGACGCGGGCGGCCGAGGCGGCGCCGGACGGTTACACGATCTTCGCCGCAAGCATGGGGACGGTGATCGCGGCACCTTCTTTCTATCCGAACCTGAAATACGATTCGACCAAAGATTTCGAACCGATTGGCATGAGCGCGAACGCGCCGGCGGCGATTGCGCTCAAGAATGATCTGCCTGCCAATAACGTGAAGGAGTTCGTCGAATACGTTCGTAAGAACGGCACCAATGTGAAACAGGCCCACGGTGGCGTGGGCGGAACCTCGCATATGGCCTGCCTGCTATTTAACAAGATATTCGACCTCAAGCCGACGCTGGTCGCTTATCGCGGCACAGGACCGGCTGTGAACGATCTCGTTGGCGGCCACATCGACTATCTGTGCGAACAGGCCGTCAGCATGGTGCCGAGCATCCAGGGAGGAAAAATCAAGGGCATTGTCATTTCGGCCGATGAGCGGCTTGCCGCATTGCCAAATGTTCCCGGAGCGAAAGAAGCAGGCGCGCCGGATTACCAGCTCAACGTCTGGAGCGCGGTGTACGCCCCACGCGGGACGTCCAAAGAAATTATCGCAAAACTCGCTGACGCGCTCGACAAGACGCTGGACGAGCCGGGTACTGCGGAGAAGCTTGCCAATCTTGGTGGCACCGTCCCTCCGAAGTCGGAACGGGGTCCGGAATTCCTGCGCAAGACCGTAGCGTCGGACATTCCGCGCTGGGCGCCAATTCTGAAGGAAGCGGCGGAATCCACAAAGGCGAACTGATGCTTCACCCAAAGAAGCCCGATTCTCTGGGGGACATCCGGCAGCGTGCGCAGGTCATCGCCGAGGCCGGCGGCCTCGAACAGGCTTTGGTCAAAGGCCTGCCGAAATTGATTGAGTGCACGCTGTCGGAAGCGCTTGTGCTGGGCCTGCTCAGGCAAGGCGTACGCAAATACTTCGCGATCTTTGGGCACGGATCGACCGATCTCGGCAATATCCTGCGCGTCTATGAGGAAGAGGGCGCGACCCGCACCATCAATTGCCGCAACGAAGTGGAAATGGCCCATGCCGCAACGGCATTGCGCTGGCAATATGGAGAGCTGTCGGCGGTTGTGACATCGATCGGGCCTGGCGCAATGCAGGCCTTCGCCGGTTCGCTCGCGGCGGCCTCAAATGGTGTCGGCGTCTATCATATCTACGGCGATGAAACGACCTTCGGCGAAGGCTACAACATGCAGCAGGTGCCGAAGGAGGAGCAGGGACTGTTCGGCCGCATGACGGCGGTGATGGGCCAGTCCTATGTGCTGCACACCCCGGAAGGTTTGCGTGACGCGTTGCGCCGTGGCGCCCTTTGCGTGAATCATCCTTATCGTGCCGGACCGTTCTATCTGCTGCTGCCGCTCAATACCCAGCCGGCGAAAGTCACGCTCAATCTTGCCGCTTTGCCGACGCGGCCCGAACTGCCGAAGCTTGCACCCGCCGACGATAAGGTGATCGACCAGGCGGCTGCGATGATCGCCAAGGCCGCGAAAGTAGCAATTAAGGCCGGCGGCGGCACGCGCGGTCACGATCCGGCAATCAGGAAGCTTGCAGAGGCAGCGGGAGCCGCGGTGATTCTATCTCCGGGATCAACCGGAGTATTGCCGGATGCGCATGCGCAGAACATGCATGTCGGCGGCTCAAAGGGCTCGATCAGCGGAAACTACGCCATGGCGGAGGTGGAACTGCTCATCGTCATTGGTTCACGCGCGGTGTGTCAGGCCGACTGCTCGGGCGTCGGTTACAAGAACGCGCAGGCTGTGATCAATATCAATGGCGATCTGGCCGACGCTCTGCATTACAACAAGACGCTCGCGTTGATTGGCGATATTTCGGCGGTCGCCGATCGCCTTGCAGTGAAACTGAAAGAATCCGGCGCCAATGCAGGCAAGAAGGCCTGGCTGAAATCCTGCGCCGAAAAAAAGGCGGAATGGGCCGTTTTCAAGCGCCAGCGACTTGAATGCCCGCCGCTGCGCGACGAAGTTTGGCAGAAACCGGTCCTGACGCAGCCGGCCGCCATCAAGGTCGTCGCTGATTTCGCCAAAGAGATCGACGCCGCGAAATACTTCGACGCCGGCGATGTGCAGGCGAACGGGTTCCAGATTGTTGAGGACGATCGGACCGGTGATACCTTTACCGAATCCGGCGCCTCATATATGGGCTTCGCGCCCAGCGCATTGCTCGCATCGGCATTGGTGGAAAAGCCGCGCTACGGGATTGCCTTCTGTGGCGACGGTTCTTTCATGATGAACCCGCAAATTCTGATCGACGCGGTGCAACATGGCGTGCGCGGAATGATTGTGATCTTCGATAATCGCCGGATGGCGGCGATCACCGGTCTGCAAGTCGCGCAGTACAAAACCGAGTTCCGCACCAATGACCGTGTGGGGACCGACTACCAGAAACTCGCTGCGGCGGTTTCGGGCGTCATGGCGGTCTCCGGCGGAGACAGCGTGCATTCGCTGCGCGCCGCACTGAAAACCGCCCACGACCATGACGGGCTTTCGGTCGTTCACGTGCCTGTCTATTTCGGCTCCGACGAACTCGGCGGCCTCGGCGCCTGGGGCGAATGGAATGTCGGCAATTGGTGCGAGGACGTGCAGTCCAGCTGGATCAAGCAGGACCTCTAGCGGAACCGGGTTCAGGAACGTCTCCAGGCCTTGGGAGTTCTTGTTGCGACACTAATTCGCTTCCGCAGGCAGAGGAGACTGAAAATGACCGATTCGATGAGCGAATCCAGGCATTCGCGAAACAACCATCGCGACAAGCCGGTGCGCGAAAGGATCGAGGCCGAGCGCGAGCGGGC
This sequence comes from Pseudolabrys sp., assembly GCA_035692045.1. Lineage (GTDB taxonomy): Bacteria > Pseudomonadota > Alphaproteobacteria > Rhizobiales > Xanthobacteraceae > Pseudolabrys. The sequence continues at coordinate 16,900 of DASSIJ010000325.1, read as the reverse complement.
CAAGCGCCACGAAGACGAGGTGGCGACGAGTTCCGATGACAGTTTTCCTGCCAGCGACCCACCCAGTTTTACCGGGGTCACCGGCGCGGCGGACGTCGAAAGAAAGAAGAAAAAATAGACCAGGTTGGTCAGCTGAATTTCATATTCAGCAGCCGCTCCGCGTTGCCGCAGAAGATCTCGTGTTGCTCGGCCACCTGCAGATTTAGCCCTTCCACTGTTTTGATGGTCGGCGCGATTGGGCCCAGTGGGGCATCGGTGGCAAAAACCACGCGCGCCGCGCCAAAAAACTCATAGCCGCAGCGCGTGGCCGGCACGCCGCCGCCGAACATAGCGGTGTCGGCGTAGAAATCGTGCAGATAATCCATGTGTGGCCGCTTCAGCGACGGCAGAATTTTTGAATAGTCCTCATCCGACGTGCGCTGTCCAAGCACCTTGAGCCCCGGGCCAACGCGGCCGTCGTAGTAGGGAATCATCCCGCCGAGATGGTGCGTGATGATCTTCAGCTTTGGATAGCGATCGAGAAGACCCGAGAAGACCATGCGCACCATGGCCACTGAGGTCTCATAGGGCCAGTGGAAACACCACCACATCTCAAAGCGCGATTTTTTCTCGGCGGGGTAGTCGGGCATCGCTGCCGTTCCGACGGGGTGCAGCCAGATTGGCAGGTCGAGTTCCGCCATGGCTGCGAAGATCGGTTCGAATTGCGGATCGTCCAGCGGGCGCCCCGCAACGTTGGTATAGAGCAGCACGCCGCGCGCCCCGAGATCCTTGATCGCGCGGCGCGCCTCCGCAACCGAGCCTTCGACGTCGGTCATGCACAGTGCAGCCGCAAAGGCAGGAAAGCGTTGAGGATATTTGCGGCACAATTCGCCCATCGCATCGTTCGCAACCCGTGCGAGATTCAGGCCAACGCCCGGCGCGGCAATGTCTTCGATCGCCGGGTTTGGCAGCGAAATGATTTGCCGGTAGTCCCCGAACTCATCCATTTCCCTGAAGCGCGCGTCCAAGTCGAACAGTTTGGTAACGCCACGCAACCGTTTTCCGATGTTCTCCAGATTCGGCGCAACCCTGGTCATCTCCTGGAAGTAACGATCAGGGAAAATGTGGCAATAGATGTCAATGATCGAGCTCATTGTTTTCCTTCCGCTTCTTTTTCAAACACCAGGTGCCGTTGCAGTGGCAGCGCCTGCCAGCCGAGGCGCTCCGCAATCATCCCCCATAGTCCCTTCGGTGCCCACAGCATGACAACGATGGCGACTGCTCCCATCATCAGCAAGTACAGGCTGCCGAGATCAGCCAGCGCCTGGCGAAGCACGAAGAAGACAATGGTGCCGAAGATAGGTCCTTCTATCCGGCCGATGCCGCCGATGACGGTGATGAAGATAACGAAGGCGGTCCAGTCGTTCACGCTGAATGCGGTGTCGGGAGAAATGCGCAATTTCTGGAGGAAAATGAGTGCGCCGATCATTGCTGTTCCGAAGGCCGTGAGCACATAGACAATGAATTTTATCCGCCACACGTCGATCCCGTTGCTCTGCGCAGCCAATTCGTTGTCACGGATGGCCGTGAGCGCGAGGCCGTGCCGCGACCGCAGCAGTATGACGATCGCGCCAAGCACGATGACGGTCAGCGTCAGTGCCAGCCAATAGATTTCGAATTCGCGCATCTGCCGGCTCGGCGCCATGGCGACAACAACAGCTGCAGGAAGGCTGATGCCCGAGCCGCCGCCGAGCACAGAGACTTGCGAAGCCAGCAGGCGAAATACCTCGGCGACGACCCAGGTGCCGATCGCGAAGTATGCCCCGCGCAGACGGAAAATCAGCGCAGCAACCGGAATTGCAACAAGGGCGCCGACCGGTCCGGCGATCAGGATGGCAGCGATCGGATGAACACCCAGCAAAATCGCGAGCGCGAACAATACATAGCCGCCGAGACCGACGAAGGCCTGCTGACCGACCGAAACCAGGCCGGCATAGCCGGCAAGCAGGTTCCACAGGCTCGCCAGCGCGACGAAGGCATAGATCTCCGCGAGCAGCCGTAGCATCTGCCGATCGCCCCAATACGGCGCGCCCGCCAGAACAACGAGGGCTACGGCAATGAGCGCAACGCCGACGCGACTCGACGGGGTGGCGTGTTCGACGCGGCTCATCCTGACACCTTCGGAAAGAAGCCCTGCGGTCGCACCGCCAGGATGGCGAGAAATACGATGTGACCGGCGAGCAGTTGCCAGCCCGGATCAATCTGCGCTCCGATCGCCTGCGAAACACCGAGAATGATCCCGCCGGCCAGCGTGCCCCACATGCTGCCCAGCCCGCCGATGATCACCGCCTCGAAGCCGAAGATCAGCCGCGCAGGTCCGATGGCGGGATCGAAGTTTGTGCGCACCGCGAGGAACACACCAGCGATGGCGATCACCGCGAGCGACAAGGCCATCGCCATGGCGAAGACGTGTCGCGTATCGAGGCCCATCAACTGGGCCACCGACGGGTCGTCGGATGTGGCCCGAAAGGCGCGGCCGAGCGCGGTGCGATAGAACAGGATCTGCAAGCCAGCAATCACCCCAACGGCAATGGCAAACTGAAGCAACGGCAATACGCCAATCCAGACGCCTTGCAGCAATTCGAACGCCTGAACCTCGATGGCGCCTGCCTGCAGCCTGCGGCTGTCGGCTGTGAAAAGCTCCAGCAACCCATTTTGGATGATGATGGACAGACCGAATGTCACCAGCAGGGGTGGCAGCAGATCATCGCCGAGCGTTCGATTGAGCAGCCAACGCTGCAAGGCATAGCCGATCACCGCCATGACCGGCACAACAAGCACCAGCGAGGTCAGCGGTTCGACACCCATCGCCTGAGTCACCACGAGCGATACATAGGCCGCAAGGACGATCAAGTCGCCGTGCGCGATGTTGACCAGCCGCATCACGCCGAAGATGAGAGACAGGCCGGCGGCGAACATTGCGTAAAGTCCGCCGATGAGCACGCCTTGGAGGACGATGTTGAACCACTGCATCGACCTATACCTCAGTCTCTCTTTCGTCATGCCCGGCTTTATGCCGGGCATCCACGTCTTGCCGCGCTCGAATACAAGGAAGACGTAGATGGCCGGGACAAGCCCGGCCATGACGGCGGACAGGAACGTGTCTGTTCATCGGTCACACCCCGAAATAGGCGCCTGAGATCATCTCGCGCGTGAGCTCACGCGCCGGTCCATTGAGGGCCACGCGGCCTTCCTGCAGACAGTAAACGTGACTTGCGGCGCGGAGCGCCTGCGCAATGTCCTGCTCGACAATGATCAACGACAGGCCTTCCGCGACGATCTGTGGCAACTGCGCGTAGATGTCGCGCACCACGATCGGAGCAAGGCCAAGGCTGATTTCATCGCACAGAAGCAATTGCGGGTTGGCCATGAGCGCTCGGCCGATCGCCGCCATCTGCTGCTGCCCGCCAGAGAGGGCTGGCGCCGGAAGGTGACGCCGCTCTGCCAGCATCGGGAACAGCTCGTAAATGCGCGCAATCGTCCAGGGACCGGGCCGGTGCGATTGGCCGCCGATCAATAGATTCTCCTCGACCGTCAGGGAGGGAAATAACCTGCGCCCTTCGGGCACCAGCGCAATCCCGCGGCTGACGACATCGAACGCAGGCGTACCGGTCACGGGCATGCCCTCGAATAGAATCTCGCCCTGATGCGGAGGCATAAGGCCGGCAATGGTCTTCAGCAGCGTGCTTTTACCTGCGCCATTGGCACCGATCACTGCGATGATCTGGCCAGCCTCAACACTGAGCGAAACGCCGAACAGGGCATGGAAATCGCCGTAGAATGCATCGATGGCCTTGACTTCCAGCAGGTCAGGCATCGGCGTCGATACCCAGATAGATCTCCGCCACCTGCGGGCTTCTGATCACGGTATGTGGATCGCCCTCCGCAATGAATTTGCCCCCGTGGAGCACAAGCAATCGATCGATAATTGCGAGCAGGGCATGGACGACGTGCTCGATCCAGATGATCGATACGCCGCTTGCTCGCACGTCTTTGATCAGCGCGACCAGCAATGCGCATTCGTGTTCAGTAAGTCCGCCGGCGACCTCGTCAAGCAACAGGACTCGCGGTTTTGTCGCCAGTGCGCGCGCCAACTCAAGGCGCTTGCGATCGAGCAGGGTCAGTCCGCCGGCCGGTCTGTTGGCCTTGCTCGCCAGCCCGCAGCGTTCGAGCAGATCCGCGCAGCGATTGTAAACGGCGGCTTCACGCTCGTTGGCCCCGAACGCGGCGGCCACGACGACATTTTCGAAGACGGTCATCCGCGTGAACGGTTGCGGGATCTGGAACGAGCGCGCCAGGCCCTTTCTGCAACGCCGTTCCGCCGGCAGCCTGGTGATGTCTTCGCCCGCGAAAACGACGCGACCCGCGTCCGGTGCGAGTGTGCCGGTGGCGATGCCGAACAGACTCGTTTTGCCGGCACCGTTCGGTCCGATGATGCCAAGCGCCTCGCCTTGGTTCAGGGCAAGATCAATACTGTCGGCTACCACGACGGCGCCGAAGCGTTTCGAGATCGTCTCCAGCGCGAGGATCGGGGCCATGGGTGAAGTCTATCCCATTCGTCATGCCCGGCCTTGTGCCGGGCATCCACGTCTTCCTGCTTTGGCATGCCGCTCGTCGTGGATGGCCGGGACGCGCCCGGCCAGGACGCTGGAATTCACGAGATCGGCTGCAATTTGCCGCCGACCGGAATATTCGGTGCGGTCTTGTTTTCGGTGATGGTCAGTTCGAACTTGCCGTCCTTGCGTTGCCATTGCCCCGCAACCAGCGGAGTCTTGGTGACGTTCTTCACGGGCGCTCCGGTCCATTGGATCGGACCGACGATCGATTGGTAGTTGGTCGCGACGATTGATTCGAGAATCGATTTTGGATCACCGGGATTTCTGGCGCGCCTGAGCACGTCGATTGCCACTTCGAACAATGCATGCTGGAAGCCGATCGGCTGCGTCCACGGCCTGTTCGAAGCCTTGGTGTAGGCGTCGGTGAGCTGTCGGCAACTCTGGCCCGTCAGTCCGGACTTGAACGGATGGTTTGGCGTCCACCAGATCTCGCTCGTGAGGCCGTTGCCGCGCGCACCTAATGAATCAATGACCGATGGGAACAGCAGCGCTTTGCCGATGGTGACGATTTTTGGTTTGAACCCCTGCTGTGCGGCCTGCGACCAGAAGGTCGCGAAGTCGGGCGGGATCATGTTGCCGGTCACGATCTCGGCGCCCGCCGCCTTAAAGGCAGAAATCTGTGACGTGAAGTCGTTGTTCATGAGCTGATAGCGGCCGGGATCGTGCAGTTTGTATCCGGCATTGGCGAGCGCTGGCGGCAGGCCGAGCTTGGGATCACCCCAGGCATTGCCGTCGGCGTCATTGGGGAACAGGCCGCCGACGACCTTGTTGGTCGGCAATTCGTCCCATAGCGCGAGGAATGAAGCGATCACATCCTCGAGGCCCCAGAAGAAGTGATAGGTCCATGTGAACCCCTTCTTTGGGTCGCCCTTGCGGCCAAAGAAGTAAGGCTGCCACGGGCAATTCGTGGTGATGCAGGGGACCTCATTGACTTCGGCCTGATCGGAAACGGGATTTGTGGTGTCGGGTGTTGCCGAGGCAACGATGAGATTGACCTTGTCGCCGAGGATCAGCTCTGACGCCACTTCCGCGGCGCGGCTGCCGTTCGATTGGCTGTCTTTGCTGATGATCTCAACCTTGTAGGTCTTGCCACCGTTCTCGAGACCTTTGCTCAGAATCCCGCGCACTTGCTCGAGGATAAATCCGTCGGCTTCGCCAAAGCCAGCCAATGGCCCCGTCTTCGGACTGACATGGCCGATCTTGATCACCTGTGACTGCGCTTCGGCCGGAAGCACGCGCAACACGGTCGGCGCGGCAATTGCGCCGAAGCCGGCCTTGACCAGCGTACGGCGAGAAATTGTCTGACGTTCGGTCATTGTCTCCTCCCTTGTCGCGCGTCGTCAGCTGTCCTGGACGCGCGCGTTTTTGAGATGCTGCAACACTTTCGAACGCAACGCGGCCTGCTGTTCCGGGCTCCACTTCCGAAAACCTTCACCCGATTTGAAACCGAGCTTTTGGTCCTTCACCAGCTTTTCGAGATAGGGCGAAGGGCGCGGACGACTGTCGATATCCGGCAATACTGTCCTGTGAATCGCCAGCGTCAAATCCGTACCGATCATGTCGGCATTTTCCAGCGGTCCCAGCACGGCGAGCCGGCGGCCGAATGCCGATTTGATCACGGTATCAACCGTTTCGGCGTCGCAAATCCCGTGCTCCACCAGCGCAACCGCCTCGCGCCACAGAGCATGTTGCAGGCGATTGCCGATGAAACCGGGCACGTCCTTCTTGACGTGTGCCGGCTTTTTGCCGGCAGCCGCGTGCAGCTTCATGGTGAAGTCAATCGCCGGCCGGCTCGTCCATTGAGTCTCGATCACTTCGACCAACGGCACGAGGTAAGGCGGATTCCACCAGTGCGTTCCAAGCGCGCGCTCCCGCTGCTTGAGTCCCTCCATGATCCTGGTGATCGGGATGACAGACGTATTGCTGGCCAGGATCGTGTCGGGGCGAACGTAGCTTTCGATTTCGGCGAACAGTTTTTGCTTGAGCGGCAGGTCTTCCAGAACGGCCTCGACGACATAGTCGGCGTCACGCACCGCCTGTGCGAGATCGGAAACCGGCGTCACACGTTCGACGGCTTTCCGGTCGTCGCCGAGGTCTTTCAGGTTGGTGAGAATACGCGTCTTGACGGTATCGAGCGAGGCAGCGATCGGGTCATAGATCGTTGCGTTGTGGCCGGCGACCGCAAACACCTGCGCGATGCCGTGACCCATGAGACCGGCGCCGACCACCGCAATGCGTGCTTTCGCCATCGATTATCCCGCGGTGTAGCCGCCATCGGCGTAGAGGATATGGCCGGTGTAGAAATCCGATGCCTTGGACGCGAGGAACAACAGCGGCCCCGCAAGATCTTCCGGTTCGCCCAGGCGGCCTTTTGGCACCCGTGCCAGAAACCCCTTGCGCACATTCTGCGCACGCTCGGTGTCTTCATACATCCACGCCGTGAGCGGCGAGCGAAAGACGGTCGGCCCCAGAGCATTCACAGTGATGCCGGTCTCGCCCCATTCACAACCCAGCGCCTTGGTGATTCCGTCGACCGCGGACTTCGACGCGCAATAGGCGGTATAGCCGGCCGGATGTCCCAGCAATCCGCGCGCTGACGACGTGAGGATGACCTTGCCACCCTGACCCTGCGCGAGCATCTGCTTGCCGGCAGCGCGGGCCATCAGCCACGACTGATTGACGTTGGCGTCCATGACATCGAGAAAATCCTCGACCTTCTGATCGACGATTTTCGACACTTTATTAAGGCCTGAGGCGACAACAAGGATGTCGATGCGGGCGAACTTGTCGACGGCGGCTTTGACGATCTTGTCGCAGTTTTCCTCGGAATTCGGCCGCAGCGCGATGACCTCGGCCTTGCCACCGAGCTTTTCGCATTCGGCGGCTACTTTCCTGAGTTCATCAGCTCTGCTTGCCGCGAGTACGACGTTGGCCCCAGCCCCTGCCAGCGTCTTTGCCGCCAATGCACCGAAGGCACCTGACGCGCCGGTGATGATGGCGGTCTTGCCCTTGATATCGAACAGGGACAGCGGATTTTTCAGGAATGCGTCGGACATGATATTTCCCTCTCCGTTGTCATGTCCGCGAAGGCGGGCATCCAGTAAACACCGCACTTTCAGTGACTACTGGGTCCCCGCCTTCGCGGGGACGACAGGCTGAATTATTTCGGCGGTGCCGCCGCCACCGCGACCAGTAGCGTGCACACGTCCTTGCCGCGGTTGATAATCTCGCGATTTTCGTTCGGCGCGATGTAGACCGTGTCGCCGGGCCGGGCCAGTTGCTCTTTACCGCCGACGATTACCGTCAGCTCCCCCTTGAGAATGTGGTAGATTTTTTCCGGCGGCGAAGCGTCGGGCCCCGCTCCGCCACCCGGCTGGAAGTGCGAGATGCCGAAGATGAGAGTCTGCGATCCGCCCATCTCCGCGCCGTAAATACGCAGCGATTCATATTTGCGGTGATTCGGTGCCTCGTAGGGCTTCGCTTCATTGAGGTGACGGACGATCATCAGAACTTGCTCCCCTTTTCGATGCGGAATTTCTGCTTGGGGTCAAGGATAGCGACCAGGCGCACGATGCAGCCGTCGCCGCGGTCCCAGTTCCAGGGGAAGTAGGCGAAAGTGACGCGCTTGCCGGTGACTTTGTCGATGTCGCCGCCGACATTCTCGATTCCCATGATACCGTTCCTGAACAGGATGCGATGCACCGGCTCCCATTCCGGGAAGTCATCCTTCCAGTCGCGTCCGCCCGACCATTCGCGATATTCCTCCGCGAGATGCGGATGCAGCGGACCGTTGCGCTGCGGGCCGATGGCAGTGGCGAGCGGATGGTCATTGGCCTGCGTATCGTGGCCGACCACCTTGACCTTCTTCTTCACGAACCATTCGCCGGCGGACGGCACGAATCCGGGTGCGCGGCAGAAATAATCCTCGCTGTCCTCGTAGAATTTGTGCCAGCCGGTGTTGACGATAACCACGTCACGCGGACGTATGATCTTGCCGCAGGCTTTTTCCAAATCGTCGCCGGTAATCGGCTCCCATTTGTTTTTGGGGATCGACACCACGATCCCGGAGCCGAAGAAATGCGGCAGTGGAACCTCGTCGATGAAGGGCGTGCCCTGAATGACGTGCGCGGGCGCATCGATATGCGTGGTGTTGTGCATCGAGGTGGTGATGCGCTGCGACAGCACGCCGGACTTCGCCATGTAATGGATGCGCTCGATCTTGACGTCCTCGAAATACGGCCAGTTCGGGGACTGATAGCCGAACCGATGGGACAGGTTATAGAACTCCAGCCCCATGCTGTTCTTGAGGTTTTCTTCGAACATCACGCCGCGTATTTTCCTGGCCACGGCATCCTCCCTTGTTCGCGCATTCGCGCTTGTTGTCGAAAGTTGCAGAGACCGCTGCCCCACGTCAGGCGGCGGCCGAGCTCATATGGTTCTCCAGCTTGTTTTTGGTGGCGATCAGACGTTCGGTGATCAACGCCTGACGATTTGCGAAGCGCTGACTTGGTACCGGCACTGAAATAGCGACCGCGTTGCCGAGCGGATCGTGGAAGGCAACGCCGACAGCGCAGACACCTAGCGTATGTTCTTCCCGGTCGTACGCAACGCCGTTGCGGCGCACCGCCTTGAGATCGGCAAGCAACGCTTCGAGCCGGGTCAATGTCTTTGGCGTGCGCGTCTCGTAAGCGCGGCCGATCAATGCTTCAACGGCGGTATCGGAAAGCTGCGCCAGATAGGCTTTGCCGTTGGCGGTGCAGTAGAGCGGAAAGGTATCGCCGACCGCGGATACGGCGCGCAAACGCTGCGAGCCGATGACCTGGTCGATGAACACAAGGTGATCTTTCTTGACCGTCGAGAGGTCGACGGTCTCGTGCAACTCCTCAGACAGTTGCTCCAGGAGCGGCCGTGCCAGCGTTATGAAATCGCTGCGCACCGAAGCCGCAAGACGCAGGATCGTGGGACCAAGCCGCACGCGCCCGTTTGGGGTTGCGGCGATGACGAGCTTTTCGGCTTCCAGCGCGGCGACGATGCGTTGCACGGTCGACCGCGCGAGATTCACGCGCTGTGCGATCTGGCCGAGGCTCAAGCCCGCATTTTCGTCTTCGAGCGCGCGCAGAATGGTGGCCGCGCGCGCGATCACCTGCACCTGGCTCTTGTCGTTCGTGACGTGGCGGTTCATCGACGGCAACTCGATACTTGCATGAGGCGGCGACCGCCTTGCATGATGGTACACGGTAGCCCAAAATACGGTACAGAAAAAACGAAAAAATCGGCGGCTGCCGTTGCGTCCGCTGGCAAGCGCGAGGACACGCCATGGTCAAAAAGATCGCCCTGGAAGAGCATTTTCTGGATCCGGCGACGGAGCCTTATTGGCGGCCGACCATGGTCGACGTCGCGCCGGCAAAGACCGCGCAGCTCTATGCGAGCCTGACCGATTTTAGCGGACAGCGGCTGCAGATGATGGACAAGACCGGCATCGCGCGTGCCGTTCTGGCGATCGCAGGGCCTGGCGTGCAGGCGGAGCGCGATGCCGCCGTTGCCGTGCGCGCCGCGCGTGCATCGAACGATTTTCTTGCAAAGGAAGTGCAGAAGCGGCCGGATCGCTATTCCGGCTTCGCTCACCTTGCCATGCACAATGCCAAGGCCGCAGCGGACGAACTCGAGCGCTGTGTGCGCGATCTCAAATTCTGCGGTGCAATGATCAACGGCCATACCAACGGACAATATCTCGATGACCGCGCGCTCGATCCGTTCTGGGAGCGGGTGGCCGCACTTGACACCGTGGTCTATCTGCATCCGGCCGACCCCGTGGCGCCGCTGCCGGCCATCGCCGGGTACAACGTGCTGGCGCGGCCGATGTGGGGCTGGGGCGTGGAGACCGGATCGCACGCGCTGCGCATCATCTGCGGTGGCGTGTTCCATCGCTATCCGAAGGCAAAGCTTGTGCTCGGCCATCTCGGCGAGACGCTGCCGTTCCAACTCTGGCGCTTTGACAGCCGCTCGGCGCCCTACGGCTGGAACCTGCCGAAGCCTCCGTCGCAATACCTCAAGGACAACGTCTGGGTGACAACCTCAGGCATGTATGACCTGCCGCCGGTGCGCTGCTCGCTCGATGCACTGGGCCGCGATCGCGTCATGTTTTCGGCGGACTATCCTTTTGACTGGCCAGGTTGCGAATTCATCGACACGGTATCGCTCGACGAATCCTTGCGGGCCGACGTCGCCTACAATAACGCGGCGAAACTGTTTGGCTTGGCTTAACGCTCTCTGAGGTCATGCGCGGGCCTGTCCCGCGCATCATTTTGCCTCGATGACCCGCACCGGCTTGCCGTCGAGCCAGGCGCGGATGTCCTCGACAGCGTCGGGAAAATATTTCCGGTAATTCTGTTCGCTGACATAGCCGAGATGCGGCGTGATGACGACATTATCCATTTTGCGGAACGGATGATCGGGCGGCAACGGCTCGACATCGAAAACGTCGAGGCCTGCACCAGCAATTGCGTTGTTTTGCAAGGCCGCAATGAGCGCCTTCTCATCGACGATCGGGCCACGCGAGGTGTTGATCAGATAAGCCGTCTTTTTCATCAACCCGAGTTCTTTCGCACCGATGAGTCCGCGTGAGCGGTCACTCAGCACAATATGGATCGTGAGGAAATCGGAGTTGCGGAACAGGTCGTCCTTGGAGACGTAGTCAGCGCCGGCAGCTTTCGCCTTGTCCTCGGTCAGGTTTTGGCTCCAGGCGATGGTCTTCATGCCGAACGCCTTGCCGACCGCCGCAGATCGTTGGCCGAGCTTACCGAGGCCGAGAATGCCGAGGGTGAGGCCTTCGAGGTCGCGGCCGATGGTCACTTGCCAGGGCGCGCCGGCCTTGAGCCGGGCGTTTTCGAAGCCGATCCGGCGGGTGAGTTCCAGCATCAAGCCGAAGGCGATGCCGGTCGTCGGACTGCCGGTGGCACCGGTTCCGCATACGGTCACGCCCCGCTCGGCACAGGCCTTGACGTCGAATGAGTTGTTGCGGGCGCCCGTGGTGATCAGCAGCTTCAGGTCGGGCAGGGCCTCGATCACCTTGCGCGGGAAAGGGGTGCGCTCCCGCATGCCGACGACAACGGCAAAGCCCTGCAAGGCCCTGATCGCCTCATCCTGGCTGGCGAATGGCTTGTTGAAGACCTTGATCTCGACATCTTTAGCGATCGAAGACCAGTCGGCGAAATGCATCGCAACGTTCTGGTAGTCGTCCAGAATGGCTGCCCGAACCATGCAAAAACCCTTTCACTGCAGCCCGGAATGGTCCGGGCCGCGCCACCTTTAGGCATCGAGCAGTGAAAGAAAAGGGGGGCTAGTCAGCCTGACGGACGGCGTGCTTGGCGCGCCAGGCGGGGCCAGGTCCGCGCATGTAGTGCAATTCGGGCCGGTAGGGGCGGATCGCGTCGCGTGTCAGCTCGTGCCAGAAACCCCCGAAGATATTGCGGAGGGTGGCGAAGGGGCGGGGCAGCAACGAGACTGCGGAACCCGACAAAGCCAATATGGCGCGACCCATGACACAGCTCCCGACGCGACCGACTGGTGGAATAGTTCGGTGCGCTTGTTCCTTGGTCGCCCCGACTGGCGGCCAGGTTCATGGAGTCTGATGATGGCGCCGAAGCGGTTAAAAACCGGTACCTGAACGGCGCGCCGAGGGCATTTTTGCAATCAGGCTTTCCAGAGATTTACCGATACCGCTGATGCAGGCGGGCAGTGCGGCGCTTGCTCTTTCGCAGTTCCGCCGCTACATCAGCCCAATATTTCCCGACAAAACGGCTTCAAAAACACGATGAACGGTCGTCAATTCATCTATCACATGCAGGGTCTGACCAAGACCTATCCGCCCGCCAAGAAGGTGCTGGATAACATCCATCTGTCCTTCTACCCCGACGCCAAGATCGGCGTGCTCGGCGTCAACGGTTCCGGCAAGTCCACGCTGCTGCGGATCATGGCCGGCATCGACAAGGATTTTACCGGGGAAGGCTGGGTCGCCGAAGGTGCACGCGTCGGTTATCTCGAGCAGGAGCCGCACCTCGACCCCAAGAAGACCGTCCGCGAGAACGTGATGGAGGGCGTCGCCGCCAAGAAAGCGCTGCTCGACCGCTACAACGAGATCGCCTCCAATTATTCGGATGAGACCGCCGACGAAATGGCGAAGCTGCAGGACCAAATCGATTCCAAGAATCTCTGGGATCTCGACAGTCAGGTCGACCAGGCGATGGATGCCCTGCGTTGCCCGCCCGACGATGCCGAGGTGAGCAAGCTTTCCGGCGGAGAGCGCCGCCGCGTCGCGCTCTGCAAGCTGTTGCTCGACCAGCCCGAACTTCTGCTTCTCGACGAGCCCACCAACCACCTCGACGCCGAGAGCGTGAACTGGCTCGAAGGCCATCTGCGCAATTATCCCGGCGCGATCCTGATCGTCACCCACGATCGCTACTTCCTCGACAACGTCACCGGCTGGATCCTCGAGCTCGATCACGGCCGCGGGATTCCTTACGAGGGCAACTACACGTCCTGGCTCTCGCAGAAGCAGAAGCGGATGGAGCAGGAATCGCGCGAGGACGAGGCGCGCCAGCGCACGTTGCAGCGGGAAAGCGAGTGGATCTCATCCTCGCCCAAAGCGCGTCAGGCCAAATCCAAAGCGCGCTACCAGCGCTACGAGGACCTGCTCAAGATCGCCAATGCCAAGCAGAATACGGTCGCACAGATCACTATTCCCGTGGCCGAACGGCTCGGCCAGAACGTGGTCGACTTTGATCGTCTGACCAAAGGCTTCGGCGACAACCTGCTGATCGACGATCTGACCTTCAAATTGCCGCCCGGCGGCATCGTTGGCGTGATCGGTCCCAACGGCGCCGGAAAAACCACCTTGTTCCGCATGATCACCGGGCAGGAGAAGCCGGACACCGGCACCATCAAGATCGGTGAGTCGGTCCATCTCGGCTATGTCGACCAGTCGCGCGACAGCCTCGATGGCAAGAAAACGGTCTGGGAGGAAATCTCCGAAGGGAATGACATGATCCTTCTGGGCAAGAAGGAAATGAATTCGCGCGCCTATTGTGCCTCGTTCAACTTCAAGGGCGCCGACCAGCAGAAGAAGGTCGGTACGCTTTCCGGCGGCGAGCGCAACCGCGTGCATCTGGCAAAAATGCTGCGTTCCGGCGCGAATTTGCTGCTGCTCGACGAACCGACCAACGACCTCGACGTCGACACCCTGCGCGCGCTGGAGGAGGCGCTCGAGGATTTCGCCGGTTGTGCGGTGATTATCAGCCACGATCGCTGGTTTCTTGACCGGATCGCAACGCATATCCTGTCGTTCGAGGGCGACAGTCACTTGGAGTGGTTCGAAGGCAACTTCCAGGAGTACGAAGCCGACAAGATGCGGCGGCTCGGCACGGACTCGGTCATCCCGCACCGGCTGAAGTACAAGAAGTTCAGCCGCTGAGTTTAGGCTGTCGTGTCCCGCGGATGCGGGGCGCGCAGAACTCACGGACGCAAAGCATGTGGCCCGCAGCTGCAAAGCATACTCTTCGGTATTTACCGGATCGCCGGCGCCTGCGGGCGATGACGGTCGTGTTGTTGTTCCTGGCTTTTGCGGCGCCCGTACACGCCGCCGATGCCGCCTTCCAGCAATGGCTCGCCGCGCAATGGCCGGCGGCTCAGCAACTTGGTGTTTCCCGCGCGACCTTCGACGCAGCGACGCGCGGACTGGAGCCCGATCTTTCGCTGCCCGACCTCGCTATTCCCGGCCAACCCGAGAAACAGCCGCAGCAGCCGGAGTTCGTCCAGACGCCGTCGCAATATTTGCGCGAGGCAAGCTTCGACCGCCTGGCGACACGCGGCCGGCAACTCGCGACGCAATATCACGACACGCTCGCCCGGATCGAAAAGGAATTCGGTGTGCCGGGTAATGTGGTGCTGGCGATCTGGGCGCGCGAAACGGATTACGGCGGCTATCAATTGCCGCTTGATGCGATCCGAACGCTGGCGACCCAGGCCTACACCGGCAATCGCAAGGATTTCTTCCTCAATGAGTTCCTGCACGCCTTGAAGATGATGCAAGATGGAGTGCTGCGGGCCGACATGCGCTCGTCATGGGGCGGCGCCATGGGTCTCACGCAATTCCTGCCGTCGGAATTCTTCAAATACGCCGTCGATTTTGACGGCGATGGCCGCGCCGACATATGGCGCTCGGTGCCGGATGCGCTTGCGTCTGCGGCCAAACAGCTCGCAGGCAAAGGCTGGCGCGCCGGCGAACCCTGGGCGATCGAGGTGCGTGCGCCGGCCAATGCCGATTGCAGCATCGGCGTACCCGAAGTCACGAAACCGATCGGGGAGTGGCTCAAGCGCGGTTTCGTCCCGGTCTATGGCCGAAAGCTCAGCGCGGCTGAACTATCGTATGGCGCCTCGCTGCTGCAGCCGGAGGGCAGCTACGGCCCGTCTTTCCTGACGCCCAAGAACTATTTCGTGCTCAAGGATTACAATTTTTCAGATCTCTACGTGCTGTTCGTGGGCCACCTCAGCGAGCGCATCGCGGGCGCCCGTCCCTTCGAGACGCCGTGGAGCAAGAACGCCCAGCTCAAGACAACCGAGGTCGAAACGATGCAGCGCCGTCTTGCTGCGGTTGGTCTCTACAGGGACAAGGTCGACGGCAAGGCAGGCATGCTCACGCGTGCCGCGCTCGGCGCGTATCAAAAGAAGAATGGACTGAAGGTCGACTGCTGGCCGACCGCCGCCGTGCTCGACCACATGGGCCGCTAGTTCGTGCGCCAAGCGTTTTCGTCAGTCGCAGACCTCGACGCGGCGCAAGCGATAGCCGTAACCCTCAATCCAGACCTGCCGCCGTTCGAGATGGCAAATGCTGCCCGTGACGTCGGGCGGTTCGGCATAGGCGGGGGGAGGAGGCGGGGCGACGTAGACCGGCGCGGGCTCGTAATAGACCGGAGGGCGGGTGCTGGCGATGGCGCCACCGATAATGGCGCCGGCAGCCAGTCCGCCGACGACACCGGCGGCGACTCCGCAGCCGACACAATGCGCCTGCGCTGGAGAAGGCAACGCCGCGGCCAGGGTGCCGGCCGCGGCGAGCGCAATGAAGGTATTTTTCATGGGTGTCCTCTCGGGCCAACGTTCTTTGGCGCCGATCATCCACCCAAAGTCGTTACGCGATCTTTAAGGGCAGATGAATCGTGGACGGCTCCAGCCGACGAAATTGCCGTATCCATCGCGGAGCGGTCGGCGCGCCCAGTAACCACCCGGGCAAGCAGCCGGGTACGGGGCACCGTAGCCTTGGTAAACGACATAGCCCGGGGCCGGCGCGTAAGCCGGATAAACCGGCTGGCTGTTCGCGATCGCGCCGCCGATGATGGCGCCGCCGATCACGCCGGCTGCAACACCGGCACCGACCGCGCATCCGTAGCAGCGGGCGTCGGCAGTCGTTGGAGCGCTCAGGGTGCCGATGGCCAAAGTGGTTGCAGCCGCAAGCGCGAAGATTGTCTTCTTCATAAAATGTTCCCTCCAGAGTCAGGCCGGCAGCGCCGACCGTGAATGGTGAAGCCTAAGCTAGACATGTCCCCGTGCCGATAGTGAGACAGTTCCAATATGTCGGAAATTTGTTGAGCGCCGGCCCGCCCCTCTTCGGAAAGCCCGGAGACATTGGCGAATCCGGGCTGTTTCGTTCTTCATGCGTGACTTTGCGCGATTTGGCTAGTCCCTAGCGACAGACGCGCACGGGTCGAACGCGCCATCCCCACCCGTCCCAGAATCGCTGCCGGGTCCAGTAGCATCCACCGTAATAAGCGGGGCCGTAACCACCGGAGTAATATCCTGGGCCAGGGCCGTAAGCATAAGCGCCGTTGGCGGCGGCACCGATAATGGCGCCAACGGCGAGACCGCCAATAATGCCGGCAGCTATTGCACCACCGCGGGCTTCGGCTGGTTGCGGGGCGGCAATGGCCGCGATTCCAAGGGTGGCGGCGGCCGCAAGAGCCGTAAGTGTTCTCGTGTTCGTCATGGCGCACCTTTCTTTGGTTCGCTGAGATCCTTAGGCATTCAACGAATATTGCGTTCGTTTCCTGCGTCTTTGCACTCAGCATCAACCGTTGTCGTGGATGCGAGGTTCCTGCTTTTCGCGTGAATGGTGAATGAATGGCTCATTTGGAATTGAGCCAAGGGCCTGTTTTTACGGATTAAATTTTCGCAATGCTTGCGGCGGGACGGAGGCG
>DASSIJ010000324.1:0-9822 GCA_035692045.1 Pseudolabrys sp. | reverse complement strand
ATTCCGCGTGACGTGTGACGTCACCGTCACGCGCGACCCGGTTCGTTGTCTCCACCACAAGTTCATTTCCTCTGCAAATAAGCGAGGCAAAAGGCAATTCTCCGCTCTGCGTTGCGTTCGCCGACAGGCGCACGCAACGCTCCATCATCATTACATCGATAGCGGATTGCGGTGCGTCGTGACCGTCCGTCCTGGCATCCATTGTCGATCGATCCAATTACAACGTAATACACAATGTCAGTTCGAGATCGCCAATTTTTTGACCGGCATCAAACGATTGCTGGCCAACTCAACGCCGTCGCACGATCATTGGTAACCTATCTTTTGGTGGAGCGTAACCTTTGCATCGGCCATGGGTCGCGGCGCCGGCGCAGTCGGGCCAAGCTCAACTGTAATTTCGAGCAAGATCACAACCCCCTTCAAAAAATGGCCTCAGGCTTAAATAAGTACCGCCATCTAATGCTTTCCCGTTCAAGCCAATATGTCCCAGAGTTCCATTCTAGTGTAATTTGGGCAATGAAGTGGAGGAACCTGCCGCGACTTTGGCTATTTCAGATGTTACACGCCCACTGTCGTCCCCGTAAATATTTCAGGATTTTGCACGTGCCAATCCGAACGAAATTACTGTCCGCCAATGCGCGACTTTCTTGCGCCGTTTTTGCGGTCTGGCTCATCGCGAACAGCACCGCTTTTGCCCAAACGGTTCAGGGGTCCGCAGCCCAGCCGGCTACCACGCCCGACCCGATCGGGGAATGGATGGTGGCTCAGCAAGTCGCGCGTATCAAAATCGCCGATTGCGACGGCCGCCTGTGGGGTGTCGTGGCCTGGGAAGCAAAACCCGGCACGGACGTCAAAAACCCCGATCCCAGTCTGCGATCGCGGCCCACGCTCGGAATGCCGATTCTGCTTGGAATGGCGCCAAACAAACCGGGCAGCTGGGACAACAACAAGTCGAAAAAATGGGAAGGTCAGATTTACAATTCGGAAGATGGCCACACCTACTCGGCCAGTATCAGCCTCGTCGATCCAAACACTTTGCGTGTACAGGGATGTTTCCTTGGTTTCCTCTGCGGCGGCGAAAACTGGACTCGTGTCGAGCCGCAAGACGCCCAGCCTGCCGCTCCGACACAACGCAATACGACAAAGCCCTCCAATGCGCGCAAGACAACCGGCAGCCAGCAGCCCGAGCCGAGCGACGATGTATGTTCAAGAGCGCTTGGCTCGACTACGGGGCTTTCCCATGAGCGCGGGCTGAAATAACACCGCCGCCGCCAAGGTGCACGCCAACGACAGCGCCAACAGCTTGCCCATGCTCGACGTGCCGGGATGCTGCGAAAGCCACAGGCTCCCGAACGCTGTAGCCGTGGTCAGGGCGCTCCAGATCACAGCGCGGGTGAGGCTCGACTGCAGCAGGTTCGTGCGGCCAGAACGCCAGGCCAGGATGTAGTAGATTTTAAACGCCACACCGACGCCCAGGAGCAAAGGCAGCGCAATGATGTTGGCGAAATTGAGCGGCATGTCGATCAAGACACAAATTTCCAGCGTCACAACACCGGCGAGCAGAAGCGGGACAAGTGTGAGCAGGACGTCGCCAAACCGTCGCAAGACTATCCAAAGCAGGATGGCGATTGAAACAAGCGCATAAAATCCTGCCTCGAGGAATGCCCTGACGACCGTACGACTCGATTCAAGGATTGAAATCGGACCACCGGTCGCATTCGGATAGATCGCGAGAACGGCACGGGCGAACGATCGCAGGACTTCGGTGTCATTGGTGTCGCCCTTGGGCGCAACTTCAACGCGGGCGCGGCCATCCGGCGTCACCCACAGTTGCTTAAGTGCCCCCGGCAAATTGTCTCTGCTGATTTGCTGGGCAGTCAGAAAGCCACGCAATTGGGCAAGGCCGGTTTCTAGCGGCGCGATGAACGCGTTTTGGGCGCGCGTCCTCGTCTCTTCATTCGCTTGCGCCAATTTCACCGCGTCTGCGGCCAAACGCTTCGCGGCATCGGCACCGGCTCCTGTGGTGTTGCCGGCTATTTTATTGAGCTGATCGGCCATGCCATTGAGGGCTGCGATATTATCGGCGTCGGTTGGCGGCTTGCTCGAACCGGGTTTCTGCAAAGCCGGGCCAAGTTGCCGGTTCAGGTCCCGGATAAGTCCCAGTTTTTTATCCTGATCCTGTGGCACAAAACTGAGCAGTGTTTTCACCTCGAGGACTTCCGGCAACGTTCGCAGTTTATCGGCTGCAGACGCCGCCTCATCGAGCGAGGCAGTGATGATGTTTACCGAGTTCGAACCGGCCTGAGGGTCGCCACCAAGGGCAAGCAAGGTCGATATCGATTCCGTCTTCGGACTGCGCAGGTGAATAGGATCGAAATCGAACGTCAGATAGTAGAGCAGCGGAGCTCCGAGGACAGCAACCGCCAGCGTTCCCACAATCACCGGAACGCGGTGAACCTGGAGAAATCGATCGATCGGAGCAAGCGCGCTATATCCGATAGGTTCGGCCTCTCCGGTCGGGTTAAGCACCGTGATGAGTGCCGGCAACAGCGTGATGCTTGTGACATAGGCGATCAGCATGCCCACGCCGGCAATTTGGCCCAGCTCAGAGACGCCCCGATAGTCTGTCGGAAGGAACGACAGGAAGCCTGCTGCCACTGCCGCCGCGGCCAACGTAAGCGGAACGCCTATTTTTTCCGCAGCCTGCACGAGCGCGGGGGCAAGTTCGGGAATATCGTGACGTTCAGCGCGGTAGCGCACCGAAAACTGAATGCCGAAATCAACCCCAAGACCAACAAATAAAACCGCAAACGCAACCGATATCATGTTCAATGCGCCGACCATCATAAGTCCGAACGCAGCGGTGAGTGCCAATCCCACGACAAGATTGATGAACACCGCCACAATGAGGCGCGCCGACTTGAGTGCCAGCCAGAGAATCACGAGCACAGTGATGACGGTGCCGATCGCATTCTCCAGCGCACCGTCCTGAACCGTTGCGAATTCTTCGTCGGCCATTGGCACAGAGCCAGTCAGCCGCACGCGCGCCTGGTATTTTTTGTCGAGTTGGAGGTCGGATGCGGCTTGGCGGATTGCTTTGCTCGAGACCTGACCCGGCTGGAGCGCAGAAAAATCAAGCACAGGGCGGACCTCAATGAGCCGCCGCAGGTCGGTTGGCCCGGGGTCTTGGCCATTCAACATCGCCTGCCAGGAAAATGAGGCTGGGCGCCCCGCGAGAACGCCTTCGATCGTCGTCGACGCCATCGACAAAGGCCGGGCCAAGGCATCGAGCGTAGTCAGCTGGTTTTGCACCCCGATCAGACCAAGCGAGAGCGTGCGAGTGAGGCCACGCAGGCTTGGATCACCGACAAGGGTGCCGACCAGGGGCGCTGCCTGACCCAGCCCTTTGGCGAAGCTGGCGACGTCCTCTGTCGGCCTGTACAACAAGCCGTTGCGGGCAAAGAACTCACTACCCCCGATGTCATTGACCGAAGGAAATAATTGCGGCTGCGCTTTCAATTTGGTGCCCAATTCAGCAGCAGCGCGGGAGGCATATTCCGCAGTGGGCGCGTCAATGACGACTAAAGTAGAACCAAAGTGACCGGGGAAGGCCTTCTCGAATTCGGCTTCGCGCTGACGCCAATCAAGTTCGCGGGAGATCAGCTTGTTGACGTCTGTATTGATGGCAAAATGCCGGGCTGAATAAACTGACGCGCTCGCTGCCGCGACCAATGCTAACACAATGATTGGCCAAGGGAATCGCGTACAGATGCCGACGATCGAAGTGACAAGTGCCTTTAACATCACGAATCCAGCTTTCCAGGCAAAGGGAACTCGCCCCCACTTGCGCTTCCATGCGATATTATCAATGCTTTCCGCGCGGAACTTTTGTTTGTGTCATTGATTGACGCAGACCGAGTGTTTCGAGGCGGAGCCGGCATAGCTCTTTTTTGGCGACAGAAAATAATCCGTGAGGACTTGCCGAGGGCCCAAGCGCCTCCGAGTTAAGTGGGGAAGGTAGCTAAAGCATGACGTCGCCCAGTAATGAGTATCTGACAATATCAACACCAAGCATCCTCGACTCGATCAAGAGTCCCACCGATTTGCGGCGTATTAATGCTCGGAACCTGCAGCAGGTTGCCGACGAATTGCGCGCCGAGACTATTAACGCGGTCGCCGTTACTGGTGGTCATCTTGGAGCCAGTCTCGGCGTGATCGAGTTAACGGTGGCTCTCCACTACATCTTCGACACACCCAATGACAAATTGATCTGGGACGTCGGCCATCAGGCCTATCCGCACAAGATCCTCACCGGGCGGAGAGATCGAATCCGGACGTTGCGTACGGGCGGCGGTTTGTCCGGCTTCACCAAGCGCTCGGAAAGCGAATACGACTGCTTTGGCGCCGCGCATTCCTCAACGTCGATCTCTGCCGGACTGGGCATGGCGGTCGCTCGCGACCTCGCCGGCCAGACGCACAACGTTATCTGCGTGATCGGCGATGGCGCAATATCGGCCGGTATGGCCTACGAAGCGATGAACAATGCCGGTGCGATGAACCGGCGTCTGATCGTGATCCTGAATGACAATGAGATGTCGATCGCGCCGCCCGTTGGCGCCATGTCGAACTATCTCACGCGCTTGCTGTCGAGTCCGACCTACATGTCGTTGCGCGACATCGGCAAGCAGGTCGCCAACAGCCTGCCGAAATTCTTCAAGGAAAAGGCCCATCTCGCCGAAGAGCTGGCGCGTGGCTTCGTCACGGGCGGGACGTTGTTCGAAGAGCTCGGATTCTATTACATCGGCATTGTCGATGGGCATGACCTCAATCAGCTGATCCCCGTACTCGAAAATGTGCGCACCGCAGACAGCGGGCCGTTCCTTGTGCACGTGCGCACGCAAAAGGGAAAAGGCTACGCGCCGGCCGAAGCCTCGCAGGACAGGTATCACGGCGTCGTCAAATTCGACGTCGCAACCGGAAAGCAGCAAAAAGGCGTTTCAAACGCGCCATCCTATACGAAGGTGTTCGGCGAAAGTTTGGTCAAGGAAGCAAAGAAAGACGACAAGATCGTCGCTATTACGGCCGCCATGCCGGGTGGCACTGGTGTCGACATTTTTGCCAAGGCCTTTCCGGACCGCGCGTTCGACGTTGGAATCGCCGAACAGCATGGCGTCACTTTCGCCGCAGGATTGGCGACGCAGGGTTACAAGCCATTTGTGGCCATCTACTCGACATTCCTTCAGCGCGCGTATGACCAGGTCGTCCACGATGTGGCGATCCAGAAGTTGCCGGTGCGGTTCATGATGGATCGTGCGGGCCTGGTTGGTGCTGACGGCCCGACCCACGCCGGATCATTCGACCTGGCTTATCTTGGCTGCCTGCCTCATTTCGTGATCATGGCGGCGGCCGATGAAGCCGAACTGGTTCACATGGTCGCGACAGCTGCCACGATAGACGATCGGCCCTGCGCCGTGCGCTATCCACGGGGCGACGGTGTGGGCGTCACGATGCCCGAGGCCGGAATCCCGCTCGAAATCGGCAAAGGACGCATTATCACGCAAGGAAGCACGGTTGCCCTGCTCTCACTTGGCACGCGGCTCGCCGAATGCATCAAGGCGGCGGAAATGCTCGCGGCACAGGGCATTTCGGCGACGGTCGCCGATGCACGCTTCGCCAAGCCGCTCGATCGTGATCTCATTCTGCTGCTGGCACGCGAACATGAATTGCTCATTACAGTCGAGGAAGGCGCTATCGGCGGCTTCGCCGCGCAGGTGATGCAGTTGCTCAGCGACGCCGGTGCGCTCGAACGTCCCGGCTTCAAGATCCGCAGCATGATCTTGCCGGATATCTTCATCGATCACGACAGCCCGCCGGCCATGTACGCCAAGGCTGGGCTTGATGCGAACGGCATTGTCAACAAGGTCTTCGACGTGTTCGGGTCACGGCATACGCCGGAATTGCAGCCGGCGGAGATCGCATCTCTCGCCGAGCGAGCGCAACGCCGACGGCAGGCCAAGGCAATGAACGGGCATGGTAATGGGGCAGCGGGATGAAAGTTATCCTGGCGAAACCGCGCGGCTTCTGCGCAGGAGTCGTGCGCGCAATCGAAATTGTCGAGCGTGCACTCGATAAATACGGCCCGCCTGTCTACGTGCGCCACGAGATCGTTCACAACAAATGGGTGGTGGACGCGCTCAAAGCGCGCGGCGCCGTTTTCGTCGAGGAACTGTCTGAAGTGCCGCCGGACGCGATCACGATCTTCAGCGCGCATGGCGTGGCAAGAAAGGTCCAGGACGAGGCCGCCGAGCGTGGCCTGCGGGTGCTCAACGCCACCTGCCCGCTCGTGTCGAAAGTGCACGCGCAAGGCCGCCACTACCTGCGCAACGGCCGTACGGTCATTTTGATCGGCCACGCGGGTCACCCTGAGGTGGAAGGCACATTGGGGCAAATTCCCGGTCCTGCACTGCTCGTCCAGACCGAATCCGACGTGAATGAGTTGAACCTGGCGGAAGACACGCCTATCGCCTACGTGACTCAGACGACGCTCAGCGTCGATGACACCAAGGGGATCATCGCGGCGTTGTTCCGGCGCTTCAAGGATGTGGTCGGACCCGGCACGCAGGACATCTGTTACGCGACACAGAACCGCCAAACTGCGCTGCTGGAGCTGACGAAGCTGGTCGATGTGATATTCGTGGTCGGGGCCAAAAACAGCTCGAATTCAAATCGCCTGCGAGAGATCGGCGTCGATGCGGGCGTTCCGACCCACCTGATCGCCAATGGCAGCGAAATAAAGCCGGAGTGGTTGCATAACGTCGAGGTTGTTGGCATTACAGCGGGCGCCTCGGCGCCCGAAGTCATGGTGCGTGACGTGATCAATGCGTTGCGTGCGATTGAGCCGGTGGAGGTTTGCACCTTGCCCGGCCGGGATGAGCATATTGAATTCAGGGTACCGGTCGAATTGCTTGATGTGACCGGGTCTCAGCAAATCAGCAAGGATAGTGATCTTGGGCATTCCTCTTCTTCAGAAGCTATTTGTCGGTAGCTATGTTCTCCGTCAGCGCCTGACCGGCCGAAAGCGTTACCCGCTGGTGCTGATGCTTGAACCGCTGTTCCGGTGCAACCTGGCTTGCGCCGGCTGCGGGAAGATCGACTATCCGGATCCGATCCTGCACCAGAATATGTCGGTGCAGGATGCGCTCCACGCCGTGGATGAGTGTGGCGCGCCCGTGGTGTCGATCGCCGGCGGCGAACCGCTTCTTCACAAGCAGTTGCCGGAAATCGTTCGCGGCATCGTCGCGCGCAAGAAGTTCGTCTACCTGTGCACCAACGCACTGCTGATGGACAAGAAGCTGACGCAGTACGAGCCGAGCACCTTCTTCACCTGGTCGGTACATCTCGACGGCGACAAGGAGATGCACGATCACTCGGTCTGCCAGACGGGCACATACGACCGCGCGGTGGCGGCGATCAAGCACGCCAAGGAGCGGGGCTTCCGCGTCAACATCAATTGCACTTTGTTCAACACCGCGCAGGCGGACCGCGTCGCTGCCTTCTTTGACACTGTTACCGAGCTAGGCATCGATGGCATCACGGTGTCGCCAGGCTACGCCTATGAGCGTGCACCCGATCAGCAGCACTTCCTCAACCGCGGCAAGACCAAGCAGCTCTTCCGCGACGTGTTCAAGCGCGGTCCGAGCAAGACGAAATGGTCGTTTAGCCAATCCAGCCTGTTCCTCGACTTTCTCGCGGGGAACCAGAGCTATCACTGCACGCCGTGGGGCAATCCAACTCGGACCATCTTCGGCTGGCAGAAGCCCTGCTATCTGCTCGGTGAAGGCTATACGCGTACCTTCAACGAACTGATGAACGAGACCGACTGGGATTCGTACGGCACCGGCAACTACGAGAAGTGCGCCGATTGCATGGTGCATTCCGGCTACGAAGCATCCGCCGTCAATGATGCGATCGCGCACCCCCTCAAGGCCTTGGCCGTCAGTCTGGGTGGCGTCCGCACAGAAGGCGAGATGAAACCTGAGATTTCGCTAGATCGCCAAAGGCCTGCGGAGTACGTTTTTGCGAAGCACGTCGAGCAAAAACTCGAGGAAATCGCGAAAAAAAAGGCGGAAAAGCCCGCTTTGCTCCGGGTCGGGTGATGGACCACCCGTAACGAATCCTGGGGTCAGGGAACTCCAGGGCTTGATAGCCCGTTATGTACGCACCATTGTTCGGGTCGGGCTAAGGCCATTGGAATTGGGCCATGCGCGGGCGCACACTTATTCCCTTGATCGCACTGGGTGCGGGGATCGCCCTGCTTCCTGATGTCGCCGGTGCCCAGCTGTCGCCGCAGGGCGTGCTCGGCGGGATAACCCGGCCGTTCAGGCAGGCTCTTGGACATTTCCGCCATTTTCCGCGCGGTCATCACCGTCGCACAGCGATCGAATCGCGGGCCTCGGCTCCTGCTCCACAGAATACGGCCCCGGCCAACGCCGGGTCTCGCCTGGGATCGGTCGGCGCTCCGACCTGGCCCACGGCCTATGAGGACCTCGTTGGCTTCACGTTCTGGCCAGACGATTACGGATTCCGCTTCCGCGGCCACGGGTTCGATGTGATCGCCGATACCATCACAGGGCGCTTCGATAGGCCGCGGCCGGTGCGGACCGCAACGACGGGGACCGCTGTCAGAAGCGATGCCGGCAGCGAGCCGTCCGCAGAATATTGTGGCGATACTTCGAGCGCGGACAGCAATTGGCCGACCACCCGCATCGAACAGATATCTCAACTATCCGACACCCAACGTGCCGCGCTTGAAAAGCTGCAATCGGCCGGGAGCCAATCGGTTAAAACCATCAGAGCAAATTGCGTCGGCCCCGCCGCAGGAACACCACCCGACCGGTTGAGAGCTCTGGTGCAGACACTTTGGACCGTGCGCGATGCCGGGATATCGATGCGTGAGCCGCTCAAGGCCTTTTACGATACTCTTACAGTTACGCAGAAGAGCAGCTTCGCCGGCCAGCAGCCGCAAAACAGTCCGCCGTCTGATCCAAAATACGCCAACCCAGGAATGAACAAGCAGTATCAGGCGTGCGCCTCGCAGAACGCCGAAAAGGCGGAGCGCATGATCAAGGAAATTGAAATGCGAGTCCGGCCAAACAAGGATCAGGCAGCGAGCTTTGAAGGCTTCCACAAAGCCTCGGCGGATATGGCCAAGTTGCTGATTGCCTCATGCGCGCAGCCGATTCCTGCCGACCCGATGGAGCGACTCGACGCCGCCAACGATCAGTTGACTGCGATCAATTACGCGGCAACGACAGTGCAGATTGCATTCGATGATTTTTATCTGAAGCTCAGCAACGATCAAAAATCGCGATTTTCCTCTTTAGGGCGCTGAATTGTTACATCCCGTAGTTCACCCGGGAGTCGTTGCTCGTTTTCAAATTGCGGTAACGCGCGAGCGCCCATAGCGGAAAGAACCTTCGGTATCCGTGGTAGCGCAGGTAAAAAACGCGAGGAAACCCGGTAGCCGTGAACCGATCTTCGTCCCAGAAGCCATGCCCTTCCTGCGTTTGCAAAAGATATTGCACCCCCTTCGCCACCGCCGGGCGGTCAATCTCGCCGACGGCCATAAGACCGAGCAATGCCCAGGCCGTCTGCGATGATGTGCTGGCGGCCGGTTCGTGACCGCGATAGTCGAGCTTGTAGCTCGTGCCGTCTTCACCCCAGCCACCATCGGGATTTTGGATGGAGACGAGCCAATTTACGGCTTTGCGAATTTCAGCAGAATCATGATCGATACCGCAGGCGTTGAGCGCACAGAGCGTG
>DASSIJ010000323.1:0-20903 GCA_035692045.1 Pseudolabrys sp. | reverse complement strand
GCTTTACGCGCGTCGGTGAATGGAACGGTGCGATGATCATTGACGACTATGCCCACCACCCGGTCGAGATCGCGGCTGTCCTGCTTGCGGCGCGTGAGAGCGCCAAAGGCCAGGTGATCGCTGTGATGCAGCCGCATCGTTATACGCGGTTGCATGACCTGTTCGAGCAATTCTGCACCTGCTTCAACGATGCCGATGCGGTGATCGTTGCGCCCGTCTATCCGGCCGGCGAGCAACCCATTCCTGGTGCCGACAGGGATGCGCTGGTGACCGGCCTGCGCGCACACGGGCACAAGCAGGCGATCCCGCTGGAGGGGCCGGAGCAGCTCGCGCCCCTCATCAAAAGGCTGGCCAAGCCCGGCGACTATGTGGTCTGCCTTGGTGCCGGCTCCATCACACAGTGGGCATACGCTCTCCCGGCGGAATTAAAAGCGCTATGAGCTTCCCCGACATTGTGCCCGATCTGAAAGCCAAGATGCCCGAATTGCGTGGGCGGCTGTTGGCCAATCAGTCCCTTGGTGAATTCACCTGGTTTCGGGTTGGCGGGCCGGCGCAATCTTTCTACATGCCGGAAGACGAAAACGACCTTGCTTATTTCTTGCGCAACCTGCCTTCGGAAATTTCCGTCACGGTCATCGGCGCCGGCTCTAATCTGATCGTCCGCGACGGCGGCGTGGCGGGCGTGGTGGTCCGGCTCGGCCGCGGCTTCAATGACGTGAAGATCGAAGATCACCGTGCCACTGTCGGCACGGCGATGCTTGACGTCATGGTCGCGCGCGCGGCGCAAACGGCCGCCGTAGCCGGGTTGTCGTTTCTGAGCGGCATTCCCGGAACGATCGGGGGCGCCTTGCGCATGAATGGCGGCGCATATGGTGGCGAAACCAAGGATGTTCTGGTTGAGGCGCGCGGCGTGGATCGGGACGGTAACATGCGCAACTTCAGCAATAGCGAGATGGGCTTTTCGTATCGCCACTGCAGCGCACCGGACGATGTGATTTTCACGAGCGCGACTTTGCAGGGGCGTGCCGGCGAGGCGGGCGAAATTGCCGCCGAAATGGCCGACATCAAGAAAAAGCGCGAGGCGAGCCAGCCACGCAATCGTACCGGTGGCTCTACCTTTAAAAATCCGCCGGGCCATAGCGCATGGAAGCTGGTGGACGAAGCCGGCTGTCGCGGGCTCACCATCGGTGGTGCGCAGGTGTCCGAGCTCCACAGCAATTTCCTGATCAACCTTGGCGGTGCCAGCGCGGCTGACATCGAGACGTTGGGGGAAACTGTGCGGCAACGGGTGAAGTCCCATTCCGGCGTCGATCTGGAGTGGGAGATCAAACGGGTCGGGCTGGAACGCTGAAATCATGAAGCACGTCGCGGTCCTCATGGGTGGATGGTCGGCCGAACGCGAGGTGTCCTTGCGTTCGGGCAAGGCGTGCGCCGATGCGCTGGAGCGGACCGGTTATCGCGTCAGCCGCGTTGACGTCGACCACGACGTTGCTGCGACGCTGCGCGCGCTCAAGCCTGATGCAGCCCTGAATGTACTGCACGGCCGTCCGGGTGAGGACGGCACGCTGCAGGGTATGCTTGAGGTTCTCGGCATTCCCTACAGTCATTCGGGCGTGCTTGCCTCCGCGCTGGCGATGCAAAAGGACATCGCCAAGATCGTGCTCAAGGCGGCGCACGTGCCGGTACCTGGCGGCATGATCGCGACGCGTCAGGAGGCGGCCAAACGCCACTTGCTTCCGCCGCCTTATGTCATCAAGCCCGTGGCAGAGGGCTCCAGCGTCGGCGTTTTCATGGTGCGAGAGGATCACAAGCATCCGCCGCAGGAATTGACTCGTCCCGACTGGGCATTCGGCGAGCGGGTTGTCGTCGAGCCCTATATTCCCGGCAAGGAGCTCACTTGCGCGGTGATGGGAGAGAAAGTGCTGGGCGTCATCGAGATCGTACCCACCGTGAAATTCTACGACTATGAAGCCAAATATGCGCCCGGTGGCTCCAGGCATCTGTTGCCGGCGCCAATCGCCCCCGCCGTCTATGGTGAAGTTCAGCGCCTGTCGCTCGCCGCCCATCGCGCACTTGGCTGCCGTGGCGTAACCCGCTCGGATTTTCGCTACGACGATACCCGGTCCGGAATCGAAGGACTGAGCTGCCTGGAGGTCAACACCCAGCCGGGCATGACGGAAACCTCCCTGGTACCGGAAATGGCGCAGCACGCCGGGATTACGTTCGATGAACTGGTGCGCTGGATGGTCGAGGACGCCTCGCTGGACCGCTGAAAGTCAGCCGGATCAACGACAAACGCTGAAATCATTCAAATTTTACTAATCATTTACCAATAAGCCTGAAGACTATGCATTGGCGGGGTGCCGCGTGCCTGGCTGCCGCGATGTCGCGCGTGCGCGGCCCAGCTTGCGGTTGGGTACAACAGGTAAGTAGAACGTGATGGAAGGTCGAAGTCGCGTTGCGCAATCGCTGAAGACGAGACGACGCCCATTCGCGTCATGGTCGCGGTCGTACGAATGGCGATGGATGAGGACTGCGCGTCGCTGGGGTGGAGTGCTCGTCAACTTGAAGGTGCCGCGTGGCGCCGGTTCATCGGCCGCGGCCATTCTTCTCCTCGTCAGTGCCAGCTACGGCGCGGTCAGGGGCGGCCACATCCCGCAGATGATCGAGAATGTGCAGGATCTCTGCGACGCGACCGCCAACAGACTTGGC
Source organism: Pseudolabrys sp. (assembly GCA_035692045.1). Classification (GTDB taxonomy): domain Bacteria; phylum Pseudomonadota; class Alphaproteobacteria; order Rhizobiales; family Xanthobacteraceae; genus Pseudolabrys. Next base: position 18,191 of record DASSIJ010000323.1, on the reverse strand, counting down.
TTCCATATTTCCGAAGTCGCTCTCGCCGGCGAACACGAAGTTGATCGGGGCGAAATTGTCTCGCTTGCCGGCATCACCGATCGCTCGTCACTCCTGTTTCTGGATGCCGCGCGCGCCCGTGCGCGCCTGCTGACCAATCCCTGGATCGCGGAAGCGGCTGTTCTCAAACTATATCCCGATCGCCTGCGCATCGAGATCAAGGAACGCCAGCCGTTTGCGCTTTGGCAAAAAGATGGCCGCGTCGCGCTGATCGCCGCCGATGGCACCGTGCTCGAAACCGCCGCGCCACCGCGCTTCGGCAATTTGCCGCTTGTCGTCGGCAAAGGTGCCGAACAAAGCGCGCAGGGTTTCCTCGCAATTGTCGCGCGCTATCCAGCGATAGCAAATGCGACGGATGCCTCGGTTCTGGTGGCGGAGCGTCGCTGGAGTTTGCACCTTAAAGGCGGCATCGAAATTCTTCTGCCGGAACGCGAACCCGAGAGGGCGCTGCGAACGCTCATCGATCTCGAACACAGCAACAAACTCCTGTCGCGGGACATCGTTGCGATCGATCTCAGGCTGTCCGACCGCGTCACCGTCCGCCAGTCTGTCAACGCTGCTGCCGCGCGCGAGCAGATTTTCAAGGATGCCGAGAAAGCGAAGAAGGGCAAGGCGAGTAAAGGAGGCGAAGCATGACCGTGCTGCGCTTCGGTCTTACTCCAAAGATGAGACCGGTTTCGCCCAGGCGCGCAGCCGTCGTCGCTGGCCTCGACATCGGCACCAGCAAAATCGTTTGCCTGATCGCGCGGCTCGAGCCGCAAGCGCCGCAAGACGTTCTCCGCCGCCGCAGCCACGGCGTGCGCCTCCTGGCCTTTGCTCACACCGCAGCGAGCGGCATGAAGGCTGGCTCCGTGGTCGATCTGGTCGAAGCGGAACACGTGGTGCGTCAGGCAATCGACATTGCCGAAAGCATGGCGGGGGTACAGCTCGAGTCGGTTGTCGTGTCGATGTCCGGCGGTCGCCTGGGCAGCGAAAGTTTCGTCGCGAATATCGATCTCGCCGGTCGCGCTGTTACGGAAGCCGATATCGGTCGGGTGCTGGCGGCGGCGAGCCGGCATTCGGTCCGCGATGGGCGTGCCGTCCTGCATTCCCTTCCGACCGGGTTCGCCGTTGATGCCGCGACGGGAATTCGCGAACCGCGCGGCATGCTCGGTCACCGTCTGGGTGTGGATATGCATATGGTGACCTCGGACGTCGCGACGGTGCGGAATCTGATGCTGACCGTCGAGCGCAGCCACTTGTCCGTAGAGGCGGTGGTGTCATCCCCCTATGTGGCCGGGCTTGCGGCCCTCGCCGACGATGAGGCGGACCTGGGGGCGGCCACCGTCGATATGGGCGCCGGAACGACGAGTTTGGCGGTCTTTTCCGGGGGCAAATTCATCCATGCCGACGGGTTCGCCCTTGGCGGTAACCACGTGACCATGGATTTGGCTCGCGGTCTCAACACCCGAGTCGCCGACGCTGAGCGAATCAAAGCGATTTATGGCAGTGTTTTGGGCGGGGGATCGGATGAACGCGACATGATCACGGTACCGCCGGTCGATGATGACGAGCGAGAGCCGCCGCAGTTCGTTTCGCGCGCTTCGCTCGTCCGGATCATCAAGCCGCGTGTCGAGGAGATCCTTGAAATGGTGCGCGACCGCCTGGCGGCTTCGCCGTTTTCGGCAGAACCGCGCGGGCGGGTGGTGCTGACCGGCGGCGCGAGCCAACTCGCCGGGCTCGCCGATCTCGCCGCCCGCATCATGCGGCGCCCCGTACGCATTGGCCGCCCGCTTGGCTTTGCCGGCTTGCCGGAGGCGGCGAAGGGGCCGGCCTTTGCGGTTGCGGCTGGTCTGCTTGTCTATCCACAGGCGGCCCATCTCGAACACTTCGAACCGCGGCGAACGCGGCAATTGATGACAGGAACGGGCGGTTACATGGCACGGGTCGGACGATGGCTGCGCGAAAGTTTCTGACCCTTCATCAACGAAACCACGGATCGGCCGGTGGCGGATCGGCCCAGTTCGGCGGCGTGCAAATTGCGTTGGCGCCTTCGGCGCGACGCAGGCCTGCTGCCCGTGCACTCATGAGGCAAACATGACCATCAACCTGACGATCCCGGACATTCGGGAAATGAAACCTCGCATTACCGTATTCGGCGTTGGCGGCGCCGGCGGCAATGCAGTCAACAATATGATCACCGCGGGCCTGCAGGGTGTCGACTTCGTCGTCGCCAATACAGACGCGCAGGCGCTCACAATGTCCAAGGCCGAGCGCATCATCCAGATGGGCACTCAGGTAACTGAGGGTCTTGGCGCCGGCTCGCAACCCGAGGTGGGGCGTGCCGCCGCCGAAGAGGTGATCGATGAAATCCGCGATCACCTGACTGGCGCACATATGGTGTTCGTCACCGCCGGCATGGGCGGCGGCACCGGCACCGGCGCAGCACCGATCATCGCCAAAACCGCACGGGAGCTCGGTATCCTCACGGTCGGTGTGATCACCAAGCCGTTTCAGTTCGAAGGCCAGCGCCGCATGCGCTTTGCCGAAGCCGGCATCGTCGAACTGCAAAAGGTCGTCGATACGCTGCTGATCATCCCGAATCAAAACCTGTTCCGGGTGGCCAACGAGAAAACGACTTTCGCCGATGCCTTTGCCATGGCCGACCAAGTGCTTTACTCAGGCGTGGCCTGCATCACCGATCTGATGGTCAAGGAAGGCCTGATCAATCTCGACTTTGCCGACGTTCGCGCCGTGATGCGCGAGATGGGCAAAGCAATGATGGGCACCGGCGAAGCGTCAGGGGAAAAGCGGGCACTCACCGCTGCCGAGGCTGCGATCTCCAATCCGCTCATCGATGACGCTTCGATGAAGGGCGCAAGGGGCCTCCTCATCTCGATCACCGGCGGCAAGGACCTCACGCTTTACGAGGTCGATGAAGCCGCTACTCGCATCCGCGAGGAGGTCGACCAGGATGCCAACATTATCGTCGGCGCGACCTTTGACGAAACCCTGGAAGGCATCATCCGCGTTTCGGTGGTGGCGACCGGCATCGACAATACCGGTATGGCGCGCCACGCCCAGCCCGCCGAGAGCGCGCTGAGAGAACTCGCCGGCAAGATACGCAACGACAGCCGCCGGATCGCCGACCGGATCGAACGCACACCGGTGACGGCGCATGCGCCTTCGGTTGAATCAGCCGCCCACGCTGCGGTTGCTGCGGCCATTCTGCCGCCGACCTCGATTGAAGATGTTTCGATCCGGCCCATGCCGATCAAACCGTCGCTGTTCGAGCCGTCACAAGCCGAAGCGCCGATCGCGGAGCCTCAAATGCCGGCGGCGTACATTCCACCGGCGCCGGAACGCTACGCGCGTACCCAGCGTATGCCGCGAATCGACGAATTGCCGCTGCCGGCGCAAAACGAAATTAGGGCGCAGCGCGGTGAACTCGACGACGATCATCCGGAAAAGCGGCGCCTGACGCTGATGCAAAGGCTGGCCTCGGTTGGCCTTGGCCGCCGAGCCGAGGGCGAAGCGCCAGCGATGGCTCCCGTGCCACGCCCCGCAAGGCCTGCGCCGCAGTTCGAGCGTCCGCAGCCGCGCCCGACCGCTCGTCATCCGGAAGGCCGGCCGAGCGATCCTGTGTCGGAATACGCCCGGCGAACGGCTCCACAGGGGCTCGACCCCCATGGCCGCTCGGCGCCTGTGCATAATTCGGCTGAGGAGGACCAGCTCGATATTCCTGCTTTCCTCCGTCGCCAGGCGAACTGACAAACGATTCAAAGCAAGTGGCCCCGCCTCCGGCACCGGAGGCGGGGCCGTCTGCTGTCTGGCCCCCGCGCGATATAACTAATTGAAATATATTATGAATTTAGGCTTGTTCGGACCTGAGCTATCGAGCGGGTAAGCAAGTCCAGCCGCCGGCGAGATTCCTGGCGGGCGAATTGTGGCACGAAGTACTGAGCCGCGCCCGCCAAATACGGCGAAAAAGAGTAACAGTCGGTAAGAAAGCGTGAGTTGGAGGGGGCCTGCGTAATGGCCTAAGTTTCCTTGGCGAAAGCGAATTTTGAGTCGCTGGGGATTGCCGCTCGAGCTGCAAGAGCGGTTGGACTAAAGGCAAAAATGTGGCCCTGCGATGGGCCAGGGGACGGGGCCGCACGGCGCTTGGACGAGCCGGCGGAAGTTGGGGTAGATGAAGGGCGCAAAGCAAACAACGCTACGCCACCAAGTCGCCGTTTCCGGCATCGGCGTGCATTCGGGCCTGCCGGTCACGCTCACACTTCATCCGGCTGACGACGACAGCGGCATCGTCTTTCAACGTATCGCGAGGAACGGCTCGGTCGAACGCGAAATCCGTGCCGATGTGCGTGCGGTTACCGCAACCGAATTTGCCACCGTTCTCGGCGACGCCAAGGGTCCGCTGTGTTCGACCGCCGAACATCTGCTGGCTGCCCTGCGTGGCCTTTACGTCGACAACGCCGTCGTCGAAATTGATGGCCCGGAAGTTCCAATCATGGACGGAAGCGCCGCCGCTTTCGTTGATGCGATCGATCAGGCTGGCCTCACAACGCGCGCATTGCCGCGGCGTTACATCGAGGTGCTCAAAACGGTCTCTGTGGTCAAGGACGGCGCCTATGGCGAACTACGGCCATACCAGCATGGGTTCCGGGTCGAGGCCGAAATCGACTTCGATCATCCGCTGATCGGCCGACAGGCCCTTTCACTCGATGTTGGGCCGGAGACGTTCCGCCGCGAGATCGCGCGCGCCCGTACTTTTGGTTTCATGCGCGACGTGGCCAAGTTGTGGAGCGCGGGCTATGCGCTCGGCGCCTCATTCGAAAACACGCTCGTCGTGAGCGAAGATCGCGTACTCAATCCGGAAGGCTTGCGCTTTGCAGACGAATTCGTTCGTCACAAGGTGCTGGACGCCATTGGTGACCTCGCGCTCGCGGGCCAGCCACTGCTCGCCGCGTACAAAACCGTCCGCGGCGGCCACAAGCTCAATCATGCCGTTCTGTCCGCATTGATGGCCGATCCGAAGGCCTGGCGGGTGGTTGAGGCCATCGAGCCGGCGCGGCGCCCGCGCGGTCATGCCGATGTTGTCACCGGTCTGGTGGCGCCGGCCTATGGCCCGGAAGTGTCCTGAAAATCTCGGGATTTTGCCTTAACCTTCGCCTTAATCCGGGCCGAATGTCGGCTTAGTCGCATAGCGAAATTGGCAATTTTCCGATAGACCGGGCGCTGATAGCTTGCGCAGTTTAGTGGCCTTTGCGAAGCCGCCTTCGGGGAAGCAACTTCGCGTGGAAGTGTTCAAAGACATGGCTGTGCGGTCAAAAACCGGACCCTGGATGCGCATGACGCGCGCTCTGACGATCGCGCTGTTAGCGGGTACCCTCGGCGCCTGCAGCAGCTTCGATTTTTTCACCAAGAAAGATGACACGCCTCCGGATGCGCCCGCCGACCGGCTCTACAATGAGGGACTCTATCTCCTCAACCAAAAGAAGGATCCCAAGGAAGCGGTCAAGAAATTCGAGGAAGTCGACCGTCAACATCCGTACTCGGAGTGGGCGCGCAAATCCCTCATTATGACCTCATACGCCTACTATCAGGCTGGCGAGTACGATGACTGCGTAAACTCGGCCAAGCGATACATCACGCTGCACCCCGGTGGCGCGGATGCTGCGTACGCCCAATTTCTGATCGGTTCGTCATATTTCGACGAAATCCCCGATATCACGCGCGACCAGGCGCGCACCGAGAAGGCTCTTGCCGCGCTTGATGAAGTCATCCGGAAATATCCGGGCAGCGAATACGCCGTCAGTGCCAAGCAGAAGATCGAAGTTGCACGCGACCAGCTTGCCGGCAAGGAAATGGAGATCGGCCGCTACTATTTGAAAAAGAAGGATTACACCGGCGCTATCAACCGCTTCAAAGTTGTCGTGACGAAGTATCAGACGACGCGCCATGTCGAAGAGGCCCTGATGCGGCTGACCGAGTCCTATATGGCGCTCGGCATCGTTGACGAGGCGCAGACAGCGGCGGCCGTTCTGGGGCACAACTTCCCGGACAGCACCTGGTACAAGCATGCTTATGGACTGGTGAAGACCGGCGGTCTTGAGCCAAAGGAAAACCAGGGCTCCTGGATCAGCAAGGCGTTCAAAGGCATCGGCCTGGGCTGACACGATTCGAACGTCGAGTTACCCACATCATCATGGCCGGGCTTGTTCCGGCCATCTCCGTCTTTGATTATGCAGATTCGGCAAGACGTGGATGCCTGGCACAAGGCCGGGCATGACGGTCATTTGGATTTGGCGCGCCATGCTCTCCCGACTTTCGATTCGCGATATCGTCCTGATCGACCGGCTCGACATTGATTTCGTCGAAGGGCTCGCAGTGCTCACGGGCGAGACAGGTGCCGGCAAGTCGATCCTGCTCGACGCTTTCGCGCTGGCTTTGGGCGGACGCGGCGACCAGGCGCTGGTCCGGCATGGCGTTGAACAGGGCCAGGTGACGGCTGTGTTCGACGTCGCACGCGATCACCCCGCCCGCGCGCTTCTGGCGGCCGATGATATTCCCGTGGAGGACGAACTCATCCTGCGCCGTGTGCAGCTCGCCGATGGTCGCACGCGGGCTTTTGTCAACGATCAGCCGGTCAGCGTGCAGGTGCTCAAACAGGTTGGCGGTGCTCTGGTCGAGATCCACGGCCAGCACGATGAGCGTGCATTGGTCGACGCGGCCACTCATCGCCGGCTTCTTGACGCCTTCGGAGGTCTCGAGGATCAGACGGCAAATGTCGGGACGCTTTGGGAAGCGCGGCGCAAAGCACGGGCTGCGGCGGATGCCCACCGCACCGAGGTGGAGCGGGCCAAGCGCGAGGGCGATTGGCTGCGCCACGCCGTCGAAGAGCTCAACAAGCTCTCGCCGCAAGCCGGCGAAGAAACCGCGCTGGCCGAACGCCGCACCGCAATGATGCAGGCGGAAAAGGTCGCAGAGGATTTGCGTGAGGCTCACGAGGTGGTCGCCGGGGCCAGCTCCAGCGTGCCCGCGCTGTCTGGAGTCATCCGCCGGCTCGAACGGCGGGCGGCCCAGGCACCGGGCCTGGTCGAGCCAACGGTGAAGGCACTGGACGCCGCGCTGACGGCGCTGGATGAGGTCCGGGGCCATCTGGAAACAGCCTTGCGCACGGCCGATTTTGACCCGGCCGATCTGGAGCGCATCGAGGAACGACTGTTCGCCCTGCGCGCTGCCGGCCGCAAATACAATGTTCCGGTCGATGACCTTGCGGCGCTGGCACGCAAGTACAACGGCGACATCGCGCTGATCGATGCCGGCGAGGGCAGACTCAAGGTTCTTGAGGCAACAGCCGAGCAGGCAGAGGCCAGCCATCGCAATGCGGCGCAGACGCTGTCGCGGGCGCGCCACAAGGCCGCCGCGGCTCTCGACAAGGCGGTCAACGGCGAACTCAAGCCGCTCAAGCTGGAGCGGGCGAAGTTTTCGACGCAGATCGAGAGCGATGCGGCGACCGCAGGACCGGACGGCATCGACCGGGCGGAATTCTGGGTCCAGACCAATCCTGGCACGCGACCGGGCCCGATGATGAGGGTTGCTTCGGGCGGTGAACTGGCGCGGTTCCTGCTCGCTTTGAAAGTCGTGCTGGCCGATCGCGGCTCGGCACCGACGCTCGTTTTCGACGAGATCGACACGGGCGTTGGCGGCGCCGTCGCCGATGCCATCGGCATGCGTCTTGCAAAGCTGGCGAGAGGCGCACAGGTGCTGGCCGTGACGCATGCGCCCCAGGTGGCGGCGCGCGCCGACCGCCATTACCTCATTGCGAAAGACACGCTCGAAAAGGGAAAACGGGTGGCCACGCGCGTCACCGAGCTGGCATCAGAGCGCCGACGGGAGGAAATCGCCCGCATGCTGGCCGGCGCAGAAATCACCAACGAAGCCCGCGCCGCGGCCGAACGGCTGATCAAGGCAGCGAGTTGATATAGTGCATGCATGGCAAGTCACGACGCCTCGAAGATCAAACCCGTCGACTTCACCGAGGCGCAGGCCAAGGCCGAGCTGAAGCGGCTGGCCTCTGAAATTGCGGCGCACGACAAGCGCTACTATCAGCAAGACGCCCCGACAGTAACGGATGCCGAATACGACGACTTGCGCCGCCGCAATGCCGCGATCGAGGCGCGCTTTCCTGAACTGATCCGGTCCGATTCCCCGTCGCGACGTGTTGGAGCGGCACCGACGGGAAAGTTCAAGAAGGTCCGGCATGCGGTGCCGATGCTTTCTCTCGACAATGCGTTCGCCGAAAGCGATGTCGTCGATTTCACCGCCCGTATCCGGCGCTTTCTGAAACTGGGCGACGATGAAAAGCTCGCCTTCAGCGCAGAACCAAAGATCGACGGCCTCTCGATGTCTTTGCGCTATCAGGACGGAGAACTCGTCACTGCTGCCACCCGTGGTGACGGCGCCGAAGGCGAAGACGTGACGGCCAACATACGCACGCTCAAGGATGTGCCGCAGAAACTGAAGGGCAAGGGCGTGCCGGCAGTGTGTGAGGTGCGCGGCGAGATCTATATGACCAAGCCGGCCTTTCTCGCGCTCAATGAGCGGCAGAAAGCGGCGGGCGATACCATCTTCGCGAATCCGCGCAATTCCGCCGCCGGTTCGCTGCGTCAAAAAGATCCGGCGATCACAGCTTCGCGCCCGCTCGGTTTTTTCGCTTATGCCTGGGGCGAGATGAGCGAAATGCCGGCCGAAACGCAATCCGGCATGATCAAGTGGTTCGAATCGTGCGGCTTCAAGACCAATCCGCTCACCAGACTGTGTCGTTCGACCGAGGAGCTCATCGCCTTTCATCGCGAGATCGAGGAGAAGCGCGCCAAACTTGACTATGACATCGACGGCGTCGTCTACAAGGTCGATCGCATTGACTGGCAGGAGCGGCTTGGCTTCATCTCCCGAACGCCGCGCTGGGCGATCGCGCATAAATTTCCGGCCGAACGCGCCATTACCGTCCTCAAGGACATTGAGATCCAGGTCGGGCGCACCGGCGCGCTTACGCCGGTTGGCAAGCTCGACCCCGTCGGCGTTGGCGGCGTCATCGTGCAGAATGTCACGCTGCACAACGAGGACTACATCAAGGGCATCGGTGGCGATGGCGAGCAACTGCGTGAGGGCCGCGACATCCGCATCGGTGATACCGTCATCGTTCAGCGTGCGGGCGACGTCATTCCGCAAGTCGTCGATGTGGTCATCGACAAGCGTCCGAAGGATGCCAAGCCGTACCATTTCCCGAAGAAATGCCCTTGCTATCTGCACACCGACATCGTGCGCGAGGAGACGGCGACCGGCGAGGAGGGTGCGCGGGCCCGTTGCACCGGAGAGTTTGCGTGCCCGTTCCAGAAGATCGAGCATCTGAAGCTGTTCAGCTCACGCCGTGCCTTCGATATCGAAGGTCTGGGTGAAAAGCAGATCGAGCTGTTCTTCGGGAAGGAATGGATCAAGGAACCGGCCGACATTTTTACGCTCCAGGCGCGCAACAAGAAGATCAAGCTGGAGAACGAAGAAGGCTACGGCGAGACCTCGGTGCGAAACTTGTTTGAAGCCATCGAACAGCGGCGCAAGATTTCGCTCGATCGCTTCATCTACGCCCTCGGCATCCGGCATGTTGGTGAGACCACGGCGCTGGCACTCGCGCGCGGCTACGGCTCATGGAAAGCGTTCCATGATGCGGGCCTGGAGGTCGCCAAGGGCGACGAAGAGACGATCGCCGAGATGGATGCGCTCGATCAGATCGGCGATACGGTGATCAAGGCCGTTACTGCCTATTTCGGCGAAAGCCATAACCGCGGCATCGTCGAGCGACTGACCAAGCAGGTGGAAATCCTCGACGCCGAAAAGCCAAAGAAGGACACAGCCATTGCTGGGAAAACCGTGGTCTTTACCGGCGCGCTTGAGAAGATGACTCGTGAGGAGGCCAAGGCACAAGCCGAGCGCCTGGGCGCGAAGACCGCCGGCTCTGTGTCGAAAAAAACCGACTATGTGGTCGCTGGCCCCGGCGCCGGCTCGAAGCTTGCCGATGCGAAAAAGCTTGGCGTGAAGGTGTTGACCGAGGATGAGTGGCTAAAACTCATACTTGGGAAGTAGTTGGCATCGATGCTCATGCAGCGTCGATGGCGCCCCCGGGGGCCAAAATTTGCTCGATCGATCGCGTGCAGTACCCCCTTCGCAAATTTTGTGAAAACTTCCTTCGCCCCTGCCTTCGGCTGCGCAGGAGTGCCAAAGATACGCCGTAAGGTTTGGCGAAAGGGATGAGATGGTCCTTTATCACTTCACAGCGTTATATAATTTGGATCACCCCGAGGACGGTCGCGCGATCCTTAAGGAAGGCCTCAAGCCGAATCGCAAAAAGGGGATGCCACCGCTAGATGCGGTTTGGTTCACTACTGAAGCCGATCCCGAATTTATGTTCCCAAAGGAGGATGGCACCCTCGATGCCGATTGGAAAAAAAGCAACGCTCGAATAGAGGTCGTGATCCCTTCCACCGACAAGCGGTTGATGAAGTGGGAGACCTGGCTACGAGAACAGTCCTTTGTATCGTTTAACGATCGGATCTTTCTTCCGTCAGAAATGATCAACGCCATCTATGCACATAACTTGATGGGTTATAAATTCTGCTACGTCTATTTCGGCTCAATCCCGCCCAGCGAGTTTCGAGGTGTCGAGTACGCTGATCCCCAGATGAGAGCCGAGACCGAGACTGAGCTCTTGGGCCACGTCTAGGACTTCTCTGAATTTAGAGGGCATTTTGTTAGTTCTGATACCAGCAGCATGTCATCTCGGGACCGCACTACTAGAGCGCACCCAAGCCGGCACTCACAGCGGCTTTGTCGCCTGTTCTAGCCACTTGCGGGTCGGGCGATCGACGAGCGGGCTGAGGATCTCGTGCACGCGTTTGTGGTAGCTATCGAGCCAGCAACGCTCTTTGGATGTCAGCATCCGGCTGTCGATCAGCCGCCGGTCAATCGGCGCGAGCGTCAGGGTTTCGAACGCGTTGAGTGGTTTTTCGGCACCGACCGGTTCCGGCGCCGCAATCACCAGCACCAGATTTTCGACGCGGATTCCGTAGGAAGCGGTTTTGTAGTAGCCGGGCTCATTCGAGAGAATCATGCCGCGACGCAGGGCCACGGTACCCAGTTTCGATATGCGGGCCGGTCCCTCATGCACTGACAGATAGCTCCCGACGCCGTGTCCCGTCCCGTGGTCGAAATCGAGGCCGGCCTGCCAAAGCGCCGTCCGCGCAAGCGGGTCGAGCTGGGCACCGCTGGTGTTCTCCGGAAAGACAGCCGTGGCGATCGCAATATGGCCCTTGAGCACGCGGGTGAAGCGGTCGCGCATTTGCTCGCTTGGCTCGCCGACGATGATGGTTCGGGTGATATCGGTGGTACCGTCCTCGTATTGCGCCCCGGAATCGATCAGAAATAAATCGTTCCTGCCGATGCGCCGGTTGGACGCACGCGTGACGCGATAGTGCACGATCGCGCCATTCGGTCCCGCCCCGGCGATCGTCGGGAACGATATATCCTTGAGCGCCCCGGTGTCGCGGCGGAAGGTCTCAAGTGCTTCCACTGCGTCGATTTCGGTGAGTTTGCCGGACGGTGCTTCTCTGTCGAACCAGGCGAGAAAATGCGCGACCGCGGCGCCATCGCGCTTGTGCGCGGCACGACTGCCGACGATCTCGGCGTGATTCTTCGTCGCCTTCAGCAGTGTTATCGGATCGGGACCGCGTTGCGGCTTGCCGCCGGCGCCGGCAAGCATGCGAGTGAATGCGTCTGCCGCGCTCGCCTGATCAAGGCGTACGGTTTTTTCTCCGAGCCTGCCGAGATCGCCTGCGAGGTCGTCTTCCGCGCGTATGTCGGCGAATTCCTCAAGGGCATGGTGCACATTGTTGGTAAGCTTGGAGGCGCTGACATAAAGCGACGGCCGGCCTTCACCGGGGATCAATGCAAAGGCAAGCACCAAAGGCGTATGTGCGATGTCTGTCCCGCGGATGTTGAGCGCCCAGGCGACATTTTGCGGATCGGAGACCAGAAGTGCATCGGCACGGAATTTTTTTAGTTCTGCGCGGACGCGCTTGAGCTTGTCGGGCGCGGTTTCACCGGCAAGCTTGGGCTCTCGCAGACTGACGACCCCCGACGGTGGCTGCGGGCGATCGCGCCAGAGTGCGTCAATGGGATTGCTGTCGACCGCCACCAATTCGGCACCCGCGCTGACGCAGGCTTTTTTCAGCTTCTCTGCCTGTTCGCTCGTGTGGAGCCAGGGGTCATAGCCGAGCTTGGTGCCATTTTTAAGATTCTGTTCAAGCCATTGTTCGGCCGGATGCTCCACCATGTGCTCCAGCGAAAAAATATTGCTGTCGACCTGGCTGCTTGCCTGCACCGTATAGCGGCCGTCGACAAAAAGTGCCGCACGGTCAGTCAGGACCGCCGCGGCGCCGGCTGAACCTGTGAAGCCGGTGAGCCAGGCGAGCCTTTCTTCGCTTGCAGGCAGGTATTCATTCTGCTGGCGGTCGGCGCGCGGCACCATAAAACCGTCGAGTCCGCGTCGCCCAAGTTCGGCTCGCAATTCGGCAACCCGCGCGGCGCTTTGCGCACGTTCGCTCGAATCATCAAATGACTGAAAGCGGGCCTCGAACATGCGGCACTCTAACGCCCCACACAGGTGTAGCAATGCAGGCATGCACAAAGGCGCGAAGCATGCGTTAAGCAAGATTGCGTGAGCTTCGTAAAAATTTTCGCCGCGACGATGGTAAAAAACCACGTGTTTGCTAGATTTTGTGCGTCGCACCAATCGATCGCAGTAATGTGATCGATCTGGAAGAGTGATCAATCGGCTTATGCCTGATTTACTTGGCATCTATGCATTGTTGCGAATAGTTGGCGGGGGCTCCTCGACCTATATTGCATTGCAATAATCGGAAGCGAATCGTTTGCCGATGCTTTGATTTTGAGAAGGAGACATACAATGGTTGCTGTTACTTATGGCGTTACCCGCGTTCCTGCCGCCAAGGCCGCCGAGCGCGTGCTCGCCACACCCCGCAAAAGCTTTTTTGTCCGATTCATGGACGCCCTGGTGGAGTCGCGCCTCCAAGCCGTTCATCGTGAGATTGCCCGCCACGCACATTTGCTGCCGCGCCAGTTCGATGAACACGGCAATCGGCTAGACAGGACGGACATCGCGTAGTTGCGCGCTGGCGGCTGGATGCAGCCGCTTCACCAGCGAAACCGCCCCGGCTCCCCGCCCGGGGCGGTTTTGTTTTGGCGGTTCATGACCAATGTGACCCAATCCTCCAGCAGGATACGCCGTTCGAGCACAAAACCCTGATTGCGGTAGATCGCGACAACAGCATTGGCATGGCTGGGAAGAAGCCCCGAGAGCACGATTCGCGCGCGCGGGGCGGCGAGCTTGCGCAGCGGCACTGCGAGCCGCGTCAACGGACCGAGCAGGATATTGGCGAAGATCAGATCGTAGCGGGCACCCGCGGCGATTGCCGGTGCCCGGGTGCCGCCACCGACCGCGAAGGTGATCAGCGATGCAACGCGGTTAAGCCTCGCATTGCTTCGCGCCGCGTCCACCGCGACCGCGTCAACGTCGCCAGCGACGACGCGCGTCCGCATCAGTCGAGCCGCCGCTATTGCCAGCACGCCAGTCCCGGTGCCGACATCAAGCACGCGCTGTACGCGCCGTCCCTTGGCCAGATCGGCAAGCGCGATGAGGCAACCGTGGGTCGTGCCATGGTGACCGGTCCCGAAGGCGAGGGCCGCCTCAATTTCGATGCCGATATCGTTGGCCCGCACGTGCGTGCGATCGTGCGCGCCGTGAATAACAAAGCGTCCCGCATGCACCGGTTTCAGGCCGGCAAGGCTCTGCGCAACCCAGTTGGCTGCGGCGACCGGTTCGATACTGAGCGCCTCCGCCGCCGTTTCGCCGGCCACAAGCTTGACGAGTCCGCGCAGTCCGACCTCGTCGGGGGGCGTGCGGAAATGGATCGCGACCTGCCATCGCCCGTCATCACCTTCAAAGGCCGCACAAACGGTGTCCTCGGTGCCGAGGCTTTCGCCGAGAAAGGTCGCGATCCGGCGGGCAGTCGGCTCGGCGCAGGCGAGGCGAGCGACAGTGGTGGGCGCATTCATGTGCCGCAAGTTTGCCCTTCGCATTCGTGTGCGCAATGGCTATGTAGGCGCCCGTGACGATCGAAAGGCCGCATTCCACCGAAATTGAAGCTCTTGCGCTGGCCCGCCGAAGCGGCTGGCCGGAGGATCTGCGCGTGATGCTCACCCGTTATCCACGCGAGCAATGGGACGCCCATCCGAACCTGGGCACCATGGCGCGCTTCTGGCTGTCGCGCCATGCGATGTTCCGGGAACTGTCTGCGGCGATTGAAGACATCACGATGAACTTCCGGGCAGGGCAGCTTCCGCCCGCCGAGTTCGCGCGTCAGTTCGTGCCACGGCTGCAGTTCATGCTGGATCAGCTCAACGTTCATCATCAGATCGAGGACCTGCATTATTTCCCGATCTTCCAGGCCGCCGATGCGCGTCTGGCGCGCGGATTCGACGTGCTGGAGGGCGATCATCACCACATCCATGGCGACATGGCTCGCACGGCAGAAACTGCGAATGCGCTGCTGCAGGCGTTGCAAGGGGATGCCGACAGGCTGCGCCATTGCAGCGACGATTACGCGGACGCGAGCGGAGTGCTGCTCAAGGGGCTGATCCGGCACCTCGATGACGAAGAGGATCTGATTGTGCCGCTAATCCTCGATCGGGGAGAGGAAGCGCTCGGCGTTGCGCATCACGGGGAGTAGTTGCCGCCTTTCAATGGCGCTTGAAATACTGGATCTGGCGCTCGTGCTCCTGCGCCGCTTTTTTGGTGGAGAAAGTGCCGAGATTGCGGCGCTTGCCGGTGCGCGGATTTTTCCCGCGCGAATAAAGCCGATATTTGCCGCCGGAGAGTTTGCGGATCATCCCTGTCCTCCGGCTCACCCCACCGAGATGGTCGCCTCACCAGCCGTTCGGAAAAAAGAGGCTGCGGCCGTAGTATGGTCGTTCCTGATAGTAGTACTGACGCGTGTTGTACTGGAAGTCACGCCCGCGCGTCTGATAGGTGCGCTGCAGTGCTTGAGCGTCATTCGCATCGTCCTCTTCGGTCGTGCGCTCGTAGCCGCCGTTGCGGGCCGCGGCGCGATCGTAGCCATTGCCACGGCGCGCCACCGCGTCATCGTCTCTGTCAAATTTCGGGGCCTGGCCTGTCAGCTTCACGCGCGTGTTGAACACGCCTTCCTGCTTGACAAGAGCGTACAGTGTGGCCGCGTTCTGCGTCGACAGCCGGACACAGCCGTGAGAGGCCGGCCGGCCCAGATTGCGCGCCTCGAACGTGCCATGGATCGCGTGGCCGATCTTGGTGAAGAAGATCGAGTTCGGCATCGGCGCATCATCCCACTCACGCGAGAAGTGGTCCTTTTCCATCCGGAACGGCTGGAATTCGCCCGACGGCGTGTCGTAGCCCGATCGGCCGGTCGACACCGGCCATATGTAACGGTCCTCGCCATTGACCGTGACGGTCATCCTCTGCGCGGACTTGTCGATTGTGATCATGATGCTTGCGCGTGCCGGCTGAGCGAGCGTGAGTGCGGCGAGCGCTGCGGTGAAGATGAGTGCAAGCGTGTGGAGACGCATACGAGTTACTCCACCCCGGCCCGCGATCAGCCTAGCACGCTCGTGTCGATCGAATAGGGCGGATCACGCAATATTCATGAAGGTACCAAAGGATACCTACAGCGCCGACGCGGACCTCGCATGGTTTCGGATATTGCCTGCCACAAAAAACGTGGTCGACGCGTTCTACTTCCGGTCCGCCGAAGCCGGAGGCATCCGGCTTCGGCATTTCATGCGCCGGACCAGAACGAAAGCTGTGACGGCTATTTCAGTTGATCGGCAACCTTGTCGATACCGGCTTTCACGCACGCTTCATCTTTCTCGCCACCCGGCGCGCCGGAAGCACCTACCGCGCCGATAACCTGTTCGCCGAGCTTGATTGGCAGTGCGCCCTGATTGGCAATCACATTGGAAAGGTGGATGAGGCCGAGCGACGGGTCGTTTTTCAAGCGGGTGACGATCTCGCCGGACGGTACGCGGAAGGTGCGGGCGGTATAGGCTTTGCGGAAGCTGTTCTCGACGGTGTGCGGACCGGTATTGTCGCCCCGGATCTGGACAATGATCTCGCCGTTGCGTCCGACGACGGTCGAAGACACCGAATAGCCATTCGCCTTGCAGGTGGCGATCGCGGTTGTCGCAATGGCAACGGCCAACTCGGCCGAAATGTCCTTGTGCTCAAGAAGCTGGGCGCCAGCAGGTTGAGCAAGCGCTCCGGCGAATACGGTTGCAGCGGCGGCAAATTTTAAGAGCGACATGAATGACATCTCCCTTGCGTGGCGGTCGTCTGAGCGCGACCGCAGGTGTCGAGTGTAGCAACGTGCACGCGTTCTGCGCCGGTCATTATTCGCGACGGAAGGGGCAGCCGCCCGGCTTTCTGCGGCCTGAAGTCGTCTCCGAAGGCTCGATTCGACGGGAGGTGTTCTGACACCGCAGCAATAAATTCCACATATTTGGCCTGCGCTATCGATGACTTTGAAAGCGTGCTCGGCGATTTTCGATGCGCCCGGAAAATAACTTTGAACTCGGACTGCCTCAACACCGAAGCCGCAAGATTTCAATTGACCATGTGTCGCGTGAGGACAAGTATTCGTTCTCAGTTGACGTCCTAATCCCATTTCGACGTCACTCTTAATTGGAGGGAACGAATGAAGCGAATTCTCCTTGCTGCTCTGATTTCCTCGTTTGCTGTCGGCTCGGCGTTGGCCCAGTCATGCGAAACCAAGGCAGTCGCGAAGGATGGCAAGGCGCTTTCCGGCGCAGCCAAGAGCAGCTTTGTCAAGAAGTGCAAGCAGGACGCTTGTGAGACCAAAGCCGTCGGCAAGGACGGCAAGCCGCTCGCCGGCGCTGCGAAAAACAGCTTCATGACCAAGTGCGAAAAGGACGCCTAGTCACTTCAACGGGCAGGAGCCGGAGATGCGTAGCATCGTAGTCGTGAGTTCGGCCATTGTTGGCGTATTCCTTCTGTCTTTGCCTGCGGTTGCTCAGCAAAAGACGGTCAGGGCTTGCCAGGCAGAATGGCGCGCCAACAAGGACGCCAATCAGGCCAAGGGAATAACGGAAAAAGCCTACGTCACGCAGTGCCGTGCTGCCGCGCCAACAACAACCACGATGGCCCCAACGGCGCCTCCACCGGCGGCGGGCGGACAAAAGACAGTCAGGGCTTGCCAGGCAGAATGGCGCGCCAACAAGGAGGCCAATCAGGCGAGGGGCATAACGGAAAAAGCTTACGTCGCGCAGTGCCGTACCGGCGGTACGGTTGCGGCGCCTGCTCCGGCACCTGCACCTGCACCCGCACCTGCGCCGGCGCCGACAAGAACGACGGCGCCTGCGCAATCTGCGCCGCCGCCGACCGTGAACGCTCGACCGGCCGCAACGGCGCCGACCGGCGCAAACCAGTACACGACTGAAGGACAGGCCAGAATGCGATGCCTGACCGGCACCGTGGTCTGGGCCAACACGAATTCAAAGATCTACCACTTCACCGGCTACAAGGATTACGGCAACACGAAAACCGGCGCGTATATGTGCGAGACTGATGCGACAAGCCAGGGAATGCGCGCCTCCAAGAATGAGAAACATCCCTGACACTTTTTGAATGGTGATGTATCGGCGGACCGCCACCTCGTGGCGGCCGCACGGGAGTTTTTTATGGGACTTTGGGATCAGTTCGGTGGTTCGCTGAAGGACGCGTTGAGTTCGGCAGTGGCTGCCCAGGCACCGGCATTGATTTCGGCGCTATTGGCCAAAACCAACCTTGGTGACTTGCAAGGCATTGTCGACAAGCTTCAGCAGGCCGGGCTGGGTGACCAGGTCAAATCCTGGCTGAGCAATGGTCCCAATGTGACGATAACGCCCGAGCAGCTCCGCGCAGCACTCGGAAGCGATCAGGTTAAACAGATCGCGCAACATTTCGGCGTTCCGGTCGATGAAGCGTTGAAGCTGCTGGCACAGCA
>DASSIJ010000322.1:0-13436 GCA_035692045.1 Pseudolabrys sp. | reverse complement strand
TGTTCGATGCGTTTCAGCGCGTCGGCGACCGCTTGCGCGTCGTCCACACCCGCCATGAACAAGGCGCGGCCTATATGGCTCTGGGGGCGGCGCTGGCAACCGGCAGGCCGCAAGCCTACGTTGTGGTGCCGGGTCCGGGGCTACTGAATTCCGGCGCCGCGCTACTGACCGCCTACGGCATGAACGCGCCGGTCCTCGCCCTGATCGGGCAAATTCCCGCAGCAGCGATCGGAAAGAGCCAAGGGCATCTGCACGAGATTCGCGATCAGGCTGGCATCATTAGCCGGTTGGTCGATCATTCGTCCCACATCAAGGATCCCCGGGAAGCGTCCATCAAAGTCTCGAAAGCCATTCAGTCCATGAGCCAGGGCCGTCCTGGACCGGCCGCGCTTGAATGCGCCATCGATATTTGGGGCAAGCGGGGGAAAGTCGCTGCCATTGTACCGCCCTCGCCACCGCGTCCGCCGAAAATAGACGACACCAAGGTGCGCGCTGCGGCGAAGCTTTTGGGCAAGGCCAAACGCGTGCTGATCGTGGTGGGTGGCGGCGCGCAGGATGCTTCGCCTGAAGTCACGCTGCTGTCTGAAATGTTGCAGGCGCCCGTGCTCGGCTACCGGCGCGGGCGCGGGGTCCTTGATTCCCGCAGTCCATTCAGTGTCACCCTTCCGCTCGGCCACGAGTTGTGGGGCGAAGCGGACGCGGTCCTCGCGGTCGGCACCCGACTGCTGAATCCAACGACGCAATGGGGCATCGACAGGAATCTGCAGGTCGTGCGCGTTGACGCTGATCCAAAACAGCCTTCCCGTCTGCACAAGCCAAAGGTGGCGCTTGTCGGCGACGCGGCACTCGTTTTGAGGCGTCTCATCGACGAACTCGCCAAACGCAACGAGCGTCGCGTGTCACGCACCGACGAGATGCGGGAGCGCCAGGCAAAGCTGCGTGAACGGCTCACCGGGCTCGCGCCGCAGCTCGCCTTTCTTGAAGCAATCCGTGCCGAACTTCCGGAAAATGGCATTTACGTCGACGAGGTCACGCAAATCGGATTTGCTGCCCGCCTGGCCTTTCCGGTGTACAAGCCGCGTACGTTCCTGTCGCCGGGCTATCAGGACAATCTTGGATGGGGTTATGCGACGGCGCTCGGCGCGCAGCACGCCAGGCCGGATGTACCGGTGCTTTCGATCAACGGCGACGGTGGATTTCTTTACACCGGCAACGAACTCGCGACCGCTATCCGCCATCAGATTCCGCTGGTTGCGATCGTTTTCGTTGACGGCGCCTTTGGCAATGTGCGCCGCATCCAGGAAGAACAATTCGGCAACCGGCTGATCGCTTGCGATCTTGCCAACCCTGATTTTGTGAAATACGCCGAAAGCTTCGGCGCTGCCGGCCGGCGAGCGCGCAACCCGGATGAGCTGGGCGCGGCGCTCCGGGAATCGTTCAAGCGCCGCGAACCGACCCTGATCGAGGTGCCCGTGGCGGCCATGCCTAGTCCCTGGGAGTTCATTCAAATGCCGCGCGTGCGTGGGTTGCCATGACCCAGCCGGATCGGGTTAGGTTCGCTGCCACAATGGAATTGATTACCACCACCGATGAGCTCGCAGCGGTTTGCTCGCGCATGGCGAAGCATCCGTTTGTCACGGTCGATACCGAATTCCTGCGCGAAACCACCTACTACCCCCTGCTGTGCGTGGCGCAGATGGCCTCACCGGCCGAGGCGGTGGTGATCGATGCTCTGGCCACGGGAATCGATCTCGCGCCGTTCTTTGCGCTGATGGCGAACGAAAAGATCGTCAAGGTTTTCCACGCCGCGCGCCAGGACATCGAAATCGTTTGGAACATGGCGAAGACGATCCCGCATCCAATTGTTGACACCCAGGTCGCCGCCATGGTGCTCGGCTACGGCGACTCCATATCCTACGACCAGCTGGTTCAGCGCATCACTGGCGACACACTGGACAAATCGCATCGTTTCACCGACTGGACGCGGCGTCCGCTCAGCGATGCGCAGATCGCATATGCCGTTTCCGACGTCACCCACCTCCGGGACGTCTATCTGAAACTGGCAACCGATCTCGAAAAGCAGGCGCGGAGCAATTGGGTTGAGGCCGAAATGGATGTGCTCACCTCGCCGGAAACCTATCGAGCCGATCCGGAGCGCGCGTGGGAGCGGCTCAAGAGTCGCGTTCGCAAGCCGAAGGAGCTTGCAATCCTGATCGAGGTCGCGGCCTGGCGCGAGCGTGAGGCGCAAACCCGCGATGTACCGCGCGGACGCGTGATCAAGGATGAAGTGATCGGCGATATCGCCGTGCAAGCGCCGACGACAATTGAGCGGCTCGGACACTTGCGCTCGCTGCCAAAGGGATTTGAGCGCTCGCGATGGGGCGAACAGATCATCGACGCGGTCAAGCGCGGGATCGAACGCGACCACAAGACACTGCCGCGTTTGGACCGTTTCCGGCCTGCGGCGAATGGCGCGGCGATTGTCGAACTGCTCAAGGTGTTGCTGCGGATGACCGCAGAACGGCATGGAGTGGCCGCCAAGGTCATCGCCACGGTGGACGATCTCGACCGCATCGCGGCCGACGACGCGGCAGATGTCCCCGCAATGAAAGGATGGCGGCGCGAATTATTTGGCGACAAGGCGCTGGCGCTCAAGCATGGCCGGCTGGCGCTTGCCATCGACGAGGGAAAAGTAGTGACGGTCGAAAAGACCTGAACGCTAGATCTCGATATGTGGTTCACGGCCAATGAGGCGCGCCAGCTGCCGAACCCGGCCAGCCAGGCGGTCACTCGCCAGTTCGCCATACCTGCCCGGCAGTTTGAGCGTCAGTTTGCCGCGTTTGACCTGCATCGGCGTCTTTGGAAGCACACCGCTCTGTCCGGCGGTGAGGATATAGGCGACCCGCATGGCGGCGCCAAGAACACGGGCGCGATCGAGCATCCGCGTCGTCGCAAGTTCGCGCAATCGCGGCGAGAGTTCCTCTTCGCTCAGGCCCGCATGACGGAAATAGACCGACAAAGCGAGGTACGCACGACCCGGATGGTCGATGGCAACAAAGGAACCGTGCGCGATGATATTCATGGACTGCTCGCCGCGATAATCCGGGTGGGCGCGCCAGCCAATATCGCCGAGCAAACAGGCCGCGTGACGCAGCCGGCGTTCATCAGCGTTCTCTTCCAGCCCTGACGACGCCATGAAGCGGTCGGTCCAGGCGATCAACTCCTGGCCATGGCCCGGCGAACGCGAACGCAGGACATTGAGATCAGCCGCAGCCGAGATGAGCGGATCGCGTGCGCGCTCGCGCGTGTTGAGCAGTGAATACAGCAGGCCTTCGCGCACGCCGAGCACGGAAATAACGACCTGCTTGGGCTTGATCGCCCGTACCAGGTTTTCCATCACCAGGGCCGCATAAGCGAGCAATGGTCGACGGGCCGCATTGACGACCTCAATCTTCGAGAGCGTATCTGTATCGACGTGATGCACAAGTCGTGAAAACTCCTGCGCCTCGCGCGCCGAGATGCGGTAGTTGTGCATGACGTGAAAGGGATAGCCGGTCTGCCACATATGCAACCGTGCTAACGCGCGCCACGTACCGCCGACCGCATAAAACGTACGGTCCTCGCCGCCGTGCAACATATCAAGATCTTCGAAAGCCTCCTCGACGAACTTTTCCGCTCTCTTGAGCGATTTGCCGGTGATGTCCTGGAGCGCAAGGCCACCGAGCGGGAGAGTTACTCCGCCACGGACGCGCAAACCGTGCACATCGACCAGTTCGAGCGAACCGCCGCCAAGGTCGCCGACAATGCCGTCCGGTTTATGGATTCCGGACACAATGCCGAGCGCAGTGAGATGCGCCTCACGCTTTCCCGAGAGGATTGTGATTGTGGTGCGGCAGATGCGTTCGGCCTCCGCGATGAAGGCACGGCCATTGCGCGCGTCCCGGCAGGCGGCCGTGGCGATGGCCCAGATGCGCCGCACGTGCAAAATATCGCACAAGGCGCGGAAGCGTCGGAGCGCGTCGAGCGCCGTGTCGATGGCGTCCGCCGGCAACAGGCCCGTCGACTGCACCTGACGCCCGAGACCGGCCAGCACTTTTTCATTGAAGATGGGCGTCGGGGAGCGAGTCAGCCCTTCGTAGACAACAAGACGGATTGAGTTCGAGCCGATGTCGATAACGGCAATCGGCGGCCCATGATCGAGCCGGCCTTTTGCCGATGCGGTGATCTTGGGCGACCGCTTACGCCCCTTCGATGAGGCGGCGTATAAGGCTGCGCGGCGGCGATTCCTTGAGCGATTTTCCACGGCCGGACAGACTCGGATTCGTCATGAAATACTTATGGGCGTTGAAGGGTTCTTCGCCCGCCGCCGCCTTTATGCGCGTGGAACTGCCATCCGGCAAGAGCTTCCAGCTTTGTTCGTTATCCTTGAAATTCGCGACCATAATTTGGCCGAGAACCTGTTCATGCACGGTGGCGTTGAGAATCGGACACAGCACCTCGACACGGCGGTCGAGATTGCGTGGCATCATATCGGCTGAGGAAATATAGATCGCCGCCTTCGGATGCGGCAGCGGATGACCAGCCCCAAAGCAATAGATGCGGCCATGTTCGAGGAACCGGCCGACAATCGATTTCACGCGGATGGTTTCGGACAGTCCCGGTACGCCCGGCCGCAGACAGCAAATGCCGCGAACGACGAGATCAATCGAAACCCCCGCAGCCGAAGCGTCATAAAGCGCGTCGATAATCCCCGGATCGACCAGCGAATTCATCTTCATCCAGATCGCCGCGGGCCGCCCTGCCTTGGCGTGCGCGATCTCCTGCGCGATGTGGTCAAGGATGCGTTTGCGAAGGTTGATCGGCGATATCGCCATGCGTTCAAGCTCAGCAGGCTCAGCATAGCCGGTGATGTAATTGAATATGCGCGCGACATCACGACCGATGACCGCATCCGCGGTAAAGAATGACAAGTCCGTATAGCTGCGGGCCGTTACCGGATGATAGTTGCCGGTGCCCACATGCACGTAGGTCGCAAGCTCTCCGGCCTCCCGGCGCACCACCAGCGACAACTTCGCGTGGGTCTTGAGTTCGATGAATCCATACACGACTTGAGCGCCCGCACGCTCGAGGTCGCGTGCCCATCGGATGTTCGCCTCTTCGTCGAAGCGCGCCTTAAGCTCGACCAGCGCGGTAACGGATTTCCCGGCCTCGGCGGCTTCCACCAACTGCTTCACGATCGGCGATTCCGCCGAAGTGCGGTACAGTGTTTGCTTGATCGCGACCACATTGGGATCGCGCGCAGCCTGTTGCAGGAACTGCACCACCACGTCGAACGATTCGTAAGGATGGTGGACAACGAGATCTTTCTGGCGAATGGCGGCAAAACAGTCACCACCGTGATCGCGTATGCGTTCCGGATAGCGCGGATTGTAGGGCACGAATTCGAGATCAGGCCGGTCAAGCTTCGTAAGCTGATTGAGATCGTTGAGCGCAAGCACGCCATCGACCCTGAACACCTCGTCATCTGCAACCGCGAGCGCGCGTTGGACGAAGCTGCACAATTCTCCAGGCATCGATGCACTGAGTTCGAGCCGGATCACCGATCCCCGACGCCGCTGCTTGAGCGCAGTCTCGTACAGGCGCACCAGATCTTCGGCCTCTTCCTCGATTTCCACTTCGGAGTCGCGGATTGCGCGAAAGACCCCTTGTCCCTTGACCGTGTATCCTGGAAATAGCCGCGTGATGAACAATACGGTCGCATCCTCCAGCGTGATCAGCCGGATACCGTGATCTCCGCCGCTTGGGAGCCTGATGAATCGCTCGATTTTCTGCGGCATGCGTATGAGCGCGTTCATCGCCTTGCCGTCTTTGAGCCGCGCGAGCTGCAATGCGATCGAGAAAGCCAGATTTGGAATGAAGGGAAACGGGTGTGCAGGATCAATCGCGAGCGGCGTCAGCAAGGGAAAAACGTGCGTGAGGAAGTGCTCTTCCAGCCAATTTTTCTCCGGCTTCTTGAGATCACTTCCCTCCACCAGGACGACGTTGGCAGCCGCAAGCGCCGGGCGCAGGTCGAGCCAGCGTTTCTGCTGATCGCGCGCCAACTGGGAGACGGCTTCTCCGATGCGTGTGAGTTGTTCGGATGGTGTAAGACCATCCGGACTCTGTGTAAGTATGCCTTCGCGCAGCTGACCTTTGAGGCCGGCGACTCGCACCATAAAAAATTCGTCTAGATTGTTCGCAGAAATCGACAGGAAGCGAACGCGCTCGAGCAATGGATGATGCTCGTTGGCCGCCTCCTCCAAAACGCGCCGATTAAAGTGTAGCCACGACAGTTCGCGGTTGATGAATCGTTGTGGAGTTGACCGCAGTGGGGCGGTCTCGGCAGGCGACGACGCCGGAGCGGGATCAACGCGGCTGACGGCCTGGTCGATTTCATCAATAGAATCAGAATCTTGCGCAGGATCTGCCATCTGAAAAGAGCCTGAATATCAAGAGCCCTAGCCGAAAATCGTGGCCGCTGGATGACAGTTCGCACCCTGGCGGACGATCCCGTCAAGTCTCGCGCATCTCCGTTAAGGAGTGCGAAACAGCTCGGCAGCGAGGGCTCGCGTCACCGGGCGCTGCTGGCGCATCGATTCCTGATCGAGTCTTTGCACGGCCGCGCGTGCGGCCGCGAACGAACGCTCGATACGGTGGACAAGATAGTTCACCAAAGGCTCGTCAAGCGCGAGCTGACGATCTGCAGCAAGTTTGACAAGGAGCGAACGTAAAAGCGCATCGTCGGGCGGCGTGAGCATGATCGCCGGCACCGCTCGCAATCGCGACGCAAGATCGCGAATGGTGATGGGAAAACCTGCTACCGCCAAACGTCCGGTGAGAAGTACGTATGCTCCCTCTTCGCGCGCCAGATTGATCAGGTGAAAAAGAGCCTGCTCGTCGAGATCTGCGGCTTCCAGATCTTCGACGACCAGAGCGCCTGTCGCGAGCGATGCGGGGACATCGGCGATGGACAGCAAATTCGCCGACAGCACGCGTGCCCCTGCCGCTTCTGCCCAGATCGCCGCAAGATGGCTCTTGCCCGAACCCTCCGGGCCGATGAGGGCAACAATCCGGCTCGGCCAGTCCGGCCACCGCTCGATCAGGGTGAGTGCTGTAATGTTTGACGGACCGCTCAGAAAATCGTCACGCGCAAAGCTGACGGCGTGATCGAGCGCAAGCGCGAGTTGCCGCGGGGCGAACGAACCGCTCATGCCGTTAATCCGATTTCCCACCGGTGTAGAACGAACTTTGAAGGTAGCGACGCATTGCAAAGCGCGACAAGACACCGATTGTAGCAGCGAGTGGTACAGCAACCAAAAGCCCGACAAAGCCGAACAAATAACCGAAGGCGAGCAGTGCGAAAATCAGCCAGACGGGATGCAGCCCGACACTCTCTCCCACAAGTTTGGGCGACAGGACATTTCCTTCAACAAACTGGCCGACCAGGAATATCCCGAGGACCATCAGGATCGATCCGTAGTTTGGCCAGAACTGCGCTACCGCAACGGCCAGCGACAGAACCAGACCGGTCATCGAGCCGACGTAGGGAATGAAAGTGATCAGCCCGGAAATTAGGCCGATCAACAGGCCGAAATTGAGACCCGTCAGCGTCAGCGCCACCGCATAGAACGAGCCGAGGATCAGGCACACGGCAGTCTGACCGCGCACAAAGCCGGAAATCGCCGCGTCGACTTCGCGCGCCAGGCCGCGAACGGTGTCGCGCTGGTGCACCGGAATCCAACTATCGACGGTGCGGACCATGCGGTGCCAGTCGTAGATCAGGTAAAACGCAACTACCGGCGTAACGACGACAAGCGAGAACACAGAGACCAGCGCGCGACCGCCCGACCACAACGAGTGCAGAAATGTCGTCAGCCAGCCGACGCCCTGAGTCATCAGATCACCGATTGACTTGTCGGCATTGAAACCAGCGCCAAGAAGCCTTTGAACCCAGGGTCGGCTTGGATCACTCAATAGTGCCTGCAACGTGGTCACGTAGCCGGGCACGCTTTCGATGAATGACGACAATTGACTGCCGAGAATGGGCGCTACCAGAAGAATGAGATAGATCAGCGCAAGCACCACGACGGTTATGATCAGCAGCGCTGCAGCCAGCCGATTGACGCCCAGGCGCTCAAGCCGGTCGGTGAGAGGCGTGAGCAAATACGCAATTGCAAGACCCGCAACAAACGGCAGCAATATTTCACTGAGCAGCCACAGCGCCAGCACGAACAACACCAGCGTCGCCAACCAGAAAATGAGCTGGCGCTGGAATACGCTACTTTCCATGGCGGAGCTGCGGTGCGCGCGCGGTGTGATTCGCTTCACGGTTTTGCGGCCGTAGAATTTATGTGACGCACCCACTCGGCCACATAGGCCGCGACTGAAAGGAGCGTCAGAATGGCCACTAGTCCCATGAGCACCCAGGTGAGCGTCGGCAATGCATAGCCGAAGCCGACGGTCCCGAGCACCACACAGGCAAACACGATCTGCGCTACGGTGTTCAGCTTTGATACGAGCAGCGGCTTCACCTTGACGGGCGCGCCAACCAGCCAGGACAGCATCACCGCGCCGACAATCATGATGTCGCGCGACACCACCAATATAACGAGCCAGCCGGGAATCAGGCCCTTGATGCCCAAGGTCATGTAGATCGAAACGATCAGTGTCTTATCGGCAAGCGGGTCGAGGTAGGCACCCAGCTCGGTGGTCATCTGGAACCGTTTGGCGAGGTAGCCGTCGACAGCGTCGCTGACACCGGCGGCCAGGAACAACATGAAGGCGATCCAGATGTACTGCTCACCGGAGGCGATCGCCCAGACCACGATCGGCACCAGTAGAATACGCCCCAGCGTAATGAGATTTGGAATACTCAAGGCAATCCCGGCTCGCGGCAGCAGCCCGGCCTCAAGCGCCGGAAACACGCTAACTCCATCTGCGGAGTATAACGACGCTCTGACCATTGCGCGACTTGCGATTCCAACGTAGGACCCCGGCGCTAACGAGGTCCATCATGACAGAAAAACGGCGCGGTCTCACTTACGCGCAAGCCGGTGTTGATATCGATGCCGGCAACCGGATGGTGGAGTTGATAAAGCCGCTTGTCCGCGCAACGGCCCGCCCCGGCGCAGACGCCGAAATTGGCGGATTTGGCGGGATATTTGACCTCAAGCGGGTAGGCTACCGCGACCCGGTTCTGGTCGCAGCAACCGACGGTGTCGGCACCAAGCTCAAAGTCGCCATCGAAACCGGCCGTCACGACACAATCGGCATCGACCTGGTGGCAATGAGCGTGAATGATTTGGTGGTCCAGGGCGCCGAACCGCTCTTCTTCCTCGACTACTATGCCTGCGGCCGGCTGGAACCAGAGATCGGAGCGGCGGTGGTCGCCGGCATTAGTGTTGGCTGTCGCGAGTCCGGCTGCGCGCTGATCGGCGGAGAGACCGCCGAAATGCCAGGCGTGTACCAGGGCGACGACTACGACCTCGCCGGCTTCGCTGTCGGCGCGGTCGAGCGCGATGCTCTGCTCCCGCGAGCCGACATTGTCGAAGGAGACGTTATCCTCGGCCTTTCGTCATCCGGGGTGCATTCCAATGGTTATTCACTCGTGCGCAAGGTGATCGAAACAACGGGGCTACCATGGACGGCACCGGCGCCGTTCATGCCCACGCAAAGTCTCGGCGAAGCCATCCTCACCCCCACCCGGATTTATGTTAAGGCGTGTCTTGCAGCGATCCGGGACACCAATGCAGTGAAAGGTCTCGCGCATATCACCGGTGGTGGATTTCCCGACAACATCCCGCGGATTCTTCCCAAGGGGCTCGGCGCCCGTATCGACCTCGCACGTGTCGCAGTTCCAGCCGTATTTCAGTGGCTCGCGAGCGAAGGCGGCATAGCGGAAAGTGAAATGTTGCGAACCTTCAATTGCGGCATCGGAATGATCGTTGTTGCATCACCGGAGAAAGCGGACGCAGTCGCCAAGGCTTTTACGCGCGCAGGCGAGACTGTGGTGATGCTCGGCGACATCACCAGCGCGAGGGGCGACACAAGTGTCGCTTATGACGGCAAACTCAATCTCGGGTGAAGCATGAGTCGCAAACGGGTCGCCGTGCTCATCTCCGGACGCGGCTCCAACATGGCGGCTCTGATCGAGGCTGCAAAAGACAAGAACTATCCGGCCGAGATCGTCCTGGTTGTTTCCAATCGGCCGGATGCCGGCGGCCTTTTGATCGCGCATGCCGCCGGCATCGCCACAGAGATTGTCGACCACACGACATCCGGCAAGGATCGCGCCGCGTTTGAAGGCGCGCTGCAGGCAGCACTTGAAAGGCAGCACATCGATCTTGTGTGTTTGGCTGGGTTCATGCGGTTGCTCACTGCCGCTTTCATCAAAAACTGGCAGTGGCGCATCATCAACATCCACCCTGCCCTCCTGCCGGCGTTCAAGGGTCTCGATACTCACAAGCGCGCGCTTGAATCCAGAGTCGAACGCCACGGTGCCACCGTGCATTTCGTCGTTCCGGAAATGGATTCCGGGCCTATCATCCTGCAGGGCGCGGTCAGTGTGCACCCTGGCGACAGCGAGGAAGCCCTCGCCGCTCGTGTGCTCAAGACCGAACACCGTATCTACCCTCTGTCGCTCAAACTCGTGGCGGAAGGCCGTGTGAAAGTTGTCGATGGACGTTGTCTGATCGATGGTCTTCCGGTGCCCGATTCGGATAGTTTGATGCCGGATCCTGGCTAGGTCTTCCACGCTGCACTGCACAGGCCATTGAATACCTTCGCGTGGTTCGGTGTTATAGTCCTTCGCTGGTGCATGGGTGGCGCCGCCACAGCGAGCGGTGCGACAAACAAAATGGGGAGACGACGCCATGAATGGTGAAGGGGAGACGAAACTGGTTTTTCCCGGCCTTGCGGATTTTTATGCGTCCTGGAGGGAGATCGCCTATACGCTGGTCCGCGTGATAATTGGCTACATCCTGTTCATGCACGGCTGGGCCAAGATAACGGGCCCAGGTCATGCTGGCGTGAGTAGCATGATGGCGAAAAATAATCTCGTTCCCGGCGGCGCCTTTGCCGGAGCGGCCATGTTTCTTGAGACAATCGGTGCCCTCTGCATAATCATCGGATTGTTCACGCGATTTTTTGCGGCCGCGATCGCGATCGAAATGGCCATCGCTTTCCTTGTCGTCCACATGAGCAAGGGCTTCGCGGTGGGCCAGGGCGGATTCGAATATGTCCTCCTGCTCGGAGTTGTATTGTTTGCAATCGCCATCCGGGGCGGCGGCCCATACTCGGTCGATCGGATGATCGGCAAGGAGCTATAAACTGCCGGCACTCAACAAGGCGCGCGCGGTTTCACTCCGCGCGCGCTCGTCGTATCCAGACCTTGTTGTCGTGGAAAGCGGCGCCGCCATAGGGCGCGATCGGGTCGGCGCCTGTGAGCGTATTGATACCGCAACCATCGGCAAAGGCCGAGTTCGGCCAGATTGATTCTGCAATCAGCACGCCGTGACGCACGCCGGCGAAAAGTTTCGCGTGCAGACGGACCTCACCTCTTTTGTTTCCGAGCACCACGTAGTCGCCGTCTGTAATTTCGCAGGCGCACGCGTCATCTGGATGGATCATCACCGTCGGCCGCTGCTCTTGGGCGAGTGAGGTCGGGGTTTCGTTGAAGGTCGAGTTAAGAAAGCCGCGCGCCGGCGAAGTCGCAAGCCGGAACGGATGCTCTTCATCCGGCCGTTCGATCGAAGTCCAGTGATCCGGTAGCGGCGGCATTTCCGCGATCGGCCCGCTCTTGCAAGGGCTGCGGAATGGGACATTGTCCCAATCCGGTTTGAACCGGAACCTCCCGTCCGGCCACGGAAATCCGTCCAGGTAATGCGATTGCCGGAATGGCGGCTGGCAGTCGAGCCATCGATTGTCCTCAAGCTCTGCAAGCGTGCCCCGTTTCGAAACCTGCAGCATCTGGTCGATCAATTCGCGCGGACTCATTTCGAACCCGCGATGCTCGGCGCCGACGCGCTTGGCCAGCGCGCAGATCACCTCATGATTGTTGCGGCATTCGCCCGGCGGCTCGACCAGCTTGGGGCCAAGGATGAGATACTGATGGCCACCGCCGCGGTAGATATCATCGTGCTCAAGGAAAGTTGTCGCCGGCAGCACCACGTCCGCCATGAGCGCGGTCTCGGTCATGAATTGCTCATGGACACAGACAAAGAGATCGTCGCGTGCGAACCCCTGCTTGACCTTGTTCTGGTCGGGCGCCACCGACACCGGATTGGTGTTTTGAATGATGAGCGCACGAACGGGGCCACCGCCTTGCAAGACTTCGCGTTCGCCGGTCAAAATTGCACCGATGCGGGACTGATCGAGCATCCGTACAGCACGATCCCAAACGTCGAGCCCCTCAATGAACGTCTTGTCGAGGCGGAAAATGTCGGCACTGATGTGAAACGCGCCGCCGCCTTCGTGTTGCCAGGCGCCCGTCACCGCCGGGATGCAGCTGGCGGCGTGCATGTTGGCGGCGCCGTTGCGCGAGCGCGAAAAACCGTAGCCGAGCCGGAAGAAGGTGCGCTTGTGCTCGCCGATGAGCCGCGCGAACGCCTCGATTGTCTCGATGGTTGCCCCGGTTATGGCTGAGGCCCAGGCAGGATCGCGCGTGCGCAGATGCGCCTCAAGTTCACGCGGAACATCGGTATATTTTTCAAGATAGTTCCTGTCGGCCATGCCGTCGCGGAAGAGGCAATGCATGACCGCGCAAGCGAGCGCGCCATCGGTCCCCGGTTTTACGAGCACCGGTAGATCAGCGTGCTCCATCGTCTCATTCATGTAAATGTCGACGGCTGCGATCTTGGCACCACGTTCCTTGCGCGCCCTCACGGCGTGGGTCATGACATTGACCTGCGTATTCACCGCGTTGGTGCCCCAGATCACCACAAGATCGGATTTCGCCATTTCACGCGGGTCGACGCCTGCTATGCGCCCCACCCCGGCCGCAAAGCCTGCATAGGCGGGGTTAACGCAGATCGTCGAATGAAAGCCGGAATACTTCTTGACGTGGCGCAAGCGATTGATGCCGTCGCGCATCACCAGCCCCATGGTGCCGGCGTAATAATAGGGCCAGACACTTTCGGCTCCGTAGCGCTGCTCGATCTGAAGAAATTTTTCGGCTACCAAGTCGAGCGCATCATCCCACGATATGCGTTCGAATTGGCCGGTGCCTTTGGCGCCCGTGCGACGTAACGGATGCAATAGCCGCTGCGCGTGATGCTCACGTTCGGCATAGCGCGCAACTTTTGCGCAGATCACACCCGCGGTGTAGTCGTTATCCTTGGCGCCGTGAATGCGTCCGATGGTCCGCTCGTCGAGAAGCTCGACCTCGAGCGCACAGGTTG
>DASSIJ010000321.1:0-2367 GCA_035692045.1 Pseudolabrys sp. | reverse complement strand
TACCGAGTGTCGGCGCGAGTTAGGCCGCTTGAGCGCGGCTGACGTACCCAAGCATCTATTCATTTGTCCGCTTTCGGGGCGAAGCGGATATTCATGCGCATGTGGCTTTGCCGGTCTCGGTCGTGAATGACCCGAATGTATGGTCCGGCCGTGCGTTGCAAGAGGTTTTCGTCGAGGTGGCGGTAGCGGTCCTGCATCAATGTATCCGGCCTTTGATTGGAGCGTGTGGTGCTCCGGGCCATCATGGATATCAGCGCGCGTGCGATCTCGTTAACGGACAGGCCTCAACGGGCCATCTGGGTCACCAGTGTTCGCATGCGCCGGGAAGACCGATCCTCCATCTCTTCTCATCCTCTCGCAGACCTCGGCAGGTAAAGCGTATCAATCTGGCTACGTTATCGCGGGCTCCTCATTTTTTCGGCCTCTGTTGCCGTTGGCGTGGAATAGGAATCAAGCGGATTGGTTCGCTGCCTGATCCATCTTCCGGGCCTCGAAGGCCCGGCCACGGGCCAGGACGCTCCAGGCGATGCGGGCGAGCTTGTTGGCGAGTGCGATCGCCAGCACGTTGTGATGCAGCCGCTTCCTGGCCGCCTCGATCCACGACTTGAGCCCATGGCGCTCCCAGATCTTCGGCTTGATCAGCACGACCCACGCCGCCTGCACGAACAGAACCCGCAGGTAGCGATTGCCACGCCTGGATATCTTGCCGAGAATGGTGCGGTCGCCGGTCGAGATCTGTTTGGGAACGAGCCCCAGCCAGGCGGCAAAGTCGCGACCCTTGGTGAACACATCGCCTGCGCCGATCGCAGCCACCATCGCGCTGGAGATCATCGGCCCAATGCCGGGCACGCTCATCAACCGCTCGCAACCGGCATCCTGGCGCGCGATGGCTTCGATCTCGTTCGACAAACCCTCGACCCGCTCATCGAGCCGGCGCCAGTCGCGGGCCAGATCTTCGATAATGCGCACCATGCGAGGCGACAGGACATCTGGTGGCGTGGCCAGGATGCGCGGCAACTCGGCGCGCAGGAACCGCTGTCCCTGCCGCACCGCAATGCCGCGCTCCAGCAGGAAGGCGCGGATCTGATTGATAATGCCGGTACGCTGGCTGACCAGGCGCTGCCGTACCCGGTGCAGCGCCTGCAGGTCGAGCTGATCCGCGGTCTTCGTCGCCACGAACTTCATGGTCGGTCGCTGTACCGCCTCGGCGATTGCCTCGGCATCGCGGAAGTCATTCTTCTGCCCCTTGGAGTAGGGGCGAACATACTTCGCCGCCATCAGCCGGGCATCGTGGCCCAGTGCCCTAAGTTTGCGACTGAGATGATGCGCGCCGACGCAGGCTTCCATGCCGATCAGGCACGGCGGCATATTGGCAAAGCGGGCCTCGACCTGGCCACGCGACCATTTCTGACGCAACACAATCGCGCCACGCTCATCGTGGCCCACGATGTGGAAAGAGTTCTTGCCGATATCGATACCAACCACGGCAATTGTAGCGTTCTGTGTCTGGGACATGGCGTGCTCCTTGTTTTGACGCCCCTTCCCAGCTTTTATTGCTGGCGGGGCGGGAGCACGGCCGGACCATCCCATTAGCGGACATCCGTAGATCAAGGTCAATGACATCCGAGTGCGGTTTCGATACAATTTTGCGGGTGCATGTGCAAAAACGGGCTCGCGCCGTTTTGCGAGCACTAGCTGGTGGAATCAACGATGAAGTGGATACGTCGTGTCTGCTTTGGAGGGATGTGCCTTCTCATCCTTGCCAAGTCTGCTGATGCGGCGGACCCGGATCGCATTCTCCTGTTGCATTCATTTGGTCCGGACTTCTCACCCTGGAACACCATCACGCCGCCGTTTCGCGAAGCGCTGAGAAAGCTCGCTCCGAATCCGATCGACCTCTACGAAGCCTCGCTTCAGGCGGAACGGTTTGGCGTGAGCCCGGCCCGGGAGGAAGGTCCATTCATCGATTATCTGAACGCGCTTCTGCCTGACCGTAAACCCAGGCTCGTTGTGGCGATGGGCGCACCGGTGACCCGCTTCGTGCTGCGGAACAGGGCGCGACTGTTTCCGTCGTCGCCGCTGCTGATCGCAACCTCCGATGTGCGCACCTACGAGGATCTTGCGCTCATTGCCAATGACACCGCTTGCCCTACGATCTACGATCCCACGGTCCATATCGATCATATCCTGCGTTTGCTTCCCGACACTGACCATATCGTCGTGGCCATGACCGGCGCCTCCGCGACGGAGCAGTTCTGGAATGACCTGTTCCAGCGCGCGCTTCAGCGCGCTTCCCACCGTGTGACGCTCGAATGGTTCACCCACCTGGCGGCCGACGACATGGTGAAGCATGTCGCCGCGCTGCCC
>DASSIJ010000320.1:0-21613 GCA_035692045.1 Pseudolabrys sp. | reverse complement strand
GCAGTGCCGGATAATAACAGGTTACGACCGGGCGGCGAATGAGAATGGCGTACAACCAGACTTAGGCGCTGATACAGGTCCCATGTCCGCTTGGGTCATTAGTGGATGTGGGCTTTGGCAGCTTCTTCGGAGTGATCTCTAGCGTGAAGCGCGTGGCCCCTGGCGGTGTGGGCATGATGCCCCGCTTTTTCGCGCCGCCCGCCTTCGTGACGTTTTGGCTGCTTCACCGTGATGATGCGCGGCATGCGTATGACGTTCCGCGGCCTTGTTATGGTGCTCGGCTGCTTTTTTGACATAAAATCACTGTCCTCTGTTTGCAGACCCAGGGCCGATTCGTCTGGGCAGCAATCCAACGCTGCGTGAGCAAGTTAAGTTTGCTTCGCGGCTGAGCGTTTATATCTCTAAGCCACAATTTAATGTGCCGGATATGCAGAGTTCCATTTGGGACGGGCTTTGTGACATCGTGACATCCGCACTGGCGCGCCCCGTTCGATTGGTAACGAGCAGTCGGCGCTATCCGCGTCCAAGGTCATCAAACGCATTTTTTCGCCGCCAAACCTTCCGCCGCGATCTCGACATCCCACGACATGGGAAAGCACGCCGCCGGCGAGGCAGCCTGCTTAGATCGGTCCTGTCCCAGACTGTCAGCCTACGTGGGCGACGCGCTTCTGAGCATCTGCTTCGGCCGCGCTCGTTGGCTGCGCTGGCAACTGAAGCACCGTTGCCTCCTGACCCTCACTTAGTTTTGTCAGGAGAACAATGCGCCCATCCGGAAATTCGAGCGCATCATGGTGCTGCATTGGTTCGTTCTTATTCACTTGCCGGAAGATTGCAGTTGCATGACCTAGTATTTCCACCTTCCATCCTACGATGAAGCGGTGGTCTGTAACTGTCACCAGTCTGGAAAACGCAAGCTCGGTACCGGGAAGAACGCAAACCGCCACTCCGACATCTTCTGCCGCAGCGAAGCCACGTGTAGCGGTACCGAAGTCTCGGGTCGTGAGTTTGTCAGCAACCTTCGCAGGTCGCGACCTGACATTTTGAAGGCTGTAGTCACACATCTCAGGAACTCCCTGTTGGAAGCCCCCAGCTATTGAATATTAGCGCACTTACGCTCCTCCGGCATTACGAAATCCTGATCAGGCGGGCATCGCCTGACTCAACTACGCCCCGCTCAAGGACCCGACGTTCGCGCAAAATCACTAACAGACATCGGCGTGAGCCGAATGTCTGCTTTAGGTCAAAAGCAGACATGTGCAGTGCAAAAAGCCATGTCCGCTAAGTGCCAATAGCGGACATCAAGACGATCCAGGTGAGCTTCTGACCGTGCTAGGCGCGTGGGCGTTACCACTACCAAAATAGTCGGCAGAGCATTTTGGATGCCCACGCCGACATTTTTGAATTTAGCGTTCAGTCAGCGCAACTTAATTGTCGTCGCGATTGTTCTGTGCCTCTTGATCATCGTGATTATCATAGTCGCGGATACCGCAATCGTGCGGCTCGAGACCGGTGCCCTTGAAATCAAGTTTTCCATTCACTTCGTGCTTATACCGTGTCAGCACATCGTTGCACACGATGTCCCGTTTTTCTAGGTCGCTTCCACAATGGAAATTATTGGCATCATCGCTGCTACCGGACCCATTGTAGATTGCAGTCTGCGGATACGGGCAGATCGGGCGGGTACGGCCGGTCGGCGGAGCGGCGGAACCACCGCTCGCAAGCAAGGTTTGCGGTGGCACGCCTTGCTCGACCCATTTGACAAGAGCGCCAAACGGATCGACCGGAACTGGTCCGCTGCTATTGATACCGCAGTGCCCAACACCGGGCGCGCGGAACAGACGATAGAAACGCTGTAGATTGCCGAAATCCGGCTCGCCGAACCGGCTATAGCGGGATGCCATCTGGCGGTAGTAATTGATCACGCCACGTGGATAGATGAACTGGTCGTTTGCTCCGACAAAGGTGAGCAACTTGCCACCATGCTTCTTGAATTCATCGATTGGCTTGAACGTATCCGTCACGTCCGCGATGTTTCTTGACCCGTCTTGTGCGACCTGCGGATATCCGGCAAGCGGGACGGTCGTCCAATCGAAATTGCGGTTGTGCTCATCCCAGTGGAACTGAGTGACGCCCAACGCGAATGGCGCCGTTCCGTCGAGGATGAAGAAATCGCTACCGCGATCAAGGCCGAACCAGATCTTGTTCTGGCGTATATTGCGCGGTCCGTCCCAAATCTTGTCAACGGCAGCCGCTTCGGCGGGCGTCAGGCAGTTCGATGCCGGAGCGGTCGGGCGGCCGCAGATATTGGCCGTTGCGCTGAATTTGCACGTGCGCGGGTCATCGATAACGCCATCTTTCAACCCGTCCGCCGCGTCGCAAGCCTGGACCGCGGATGCCTGGACCTGGGTGAGCTTGGCGGGACTGATCGCTGCGCCAGTGAATTGCTTCATGGCGATCTGACCCCACATCTGCGCCGTTTGGAACCGACTCCAATACATCGCCGGTGCATTGGCGAGAATTCCGTCGAGTTCGTCGGGAAGCTCCTGTGCCAGCAGGTAGCCCTGACGTCCTCCCGTCGAGCAGCCGTTCCAGTAATCATAGGCTGTCTTCATTCCGTAGTAGGTCCTGGTGACGGCCTTCGACAACAGGATTTGTTGCTTGATCGCATTGCGGATGAAGTCTTCGATGAATTGATCATTATAGGTGCCATCGGTGTTGACACCCGGTTCGCAATCGCCGCCCACATGTCCGAGATCGGTTCCAGAAGAGACGTATCCCACGTTGTTAATCGACAACATTTGCGGATTGACCACGGCAACTCCGGCGCATCCGCCGCCGCCGATAGCTTGGGTGCGGCCGTTCCAGGCTCCCTGCACACCGCCCGTTCCGCCGTCCGCCCGGCTCAAAGGCAAAGTGACGAGTATGTTGATGTTTTGATTCGAATTCGTCCCGTAAAGGATCTTTACGAGACAATAGGCGGCATTCGGTCCGTTCGCCGGAACGATCGCGCTACTGGCCGATTTGATTCCCGGTTGGCCCACCAATCCGCCTCCGGGGTTCGCCAGCGCATTGCAGGGCAGCAGAGCTGCCACAGCCGGTCGCGGCGAAAGGATCGTGATCGAGGATATGAACGCAAACGCAACTGCCGCCAGTATCGACTGGCGCCTCCAGGTCTTTGATGACATGACATTTGCTCCCCATTGCGCCGCGAGTGATGTGACGCACCCTCGCGGTCGCAATTTAATTAGAAAAATAAAAATACACGCCATCAAGTAACAACATTCGGATTCGCGATCACTGGCTAACGATTCCCGATTAGTGGTCCGAAATATAATTCCGTGCACGTGAACGCAAAAAGCTGGAAGACTTACGACATAACAGGATACCAAAAATAAATGTCAGAAGCGCTTTCCGAAGTCCTGCGAATGTCCGCTTTGGGTCAAAAGCGGACATGTGCAGCGCAAAAAGGGATGTCCGCTTTACCCCTGAAAGCGGACAAGCGCAGTGCAAAATGTGCTTAGAACGGAAAGGCGCTAGACGAATGGTTTAAGCTACTGTCCGGCCCGGCTCAGACCACGGTTTTCATGCGAGCCACGCATGTCGCAATGACGTCATCCACCGGCATCGCCCACCAGCGGTTGGAAAAGATTTCGACCTCCACGTAGCCGGCAAATTGCTGCGCCTCAACGGCGGAGCGGATACGCGGAATGTCGATGACGCCGTCCCCCATCATGCCTCGGTCATTGAGCATATCGGTGGTGGGGACCAGCCAATCGCACACGTGGAAAGCCAATAGCCGGTCATGCCCCGCACGTTCGATTTGGGGCATCAATTCGAAATCCCACCACACGTGGTAGACGTCGATTGCGACACCGAGCGCGCCGGTGCGCGCCGGATCGAGCCGGTCGCAAAGGTCGAGCGCGTGCCGTGTGGTGTTTACGCAGGCCCTGTCGGCCGCGAACATCGGATGCAGCGGTTCGATGGCGAGCGGCAATTTTGCGGTGCGTGCGTACGCGAGCAGTTCGGCAATTCCATCCTCGACCTGCGCTTGTGCCCCCCAGATATCCTTGCTGGGCGCGCTGCCGGGCCTCGAATACTGCGGCAAACCACCAACAACCAGCACCAGGCAGGATGCTCCCAACGCCGTGGCTTCATCGACGGCGCGGCGATTGTCGTCCCGCGCCTGGGAGCGATGGGCGGGGTCAGCCGGAAACATGCCGCCCCGGCAATAACCCGACAGTTCGAGCTGGGCGTCCTTC
Organism: Pseudolabrys sp.; assembly: GCA_035692045.1. GTDB lineage: Bacteria > Pseudomonadota > Alphaproteobacteria > Rhizobiales > Xanthobacteraceae > Pseudolabrys. The sequence goes on along the minus strand of DASSIJ010000320.1, from coordinate 17,354 downwards.
ACCGCGCGCACGGCGCGGTCGAGGCCGATGGCGGCAACCTGATCGCGCCATGGATCGATGGCGCGAATGCCGTTCCGCGCACACGCGTCAATGATGTCGAGCAGCGAACCTTGTTTGCGCACCGTCGCCGTGTTGAGCGAGAGCCAACGATGATCGCCGCTTAAATCGCGCATCAGGCGTCAAACCCGCGTGCGGCCAGAACCGTGCGCATTCGATTGACGGCAAGCTCCGGATCGCGCAACAGGCCCGCTTTATCGGCAAGGCGGAATATTTCCGCGAGATGCAAGCTTGAGCGCGCGCTCTCCTGGCCACCGACCAATGTAAAGTGATCCTGATGACCGTTGAGATAAGCCATGAACACGACACCGGTTTTGTAGAAGCGGGTGGGGCTCCGGAAAATATGCCGAGACAGCGGCACGGTCGGCGCCAGAATGTCGTGAAAGTCGTCAGTGTCACCGGCCGCCAGCTTGACCAGTGCCGCGGAGGCGGCCGGCGCGATGACGTCGAATATGCCAAGCAGCGCGTGCGAATAGCCTTTGGCGTCGCCAGCGATGAGCTCGGCATAGTTGAAATCGTCGCCGGTATACATCAGCACGCCCTGACTCAGGCGTCGCCGCATGGCGATTTCCTTGTCCTTGTCGAGCAGTGATATTTTGACGCCGTCCACCTTCGAGGCGTGGTCGTTGATGATCTCGACTGCTGTCGTCATGGCGGCGTCGAGATCGGATGCGCCCCAATAGCCCGCCAGCGCCGGGTCAAACATGTCTCCAAGCCAGTGAATGATCACGGGCTCGCGTACGCCCTGAAGAATCCGGCCGTAAACTTTTTCATAATCGCCCGGGGACCGCGCCACTCTGGCCAGTGCTCGCGAGGCCATCAGGACAATGCGGCCACCCACGGCCTCGATCGCTTCAATCTGCTCTTCATACGCGCGGATCACATCGTCGAGATTGCGCGCCTGCGCCGGATCGAGCTGGTCTGTTCCACTGCCGGAAAACACCAGCCCGTCGCACGCTTTTGCCGCAGCCACGGACCGTTTGATGAGTTCAAGCGATGTTGGCCAATCCACACCCATGCCGCGTTGCGCAGTATCCATCGCTTCCGCGACACCAAGACCCAGACCCCAAAGGTACTCACGGTAGGCAATGGTCTTATCCCAGTCGATTGCACAATCGAGCCAGGGGTCGTTGTCGGCGAGAGGGTCAGCGACGACATGTGTCGCCGCGAAAGCGATGCGATTGAGCTTGCACTCAGAACGCTCGGGAAAATGTCTCGGCTCGGACAGGTGAAATTTTTCGACGCGGCGGCCGGTGACCGGCAGATCGATCGAGAGAGCCTGGAGACTGTTGTCGATGCGGTTCATGGGTATCTCTCATACTGACAGGGCAGGAATGTCGACCCAGCGGCGCTCTTTCCAGCTCCTGGTCGCACATTCGACCAGTTGCAGTCCTTTGGCGCCTTCGCGCAGTGTGTATTTATAGGGTGCGTCCTCGACGAGATGGCGAATGAACATCTCCCATTGGGCCTTGAATCCGTTGTCGAACGTCGTGAAGTCCGGGACCGGCTGCCAGGACTCGTAGAGGTCGAGTGTCTGTTTCTGATCGGGGTTCCACACCGGTCGTGGGGTTCCCTGCCGCGCCTGCATCATGCACTCGTGCAGCCCCGCGATTGCAGACCCATGCGTACCATCGACCTGAAACGTGACGAGATCGTCGCGATAGGGGCGCACGCACCAGGATGAATTGATGTGGGCGATGACGCCGCCTTCAAGCTGGAATGTCGCATAAGCGGCGTCGTCCGCATCCGCCTTATAGGCTTTGCCGTCCTCATCAAAGCGCTGCGCGATGTGCGTTGCGCCGATGCAGGAGACCGACTTCACTTCGCCGAACGTGTTATCCAGCACGTAGCGCCAGTGACACAGCATGTCGAGAATGATGCCGCCACCTTCGGCGAGCTGGTAGTTCCACGATGGCCGCTGGATTGGCTGCAAGTCTCCTTCGAAGACCCAGTAGCCAAACTCGCCACGGACCGCCAGCATGCGTCCGAAGAAGCCACTGTCGCGGAGGAATTTGAGCTTCATCAATCCCGGCAAGAAAATCTTGTCCTGGACGACGCCGTTCTTGACACCTGCCTTTTCCGCCAGCCGGCAGGCGTTTAATGCCTCGTCGAACGTCGTCGCAATCGGCTTCTCACAGTAGATGTGCTTTCCGGCGCGGATCGCTTTTTCCAGCAATTTCGGCCGCATTTGCGTGGTTGCGGCGTCGAAGAAAAGTTCGTCATCTTTGTTTGCCAGAGCCTTGTCGAGGTCGGTCGACCAGCGCTCGACACCGTATTGCCTGGCAAGCCCCGCGGTCTTTTCAGCATTACGGCCAATCAAGATCGGGTCCGGCATGACCCGATCGCCGTTGGCAAGCTTGACGCCACCTTGAGCGCGGATGGCCAACACTGAACGCACCAGATGCTGATTGGTGCCCATCCGGCCTGTGACGCCGTTCATGATGATGCCGAGACGTCTCGTCGTCACGTTACATGCTCCTTTATGTCGTGTTTTTCGTTGTGCGGTCCGATATCGCGTGGCTGCAAAGCGCATGCAAATCCCGGCACGGCGAGCGATTCCGTCGCGACGGTGCCGTCGTGTACCGCGAGCCGAACGATGCCATCCGATTTTTCGTAGAGGTCGGAGTGTGCCGCGAGAAATGACTCGGCTTCGAGAGCGGGTGTATTGGCGAAGCCATCCACGTAGTGATGACCATTGCGCTCGGCGTGCTTCAGGCCATGAAAGGCGACGAGTGCATTGTCCTGCTGCACGGCGAGGCCGGCCTGACACGTCAGATCTTCCGCGCTGATGAAGAAATCTCCGCCCGCCTTGTTCCAGCGCGCAGCCCGCGCGCCGTTGAGCAGCGATTTGTAGAGGCCCTTGCATGACTTTGAGGACACACCGCGATAACCGAGGATTTTGGCGCGCGGAAACGCGTCATAGCTGTCGTCAGCTTCGTCGATGATGAATGCGACCCTGGTTGCGAGTGACCTGAGATCGAAATTCCAGGTGTCTTCGCGGGCGAACGGCTGTTCGATGTAAAGGAGCCGCGCCGCAAGTGCCCCAAGTGCCGTGTCGGTCTGAAGGGCTTTCACCAGAGTGTCTAGATCGCCAATGCTCCGGTACTGTTCGTTGGCGTCGAGGGTGGCTTGATAGTCGCTGCCGCCAAGCAGCGCTGCGAGCTCGCTCAACCGAACGCGATCCTTTTCAGGATCGCCGCACAGCTTGATCTTGAAAAAACGGTACTTTGCGCGAATGGCTTCGCGGACGCTGTCGAGCGTATCCAGCATGCCGATCGTGTAGCGTACGGCGATGCGTTGCGAGACCTTGCGGCCGGTCAGGAAATCCGAAACGGCAGTATCGTCGAGATCCGGCGTCAGACGCCGATCAAGTCCCGCAACGTTGTTGCGCATACCGGTGAAAAAATCGGTCCGCGCCGCCCGCAACAGCGCGTCCAGTACGGCTTTGTCGATCTCGGCGGTGCCGAAATTTGCCGCGAGGGGAGGGATTCCCGCCTTGCCGCATGCCGCGACCTGCGCGCCGTTGCGGGCGGCATGCAGGCCAAACGCGGTGTCGGGCGTTGTGTGTTCGAGATAAAGCGTTCGCGCGATTGCGGCCGACTGACGCAATTGATCGATTGTGTCGCCGGCGGACAGACCTGCGTCCTTGTTGAACCATTTCGGCACCATCAATTCGGCAGCGGCACCGGTGCTGCGTTGTCCATCCACCTCGATTGTGACGTGCACAAAAATCTGGGGTGCTTCATTCACGGTCACCGCGCCGAACCGGAACGGGTGGCGGAACGGCACGCGCCGCTCGGAAAGGTCGATGCTTTTAACCGCGATACGGGGCGACATGGCAGGTCAATCGAGGTGGCTGTCGGAGAAGTGCGCGCGAATTGTCTGGGTCAATTCGACAAAGGCAGGATCGGACAAGACGTCGAGCGAACGCGGCCGCCGCAGCGACACTTCATAGACAGCGGCGATATTGCCGGGCCGCGCCGACATGACCAGCACACGGTCAGCCAGGAACACCGCCTCAGGAATGGAATGTGTAATAAGCAATACGGTCTTTTTTGTTTCGCGTTGAATGCGCTGCAGCTCGACATTCATGCGCTCTCGCGTCATTGCATCGAGCGCACCAAAGGGCTCGTCCATCAGCACGATCTTGGGATCGTGAACGAGCGCACGGCAGATCGAGGCGCGCTGTTGCATGCCGCCGGACAATTGCCATGGATACTTGTTTTCGAAGTCCTGTAGGCCGACCAGCTTTAGCAGCGCATGGGCGCGTGCGCCGTATTCTTCGCGTGGCAGACCTTTGACCTCGACCGGCATCATCACATTGCGAAACACACTGCGCCACGGCAGAAGCATGGCGGTCTGAAATACGATGCCGACGCCGCCGTGTGGCCGAGTGACGGCCTCGCCTTCGACGCGAATTTCGCCCTGGCTCGGTGGCAGCAGGCCGGCGATCATCTTGAGGAGGGTGGTCTTGCCGCAACCGGACGGCCCGACCACGACAACGAACTCTCCTTCGCCGACCGTGAAATCAATCGGACGCAACGACGGGACTTCGCCGTCGGCTGTCCGATAGGTTTTCGAGACGCCCCGCAGTTCAATAACGGGGCGTCTCTTTTGTTCGGCCTCGGCCACGATCTTGAGGCTGCCTGCGGCCATCGCAACGCTTAGGACCCGCTGCCGGCGGGCAGATAGGCGTTGGTATAGTAATTCTTGAAGTCTTCCGTCGCCTTGGCGTCGAGGCCGCCGTATTCGACCATGACGTCCACGGTGTCCTTCACATTGGCGTCGGTCACGTTGAAGGGGCGGTTCTTCTTGCCGGACGGGTCCTTGTAGAGCGGGATCGTCAACTCAAACCCCTGCGTCAACGTTTCGATCTTGCCGCCCTTCGGATTGGCATTGAGAATCGCCTGCGCGGCATCCTTCGGATTCTTTGAGGCTTCCTCGAGCGATTTCGTGGCCGCCGCCATGAAGCGCTTCACGAGATCCTTGTTGTCGTTGAGCCAGTCCTTGTTCACGATGACGCCAGAGCTCACCAGATTGACGCCATAGTCGGCAAACTTGATCGGAAACACGTCTTTGCCGGTTGCATCCTTGATCTTCATGCTCTGGTCCATGACATAACCGAGCAGGAGATCGGCCTGGCCGTTGATGACCGCATTCAGCTTGGTGGTTGCATCACCCGACACGGTCTTGAAATCGCTTTCTTTGAGCCCCGTCTTCTTCAGGAACAGCGGCCAGATCTGCGACATTGAATCGCCAGGGGTCGTTGCGACCGTCTTGCCCTTGATATCCTCCGGCTTCCGGATGTTCTTGTCGACAAAACCCATCGCCGACATCGGATTGGTCTGCAACGCGACGCCGACCGCCTGCACGGGCGCGCCCTTGACGGCGGCGCGCATCATGGTCGGTACGTCGACGTAGCCGAACTGCACGGTCTTTGCGGCGACGACCTGCGTCACGGTGCCGGAGCCGCGGCCTTCCTGGATTTCCAGATCGATGCCGGCATCCTTGAAGTAACCTTTTTCCTTGCCGTAGTAGAACGGCGCGTGCTCACCGTAGACGTACCAGTTCAGCATCAGCGTGACCTTGTCTTCGGCCCACGCCGGGCCGCCGAGCAGCACGGCAAGGAGTGCCGCGAAAACCGATTTCATCATGATGTCCTCCCTTTTTTATTCAGACGATTGTTTCAGGCCGTAACGACGATATCCCCGCGCTGGCTGGCGTGCCACGGGATGGCGAACCGTTCGATGACGTCGAGGGTCCAGAACAGAACGACACCGATCAGCGAAAGAATGACCAGCGCTGCGAACATCGTGGGTAGTTCGAAATTGCCGATGGAGCGTTGAAGCACAAATCCAAGGCCGCTATTCGATCCGACGAATTCACCGACCACCGCGCCGACGACGGCGAGCGTGATGGAGACCTTAAGGCCGGCAAAGATCGCGGGCAGGGCATGAGGAAATCGGACCAGGCGGAAAATCTGCAGCCGCTTTGCCTCCATCGCCCTGACGAGATCGAGCATATCCGGCTCGACAGACTTGAATCCCTGCACTGCCGAGACGACGACCGGAAAGAAGCCGAGCATGAATGCCGACAGCACCTTTGGAAACATGCCGAAGCCAAACCAGACGACGAAAAGCGGCGCGATCGCGATTTTCGGAATCGATTGAGAGAACACAAGCAACGGATAAATGTAGCTCTCGACGGTCCGCGAACCCACGATCAGCATCCCGACCGCAATGCCGAAGACCGCCGAGAGCAAGAACCCCTCGACTGTCGCGATGGTTGTCGGCACGGCCTGCTGAAGCAATTGTGGCCCGTCGGTCCACAAGGTCCGGAGCACGTCTTCGGGCTTCGGGATCTGATAGGGCGGGATGCGGAACACGCGAATTGCGAGATCCCAGACGACGACCAGCAGCACGAGAAACAGCATTGGCCTGACCCAGGCCGACTGCACAATGCGCTGCACTCCGTTCGACACGGCGGTTCCGCTACTTTTGAGCTCTCGCCTCGACCTAAGGCTGGATTTTAACCCGTTGGTTAAATCCTATTAGCGCCGGCAATCCGGGGTCAAGAGTATCGGTTGCCGCGGGCCGCAGCGCGGCCAGAACCAGGTCGGTCATGTGTGCCAGGCGCTCCGCCTTCGCGTCTTCCGCCAGCAGGTCGCGGCCGAAAATCACGCCCAGCGTCGCGCTGTTGGATTGGTAAAAGTACGACAGGGCGGCGAGCGAGATGTAGAATTGTACCGGATCAATGCCTTTGCGCAGTTCGCCGCTTGCTCCGCCGCGGCGTAAAATGTCAGCGAGCAACGCCACGAAAGGCGAGTGGAGTCCCTTCACTTTGCGTGAGCGGCGCAGGTGACGTGCGCGATGCTGATTTTCCTCGTTGAGCAGCGCGAGGAATTCCGGGTTTTCCAGAAAATATTGCCAGGTGAAGGTCAGAAGTTTGACGATTGCCTGCCCGGCGCCGAGCTCTTCGAGGTTGAGCCGGCGCTCGGCAGCGCGAATGTGGTCGTAAGCACCTTCGAGAGCGGCAAGGTAGAGACCTTCCTTGTCGCCGACGTGGTAGTAGATCATGCGCTTGTTTGCACCGGCCGTTTTGGCGATGCGGTCAAGGCGCGCGCCGCCAAAGCCGTAGCGTGCGAATTCCGCGGTTGCGGCGCGCATAATGCGCATGCGCATCCCTTCAGGGTCGCGCTGCCAGCTGCCGTTCTTCTTTTGCCGACTTTGTATGCGCCGCCGCTTCATGGCGCCAATTGAGCCGCAAATCGGGAACGATGCAATAGCTCTTCGCCAAGGCGCGCAATACGGCGCGCCACAAGACGCGCTATTCTGTCAGGAGCGCGGCCATAATGCGTTCGCGGGTGAGGGGCAGATCGCGGATGCGGGCACCAAGGGCATGCGACACGGCGTTGCCGATCGCCGCCGCAGTCGGACCAGCGGTGACCTCGCCGACGCCGAGCGGGACCTCGTCCTTCGTATTGATCAGGTCAATTTCGATCTCCGGCACTTCGCTGAACTTCAGCACCGGGTAGGTTTCCCAATCAAACGACGCAACGCCGTTGTCGAAACGGACCTGCTCCTTGAGCACCCAGCTCGCGGACTGGAGAATGCCGCCTTCAAGCTGATTGATCACACCATCGGGATTGACCACCAGGCCGGCATCGGTCGCGCACCAGACATGATGCAATTGGATGTCTTCGTCGACCGACAGCTCGACGACCACCGCGGAGTAGGCGGCGCGGTTTTTGTACCGGGCAAACGCAATTCCGCGGCCGCGGCCGGAGCCCCCAGGCGCGTCCGCATTCCATTTTGCCATGGCCGCAACTTTCTCGATGACAGCGCGCGCACGCGCGTCGGCAGTAATCGACAGGCGGTAGGCCACCGGATCCTGTCCAGCGCGTTCGGCCAACTCGTCAATACAGCATTCGAGCGCGAACACGTTCGGCATCGCCCCGAGCCCGCGCAGCGCCGAGGTTCGCACCGGCGTTTCCGTCACCAGGTGGTGCAGGATGCGCTTGGCGGGAATGCTGTAGAGCGGCTCGGCGTTGCGCGTGGCGCCGCCGCCGTTTGCTTCCGGTACATCGTTTGGCGGCGGTTCGGGCGGCGGATCGGGCAGCGCAAGCGCGCCGAGCAGGTTTCCGCCGGCGCCCGGCCGTTGATTGTGGGTTGGACTCCAGATTTCCTGCGTCCAATCGACGGGCTTGCCGGCATCGTCGAGCAAGGCACGGACCTTGACGATCATGGCCGGCGTTTTCGGCTCGTAGATGAACTCTTCCTCGCGCCGCCAGCGCACGCGTATCGGCTGTCCCGGCTTCTGCATGGCGATGATCGCGGCGTCGGCGGCAGCGTCGTCGGCGCCATTGTGACCGTAGCAACCCGATCCCTGGACGTGGTGAACAACGATCGAGGAGGGTTCGAGCTTGAGCACTTTCGCCAACGCCGCGCGGAGCGGATACACGCCCTGGCAATGCGTCCACACAGTCAGTGTCCCGTCCCGATAGACTGCGAGACCGCAGGACGGGGAAATCGAGGCATGGGCGATGTAGCCGCGCGTATAGGTCGCTTCGAACCGTTCCTTGTTCTGCGGATTGCCGGCGTCGGGCGCGCCGAATACGCGCTCGACCACAGGTCTTTGCAGAAGCCAGCTGGCCTCCTGCTGGGTCGGGGTCGGAGCCTCGACGTTCCGCCATGTCACATGATTGACAGCGGCAGCACCGGCGGCTTCGATCGCGGTTTCACTGTCGCCGATAATTGCAACAAAATTGCCATTGCGCACGAATTCGACCGGTCCCTTCGCGGCACGGCGAATGGCGCTCTCATCGATTGAACCGATTGTGGCGCCACGGTTCGGCTGGCGGACGACACGTGCGTGCACCATCCCGTCAAGGTGCATGTCGTGAATGAAGGCGCTTTCACCGAAGATCTTTCCGGGTAGGTCCACGCGGGCGGCGCTGGTCCCGATATTTCGGAGGTCGGCGACACGCTTGCGCTCGCCACCACCGGTCGCCTTGACGTTGAGATCCACTGCGCCGGAAAGAGTCCAGTAATCCTGCCCGGTCGATGTCCCGTTGCGAAAAATGCGGCCGTCGCGGATCGACAATTCACCAGTCTTGCACCCGAGAATCTTCGCTGCCTGATCAAGGAACAACGCGCGGACGTCGGCGCAGGCCTGCCGCAGGGCGACGCCGCCGAATTGAATCGACTGGCTCCCCGCAGTGTAACCTTCGTTGGGAGCCTTCTCGGTGTCGCCCGATCGAATGGTGATGCGATCCATTGCGACGTCGAGCTCATCGGCGGCAATCTGCGCCATGGCCGTGAGAACACCCTGACCAAGCTCCACCCGGCCGGTGAGGACGGTCACCTTGCCCGGCGACGGAAATGCCACCCAACGGTCGAGATGGGGGTTGTCATTGAGCGGACCGGGCAGGGGTGCGTTCATCGCGCTGCTCCCGCCCGCATGACCGCTGCCGCCTTTTCAACCGCGCGCATGATGCGGTTATGGGAACCGCAGCGGCAGATGTTTCCGTCGAGCGCCTGAGCAATCTCCGCGCGCGAGGGCTTGGGGTTTTTGTCGAGCAGCGCCTTGGCCGAAATCAGGATACCGGCAAGGCAATAGCCGCATTGGCCGGCCTGCTCGTCGAGAAAGGCCTGCTGCAGCGGATGAGGGTGTTCGCTGCTGCCCAGGCCCTCGACGGTGATGACCTCTTTTCCGGCGACGCTCCCGACCGGTTTTGTACAGCATTTCTCCGGCGCACCGTCGATCAGAACCATGCAACAGCCGCATTGTTCGAGCCCGCAGCCAAAGCGCGTGCCCACGAGGCCAAGTTCATTACGCAACACGTCGAGGAGCGGCGTTTCCTCGCTGTCGGGTGAAACGCTGACGGCTTTGCCGTTGACCGAAAAATCGAATTTTTTTGGCACGCGCGTTCCTAGAATCCAAATTGTTCACGCAAGATGCGCTCGTCGAGATTGTGACCGGGATCGAACAGCATGTTGATCGATATATTATGATCCATGCCGATATCGACGCTGCGCACCGACCGGACTTCGTCATGGTCAGCGACCGCGGCAACCGGGCGCTTGTCTGCTTCCATCACATCGATCGTGACTTTTGCCCGGTCCGGCAACAATGCGCCGCGCCATCGTCGCGGGCGAAACGGACTGATGGCCGTGAGGGCAAGCAGCGACGCGTTGATCGGGATGATCGGCCCTTGCGCCGACAGGTTGTAGGCGGTTGAGCCGGCCGGCGTTGCCACGAGCATGCCGTCGGAAATGAGCTCGGCAAGCCGCTCCTGGCCGTCGATCAGAATGCGCAGGTGTGCCGCCTGGGCGCTCTGGCGAAACAGGGAAACCTCGTTGATGGCGCGATGCTCATGTGTGCGGCCCTGGGCGTCGCGCGCTCTCATCACCAGCGGATGGATGATGGTGATATGCGCATTCGTCAGCCGTTCGTTCAGGCCTTCCTCGGCGAACTCATTCATCAGGAACCCAACCGTTCCGCGATGCATGCCGTAGATCGGCTTGCCGGATTTCATGAACTTGTGCAGGGTCTGCAACATCAGTCCGTCGCCGCCGAGCGCGACAATCACGTCCGCATTCGCGGGGTCGGTATTGCCATAGCGCTTTTCGAGCCGCTCATAGGCCTGGCGTGCTTCCGGCGTCTGACCGGCGACGAAGGCAATATGCTGAAAACGCTGGCGTTGCGAGCTCATTGAGGGACCTGACAATGGAACGTGCGGTGCTCGTCTATACGACTTGGCCATCAATTGTCGAGGCGGAGCGGGCAGGACGGACAATTGTCGAGCGCCGGCTTGCGGCATGCGTCAACATCCTGCCGGGGATGGTCTCGCACTATTGGTGGGAGGGTAAAATCGAGCGGGCCGAAGAAGTCGTCATGATCATCAAAACCCGGGCCGCGTTGGCCGAACCCGTGCGAGGCGCAGTGAAAGAAGTGCACACTTATACGACCCCGGCATTCATGGTGCTGCCGGTCGATGGCGTCGATCCGGACTATCACGCCTGGATCGCGAACGAGACGTCCCAATAGCATCATGCCCGGCGCAAGGCCGGGCATGAAATCGGGAAGCGAGGCGCTGTCCTGCTAGTAGGTCGCCTTGCCGTCGATCACGGCTTTCAGCTGGCGATATTCTTCGCAGGTGGTGTTGCCGCAGATCAGCTGCACCTTCTGCAGATTGTCCATCGCCTTGAGCCGGTTGCCCTGCTCCATCTGCCACATGCCGTAGTAGGACCATGTGCGGACGTGGTTGGGGTCGGTGGCCAGAGCCTTTTCGTACCAAATCTTGGAATCATCATAGTCGCCGAGCTTGCGGTAGGCGTAACCGATGTAGTTGGCAACGTCCGCATGCTCGTCACGTCCGAGCGCATGCATGGCCGCAATGCCGCCCTGATAATTGCCGTCGAGGATCATGGCCCGGGCGGCACGGTAGTCGCGCAGGAATTTCTCCTGGGCGAGCTGCTGTTCCTGCTGTTCGATGACGTTATTGTCCTTCTTCTTCTTTTTCTTCTTACTGTCGTCGGCGGGGGGCGGGCTATCGGTACCCATTGCGTATACTGTCACCGGCTTGATGCTGACGGCGGTCACGAGCAATGCCGCGGCGGCGTACACACCCAGGCGGCGAAGGGTCTGGACCAAGGTCATGGCGGGGCTCTCCTGCAAAAAAATCGGCGCTACGTCACTGTACGACAAAGCCGATGATACGAGAAAAACAATCTGTGATCTGCGTCTAGTCCCTCAGTCCGGGGAATAACAGGATCGTGAAGGGGGAGTTGGCGGGCCCACTTTGAAGGGGCCGCTTGACTCAACTCGGTGTTCAAGGGAACATTTTGCGGTGCTGGTTCCCCGACTCAAATCGGGGACGAAAGAGGGAACACGGACACGACAAATTCGAACACTCGAATTTGACGCCATCCGTGGCTGCCCCCGCAACTGTAAGCGGCGAGCTTTAGGTCCACATTGGCCACTGGGAAACTGGGAAGGCCGGACCACCAAGGCAACGACCCGCGAGCCAGGAGACCTGCCAGCGCAGTCACCCAACCGGTGGACGGGGCGTCCATACGGAGCGGTCTTTCGCAGCGGTGACGGCAATGCCGGTGCGAAGGCCGTGTGAGCAGCTTCTCCCACGACATTCCGCAGGTGAGACCCGCGACGTTGCGACCTCGCTTGCGATCCTTTGCATCGGGTTTGGTCTTCACCGATGTGTTCGCAATTTGCGCGAACGCAAACGAAGGAACGTGGTGTCATGGGGAAGGGGCTTATCGTCAAATTTGTAGGCGTCGCGCTGGCGCTGATCACATCTGTTGCGCCCATTCGTGCGCAAGTCGTGCTGCCGCAAATTGACGTCAACTGGACGCGCCTCAACAGCGGCATGGTCGGGACGTCGAACAGCATTATTACCGCGGAGGATATCGCGCGCTCGCCGGCGCAAAACCTGCCGGACATTCTGTCCCGGGAGGTCGGCGTGCAGGTGCAGCACCTGCTCAGCTCAACAAACGGCTCGCTCAACAGCGTCGACCTGCGCGGCTTTGGCGCCTTTGCCCAATCGAACGTCCTCATTCTGGTGAACGGCCGCCGCTACCAGGACTTCGACATTCAGGGGTTTGATTTCTCGTCGATCCCGCTGAACAGCGTCGAACGAATTGAGATCACGCGCGGCAACAGCAGCGCCGTCCTTTATGGCGGCGGCGCGATCGGCGGGTCGATTAATATCGTCCTGAAAAAAGGTTCCTCGCCAACCGCGTCCAACCGCGTCGAGGCCCTCGCTGGTTCGTTCGAATACTGGGAGGGCCGCGCATCGGCCGCCGTGACAAGCGGTCCCTGGTCAGTTGGCGCCTTCGGCAATGCCATCGATTCCGCCGGCTATCGCGTCAACAGCGCGCTGCGCCAGCGCAATGCCAACGCGACGTTGAGCTACAGTACCCCTAATCTCGGCGGTTATTTCACGGTCGCCGGCGATCGCCAGTTCCAAGGCTTGCCGGCCGGCCTCAATAATTTGCCCGGCAGCCTTCCGTATACGCTCGAGACGCCCTGGCAATCGAATACCCCGCTGGATTGGGGCAAGAAGCAGGCGATCAATTTCGCGACCGGCTTCAATGCAACGCTCAGTCCCGGAATCGAGCTGATTGTCGATGGCGGCGTGCGGCGCAAGTTTCAGCAGGCGCAGTTTTTCAACTATTTCGACTCCAGCTTCAACTACAACGTGGGCGCCGCCACGCCGATGAACTACGTCGACACGGTGATGACCACATCGTCGTTTACCCCGCGCCTCGATGTGGCGCATCGGCTGTTCGGCGTCCCGAACAGGCTTCTGACCGGCATCGACTTCTACAACACGCAATACAATTCAGACCGGCCGTCGGCGCCCGGTCTCGTGCCAATTCACAGCTACGATATCCGGCAGACGACACTGGGTTTCTACGCGATGAATACAACGGCAGTCCGGCCGGACACCGATGTATCAATTGGCGGCCGCGCCGAGCGCAATGCTGTCGACGCACGCGACACTTATAGCCCGGTCAATGATCCCAATGCCGGGTTTTATAGCAACAATCCGCAAATCCCGCCGTTTGACCAAGGCGAATGGCAGTGGGCGGCTCACCTGGGCATCGAGCATCGGTTCAATTCAGTCTTCGCGGTGTTTGCCCGTGCGGCGCGGGCATTTCGCCTGGGCAATGCGGACGAGCGCGTCGGAGCAGGCAGCCCGTTCGCATTTACGGTTCCAACCTTCGATCTCAAAACGCAGACCTCGTACGACGTCGAGGGAGGGGTCCGCGTCAATACGGGGCCGTTCAATCTTCAGTCGAGCGTCTACATGATGCGATTGAAAAACGAGATCCATTTCGTGCCCGCGATTGGCGTCAACACAAATCTCGATCCGACGCAGCGAATTGGCTGGGAGACCAGCGCACTTTATCGCATCACCAACGAAGTGCGCGCACGCGGCGGTGTCACCTATCTGGATGCGACGTTCCGTGAGGGTGCCTTTGCGGGCAACGAGATTCCTCTTGTGTCCAGATGGTCGGGTTATGCGGGCCTGACGTGGGACATCCTGCCGAAGCTGCTGACGCTCGACGTAACGGCCAATCTCTTCGGACCGCGGCGGATGGACAATGACCAGATCAATCAGCAACCGCTGATTCCAGGAGAAGCAACCGTCGATATCAAACTCGGCGGCCAATATGATCGCTTCTTCTGGTCGGCGTCCGTCCTCAACCTGCTGGACAAGCACTTTTATGACTATGCCATCGCGAGCGGCGGGATTGCCGGCGGGCTAGGCTTTCCGTCCGGCGCACCGCCGACGATCGGATTGTTCAGCGCTTTCCCGTTGGCAGGACGAACCTTCCTGGTGCAAGCCGGCGCGACGTTCTAGTCGAGGAGAACCATCTCACAGCGGCTGCCACTCGACCGGCACAAGCTCGTAGCCGGTCGAGCTTTTGACCATGTGGCCGCAGGCGGGGAAGGGGAAATGATAGGCTTGGACCAGCATGCGGTCGGCAACGACGCGATCGAGCATTTCGCGGCGCGCTACCACGGCCTGCGGCCCGTCCATGTCGAAGGTGGGCTGCCAGTCGGGATTGCGCGCGAACAAATACGGGTTACGCACGGTATCGCTCATCGCCAGCATGGACTGATTGCCTGAGTGAATGGCGAAAGCGGTGTGGCCGGGCGTATGGCCATAGGCAGGGACGGACACGATCCCCGGCGCCACTTCGGCCCCCGGCGCGAACTGCCGCACCTCCCTGGCAATGTCCTTGAAGATGCGCCGCGCATTGAGAAAGTAGCGGTGTACCGCGCCTTTCGCCCTCCCCATATTCGACTCATCCATCCAGAACGTCCACTCCGGCTCCGGCACCAGGATCTCGGCATTGGGGAAAATCTTCGCGCCATCCTTGCTCTTGATGCCGTCGATGTGGTCGGGATGAAAATGCGAGATTAAAATTGTATCGATCGCTTTTGGATCGACGCCGGCGACCTTGAGGTTGTCGAGCATACTGCCCGCCGTGTCGGCGACCTGGCCGGCTGTTCCGGCATCAATCAGCACCAGCTTGCCGCCGGTGTTCACCATCAGCGCGGTAAACGATATTGGCAAAATACCAGGTGGCAGGAATGCAGCGGCGAGGGCCTGGTTCACCTCTGCGCCGCTTGCGTTGCGCACAAACTTGTCGTCGATCGGCAAATACCAGACACCGTCAAAAAGCGCGGTGAGTTGGTAGTCACCCAGCTTGAAGCGATACACCCCCGGGCCTTGTAAGCCAGCCAAAGGCGCTCCGGCTCCGGCCGGCATGGCAAATGCGGCGCCGGCCAGAGCCGTTGCGGTCAGGAAAGAACGGCGGGAAATCTGGTGCATGATCTCCCGTCTCTCAAACGGACAAGGCGAATTTTCGGGGCTCATCTCAGTCAGGAACACCGCACGCCAGCATTTATTCGCGAAGCTAGTTCTGGTCGGCCTTGATGTTGTTGTCCTTCACCACTTTGCCCCAGGTCTGCATCTGATTGCCGACGAAGGCACGCTCGACGTCCGGGCCGCCGAGGGTCAACGAGACCTGCTGGGTTTCGACCAATTGCTTGCTGATGCGCTCGTCGCGCAACGTCGCGGCCATCTCATTGCCGAAGCGCTCGATGATCGGCTTCGGCGTACCGGCCGGCGCGAAAATGCCCCACCAGGCGTAGGCTTCGAAACCGGGGAATCCGCTCTCGGCCACGGTCGGCACCTGGGCAATGAACTGATTGCGTTCTTTCCCTGTCTGCACGATCGCGCGAATGGCCCCGGCTTCGACCTGCGGCATCGACAGCGCGGTGCTGCCGACCAGAAGATCGACGTGGCCGGCGACCGCGTCATTCATCGCCGGACCGCCGCCGCGATAGGGCACGTGCGTCAGCTTCACGCCGGCGCGTTGCGACAACAGCGCCATTGCCAGATGCCCGACGCTGCCGCTGCCGACGGAGCCGTAGCTGACCTTGCCCGGATTTTCCTTGGCGAAGGCGATGACGTCAGCCAGGGTCTGGTAAGGCTTGGCCTTGGCCGTGGTGATCACGTAGGGCGCGGTGCCAATCAGCAGCACCGGATCGAGATCCTTCTCGGTATCGTAGGGGAGGCCCGGAAGCACGAACGGATTGGCGGCGTGGTTGTCGAAGACTGCCAGCCATGTATTGCCGTCGGGCGGCGATTTCACCACCGCGGCGGTGCCAACGCTGCCCGAAGCGCCCGACCGGTTTTCGATCACGATGGTGGCGCCGAGACGATGCTGCAGCCCCGGCTGGACCAGCCGCATGATGGCGTCAGTCGAACCGCCTGGCGGGTAGGCGACGACAATTCGGATCGGGCCGGAGGGCCATGATTGGGCCCGCGCCACGAACGGTGCGGCCAATGGCGCGGCGATGCCGGCGAGCACGAGTGTACGGCGTGTGAGCGTCATGGCGTCCCTGCCTGGATTGTTTTATGGACGACAGCATACATTTCTTCGGCACATAACGCATCGGTCTCTCTGGCCGGCCCGGCGTTAGCCGCTATGATCGAGTTCAAGCAGGGGACCAGTGAATGCGACGTGCGCGGATGCGGACGTTGGCGCTGTTGATGGCCGTTTCGGTCGCAGTTGCGCTTGGCGGCTGTGCGACCGAGACCGGACCAAGTGCATCTGAATTGAAGGCGCGCTGGGACGCGGAGAATGTTTATCCGCAGGGCTACCGGCAGGATCTGCTGGCTTTCCTGCGGACCTATCTCAACGATCCGTCGCATGTCCGCAGCGCGGCAGTATCACAACCGCAGCTCAAATATATCGGGCCGGGCGATCGCTATGTCGCATGCGTTCGCTATAACGCGCGCAACTCTGACGGGAAGTATGTCGGATCAAAAGACGGTGCGGCGATCTACGTGGCAGGCAAGCTCGATCGCTTCCTCGACACGCCAAAGGACGTACGCGAGCTCTGCAAGGAGGTTGCGTTCGTGCCATTCCCGGAACTGGAACGGCTGACCCGATAACGCATAAAAGCGCAACAGCCGCCGGGCCTGGAAGTCCGGCGGTCAAATCAGCGAGCAAACGGTAGTCAGCCCGGACGTCTCAGGTCACTTGACCTTGAGGTTCTCCGCGGACGTCTTTCCGCGGTTCTCGACGAGTTCGAACTGAACGGTCTGACCCTCGTTCAGCGTGCTAAGTCCGGCGCGTTCGACCGCCGAGATGTGCACAAACACATCCTTCCCGCCTTCTTGGGGCTGGATGAAGCCATAGCCCTTCGTCGGATTGAACCACTTTACGGTGCCCTGAGGCATGCTAGATCTC
>DASSIJ010000319.1:0-8625 GCA_035692045.1 Pseudolabrys sp. | reverse complement strand
TCTTTGCCCAACATCCGCACCCCGCTTCCCGGGGCATTTATCCCAAAGGCTGCCGCCACGGTCAACGCCACATCGTTGCGAAAATTCCACTTAGTCACGGATATGCAACAGCTTTTTGGGATGATTCCGGCTCGGAGCGTCCACCGGCGAAGCTCAATGCTCGGACTGACGTGTTGCTGCATAGCTGCCATCGGATTCGAGCGGGCGCGCGGGAGGCGGTCATCCTGGATGCGCACCCTGTCCGGCCCCGATCTGGCTGCTGTCTTTTAGCGCGCTTGCCGCGAGCGCGTAGCCGCCTTGCGCGCCATCGATGAAATGAACGTGATTCGGACTGACCGGCGACGGCGTGAAGCAGGTCATCATCGCCGCATTCTGGCGATGCAGTCCGTAGCGAATGATGCCCCCGGCGGCCGCCGTCTTCAGGCAATCCTCGATCTCGGCCGCCAGCTCCGGCGTGCAATCGAGCACCATGCGCAACGAATCATCGAACTTCCGGAAATCCGAGTTTTCGACCAGCTCCCTGGTATATTTTGCGGGAATGAAGCGGCCAATGCGCAAGCCACTCCACATAACCAAAAAGTAAAAAAGAGTCCGTGCCAGCACCTTGACCTTGCGGGTGCGGATCGATTCACCTGCGCGCCGCGACGCCCGCGCTTCGAGATCGTAACCTTGCGGCGGCCATCGCAGCCGCAGTCCCTGTCCGGGAAGGGGACGCGAGGCGTCCGGCGTTTTCTCGACAATACGGATCACGGCCTCGATCACGGCGCGAAATTCGCCAGCGCTGGCGCGCTCCACGGGCGTCACCAGAAGCGACAATACCTGTCCGCGCTGCGAGGGGATCAGCTCGTAGCGGCAGGACAGGCCGGAGAGATCGGGATGGGCTCCGGGCGGGGCCGGCGGCACTGCGATCTCGCCGCGCTTCATCGCGGCGTCCGCCCAGGCCATGCCGCCGCCCGAGAACATTGCAATGCTCACATTCGCCGATGGCATGTAACGGGCGACGCGAACGTCGCGGCCTTGCGCGCGAATGTCTGCGACCGCAACCATTCCGATGCGCAAACCGAGAACGAGGTCTTCCTTGACCCAGGTCGCCGTCTCCGCCAGCGCCTGGCGGGCGAGGGCGGCATCTTCCGGCGGCACTGCGAAACTTGCACCGTCGCCGCCGAAGACGAACGGGAAATCGCGGCCTTTCAGCGCATTGGCGATCGAAGCGATCACCGCGGCGCCGGCCATGTTCACGGCCTTGTAGCGGTTCTCGCGAATGGCCCTGGTCGATTGCTGCACGTCGGCCACACCGATGATCCAGTCACCGGGCAGCGGCCGGAAACAGGTTTCGTCCGCGACCTGTGTAAACTCACGAAAGACCGGCAGGCTTTCGTAGAAATCGCGGGTCGGGGCGGGTGAGTCCATCGCGCCGATGTTAGCCGATCGGGGAGCGGGCCGCTTCCTGCAGGCCACGGGCTTGCTCGGCGCGGACCCGCGGCTTTAAGATCGTGACATCGCACGGTTGTGTCTGGGTATTGTGAGTCATGCTGAAACGATCTGACGCCGCTCTGGCCGCCTGCGCCTTGTGCACCATCCTGATGCTGGCGGCCGGGTCCTGTTTATCAGCTAACGCTCAGTCAGCCGATCTCGTTCTTTGCGACCGGATCGCCGCCGATCCCGCCGACCCGGACAAGCCGGCAGACGTAAAAGGCACTGCCGAGATTGCGCAATCCGATATCGCGACCGCGATCAAGTTTTGCAAAACCGCGTCGGCTTCATCCCGTCGAGCGCTTTACGAACTCGGGCGCGCTTACGCAGCCAATCGGCAGATGGCAGAGGCTATGAGTGCGTGGCACAAGGCAGCCGACAAAGGAAGCACCTCGGCGATGGTTGAGCTCGGGGTGATGCTGGGGACCGGGAACGGCGTTGCCAAAGATCCGGCGGAGGCGCGCAAGCTGTTCGAGCGCGCTGCCGAGGCGGGCAATCCGCGCGGCGTCACCAACCTTGCGGCGCTCTCTGGTGGCGCGGTCGATCCCGTCAAGGCGCGCGCGCTTCTGTCGAAAACGGCGGAGACAAATTCCGCGGAGGCGCAGTATCAACTTGGACTGATGACGGCGGATGGCGTCGGTGGCCCGAAGGACGACGCGGCCGCGCGGGCCTTGTTTGAGAAGGCAGCCGCGCAAGGTCATCCTGCTGCCATGGAACGAATGGGCGCATTTGCGCAAAGCGGGCGAGGGGGCCCGCAGGATTCAGGTGCCGCCAAATCGTACTACGAGAAAGCCGCGGCGCTCGGCAACGAAGATGCCAAGGCCGCGCTCAAACGCGCGGAATGTCCTTACGTGATCAAGGACAAAAACGGGAAGTTCGTGACCAACCTTTGCTTCTAGATTGGTCGTGAAGACTATCCGGCGTTAAGCGTTACGTGCGCCAATCCGTTAAAACCGAGAGCATGCGCTGCGGCGGGAGTGAGATCGATCACGCGGCCACGCACAAAAGGGCCGCGGTCATTGATTCGCACAACAACGGTTCGCCCGTTGGTTTTATTGGTGACGCGTACCCGCGTGCCGAAGGGCAGCGTGCGATGCGCGGCTGTGAAACCAGTCGGCTGGGCGCGCTCGCCGTTTGCTGTACGCTCGCCCGCATAAGCATAGACCGACGCAATTCCGGACTCGGCCATGGCTGCAGACGAGCAGCCAACAATAATCAACGCGCCGCAAAGCGCGGCGCCAAAACGCATGACCATCAAGAGATCTCCCCGGTAGGCCCCCACCAATGGGTCGCCTGATAGGGAGGAGGACGGTGCTAATTGGGGGCGAAACTTAGGCTATTTCTCGAAATCTGCGGTTCCATCCGCGCGCGATTGTCGCACGCCAATGAAACGATCACTCTTCGGGCGCCGGACCGCACCATCCGGGCAAATAGATCGCATCCTGCGTTTTCGCCGCTTTCATCGCTGTCTCCAGCGCGCGCTCAAAATCGGTGTCGACAAGCTTGCGCTTGATACGACGACGGAGGAAATCCGCCCACAGAAACTCGCTGAAGGGCGTCGTATCCTTGGCGTATCCGCCCGCCCGCCTGAGTTCTCCGGCGAGCGAGCGGAACGGGTCATCAACCAGGTCCTTGATCGATTTCGGTATGCCCTTCTGGTCGCGCCGGCGGCCTTCATCGTCGAAAGGATGCATCAAATTTCGGTTGTCGAGGACGAACCAAAATGCGTCGTTTTCGAGCATGCTGAGATTGGCGATCACGGTAACCATCACTTTCTTGACGCCTTCCTCGTGAAGTGCGCGCGCGAGGTGATGGTGGTCGATGACGTAGTGGCGCTTCTTGGGGCCGAGGATCACCGGGATCATATGCGTGCCGAGGAATTTGGAGCCTTTTTCGTCCTTCAGTTCGCGCCAGCGTTTTTGTTTCGCTTTGACCTCACGCATCCCCACAGTGATTTGCGTTGGGCGCAGATCCATTATTTCGACAGGCGTGAGAATTGGTTCCCGAACGGCGACCATGGCGTTCTCCCCTTTGCTCGCATGGAAATCTTGGCCAGCTGCCTGGATGTTGGCCCATAAGAATGCGCCGGTTCGCGCATTCCCGTAGGGTCAATTCCACAGGTTGAGCCCGCTCACGCGCCGAGAGCAAGCCCCGTCCCTCTGCGACTTGTCTCAGGGGAAAGCGCATCGCCGGGCAATACGCGCATTTCAATTTTAACGGATGCTTGCGAGTTTGCGGCGGAGATGTGGCTGCACTCGCGAGAGGCGATGCGTGCCTAATTTGGAATCAATTGCACGCTATTGCGACGCGTGCGCGACAATCTGCATGAGTCGGGCGCATGGAACGTATGTTCCACCATGCATGGTCAAAACAGCGAACCGCGCCTATCTACACGTCAACAACAAGAACAAGAAAATGGGAAGCGCCTGTGGAGTCGTCGAGCCCAATGAAGGGAGATGATCCATGGCTTACGTTCCGTCCGCCGTCGCCCCGCGCGACCTCATCGTCGAATCTCCTGCACGCACTCGCCCCGGATTTTTCCGTCGCTTTGCCGACGCCATGATGCTGGCGCGTCAGCGCCAGGCCGATCGCGAGATCGCGCGTTATCTGCAGAACAGCAAATTCACCGACGAAGCCGAGCGCGAGATCGAGCGACTCTTTCTTTCGACGCCGACGCGCTTCTAGCAACGATCAAGGAGAACAAG
Source organism: Pseudolabrys sp. (assembly GCA_035692045.1). Lineage (GTDB taxonomy): Bacteria > Pseudomonadota > Alphaproteobacteria > Rhizobiales > Xanthobacteraceae > Pseudolabrys. The sequence goes on along the minus strand of DASSIJ010000319.1, from coordinate 4,447 downwards.
GCCAATGGCTACATTGCCCATCCGCGCCCCGATCGTGCCGGCGCTGGCCGGCTTCGCGCGTGTCATATCGTTCATCGTGATATTTTTCGAAGTCGTTGCCGACGCGCAGCGCCACGCGGAGGCCGCGCACGAGCGCTATCCGTTTGCGGAGTGGTGAAGGCGCTAGGCGACGCCCTCGACCACGCGCATATCCCGCTCGACATTGCCAGTACCGAGCGCCTTGAGCGCTTCCTTGTAAGCGGGCGTGTCATGGCAGGCGACCGCCTTCTCGACGCTGTCAAACTCCACCAGCACCACGCGCTCATTCATGCCGGCCTCGTAGATTTTCGCCGGGTTGCTGCGCGCCAAAAAGCGGCCGCCGGCCGACTGGATCGCCGGCACTGCAAGTTTGGCATAGGCCTGCCACGCTTCCGGACTTTTCACCGAACGATAGGTCACCACCCAATAAGCCTTCGGCATCTCGCTCGCTCCCTGCTTTTCCGTTTGTCTATGTCGTTGGCGAAAACTTACGGCGTAATCGCACGCCGCAGCAAGGCCCGCGCATCATCGGTGCCGTCAAGCGGGCGCAGAGTCCGTCGCGTTACTTTCCAGCCATCCTTGCCGCGCTTGAGCTCCCAGCGGTTGGCGCCGACCCGGTGAATGCGAAAGCCGGTCGATGCGCCGTGGCCGGGCACCTCGCGCGAGGCGGCTTGCCGGTCCGGGGTGATGATCTGCAAATAGGACGTGGCGACTGCGGTATCGCCATCGAGCTCGACCCGTGGGAGGCCGGCGAAATGGCAGAGCCCGCCGGCAATCGCGGCCTGGTGCTCCGGAGTTGTCACCATGGCCGAAATGTCCACATTGCCCACCGCGCGCTTGCCTCCCGCGAGATCCATCTCTCCATCGGGCGTAAACGCGCCGCGGTAGTAGTGGCTGGTGCCGGTGTCTGCGGCCGGTGGGTGACTCGCGATCAGGTGATAGATCGCGAGGGTATCCTCGACCGCGCGCAAGCGGTCCTCCACCGAGGTGTGCGGCGTGCTCATGCTGATTGACCTCCCGAGCCAAAACGATGTCGGGAAGTTTACACATCGAACGCGCCGCGACGATGCGAAATGACAATTAAATGTGCCCACAGCGACAAACGATGCCGCCGGCGGTATTCCTCACGGTCTGATCAATTCGTGATGGAGCCAACCGGGGTTAAAGTGGTTTTGGTCACAAAGTTGCCCGACTTCCTCGTGTAAAGCGGTGACTTCCCCTAAAATCAGGATCTGCAAAACGGAGCCGCCATGTTTCGCAAACTGACACTGACGACGATTCTGGTAGCGCTCGCCGCCACCCCGGCGTTCGCGCAGAAGCAGCGTTTCGCGCATGTCGATGCCAACGGCAATCTCGATGCATTGATCGCCCGCCATGCCGCGGCGAACAATCTGCCAGAGGATTTGGTGCGTCGCGTGATCAAGCGTGAGAGTGGTGGCAATGCGCGCGCGGTCAGCGCGGGGAATTACGGGCTGATGCAGATCAAACTCCCCACCGCCCGTTCCATGGGCTACACCGGCACCGCCAGCGGGTTGCTCGATGCTGATACCAACATGACCTATGCGGTGAAATATCTTGCCGGCGCCTATCGCGTCGCCAACGGCAATTCCAGCCGCGCAGTGCATTACTACGCCGCCGGCTATTACTACGCGGCCAAGAACAGGGGCATGGCAATGCCTTCCAGCGACCGGACGTCGGCCGACTCGTTGGCATTCGCTGCCCCGGGCAGCAATATCAAAGTTGCTTCAGAGCAAAAGCTGAGGCGGACTTACGCGCAAGGCGAGAACGTCGCATCGTCGTCCAGTCTTTATAGCGGGCGTGTCGACTACCACTGATCGCGGCGCCAGTTGCACCGATCTTTATTTGCGGCGCGCACGGCCGGACATTGCAATTCTGCGCTGACCCAAAACCCCTAGTAGGGATTGGTGCGAGGGACCGTGGAAAAGGCGTTCGGGTTCGCCTGCGCGGCAATGTCTGGCACCGGTTGATATCGCTGGACGGTCTGCTGGCTACCGTACGTGGGTTGCGGATGCTGCGGTCCGCCGAACAACGCTTCCAAAAGATTGAATGGGCGAGGTGGAGTTGGGTTCACCGGCGCTCTGACACGGCGTATTCGGTGGATGCGGCGGGATTCCCGTTGCGATTTGGCGGCTGGTTCGGTTTTTTTTGCTGCCGGCGCGCTTTCCTCCGGCGCAGCGACGGGCAGTTCGGCCGAGGAAGGTTCACCAATCTCCACTGGAATGCTGACAACCGGTGCTTCGTTGATTGATGCCGGCTCTTCCGGATCGGCTTCGCTTCGGTCGCCGGGAAGGCTGGCCACTGTCGATTGTGCATTGTCGGACCGCGCCGGTGTGTCGGGAAGCTCGCGCAAACGATTGAGCTCATCGGCGCGCTTGAGGGCGGCGTGGATCAGGAATTGCCGGACTTCGGCCTGACGCTCGCGGTCGAACGGCGCGCCACGCGACGGCACGATCGCGGAGGCGAGCGGCGCACGAGATCCGTCCGGGGGGCTAAGTGCCAGAACCAGAATCAAAATGGCGAGAAGTAAGCCGCCCACAGGCAGAATCCGAAGAATCGGCAGCATAATCTGTGCATAACTGAGTCGATGTCATTACCAAAGCACCACTTGGATACCCTTTGTCCGGCAATCGAAACTGTGCGGCATTTTTACCACGGACCTGTCGCCCGCCGGTCGGGGAGGCCGTGACAGCCCATCTGACGGTTGCTACGAAGCGCCTCCATCAGTGTTGCGGGGAAAAGTCATGATGAAAAAGCCGAATTGTCCGATCATTGCGATTGAGGAGCATTACTGGGACCCGGAATTGGCCAAGCATTTTACCGGTCCTGAGGCTGGCCGGGGCAATGAGACCGACGAACGGCTCTATGATCTGGGAAGTCTGCGTCTCAAGGAGATGGATGAGGCCGGGATCGACATCCAGGTGCTTTCGCATGGCGCACCCTCCACCCAAAAACTTGGGGCCGATATTGCCGCCGATCTGACTCGCCAGGTGAACGACCGCCTCGCCAAGGTATGCGTGGCCAACCCCAGGCGCTTCGCAGCCTTTGCGGCTCTTCCGACTGTGGATCCGAAGGCGGCCGCCGACGAACTCGAGCGCGCTGTCACCAAACTCGGCTTCAAGGGCGCGATGCTGCACGGGATGTCGAACGGCGAATTTCTCGACCTCAGGAAGTTCTGGCCGATCTATGAGCGCGCGGAAAAGCTCGACGTGCCGATCTACTTTCATCCCTCGCTGCCCCATCCGAAGGTGACGGAAATCTACTATCAGGACTATGCCAAGGACTTCCCCCTGGTGGTGCGGCCGGCCTGGGGCTACACGGTGGAGACCGCGACTCAGGCGATACGCCTGGTGCTGTCAGGGGTCTTCGATGCGCATCCGAACCTGAAGATCATTCTCGGCCATTTCGGCGAGACGCTGCCTTTCCTGGTGTGGCGCATCGATACATCGCTCAAGCGGCCGGGGCAGAAGGCGATGAGCTTCCGCGATATCTTTTGCAAGAACTTCTATGTCACGACGAGCGGTTTCTTTTCTGATCCGGCCTTGATCTGCTGCATGCTCGAGATGGGCGCAGACCACATCCTGTTTGCGGTCGACTGGCCGTTTGTCATGAACCCGCCCGCGGTCAAGTGGATGGAGAGCGTCTCGATCTCGGACTCCGACAAGGAGAAGATATTGAGCGGCAATGCCAGGCGGCTGCTGAAGATGTAATCAAAGCGGGTGACGGCGATAGTATTCGGCGTCTTCCGCGGACTGCTTCCAATCCTTGTTTCCGCGCCAGTCGCAATGGTGCGCGCGCATGTCGGTTCCGTAGCGTACGCGGAAAAGCAGCGTGCGTGCCGGTCCGTTCTCGTATTCGTGCACTTCGCCGGGCGGGTGGACCAAGAAGGCGCCGGGTCTCACCGCGATCGTTTCAGTCGGTGTCTGCATGGTGCCCCCGCCGGAGAAGCAAAAGTAGATTTCGGTTGCGTGCGGATGGCAGTGATAGGGGCTGATTTGGCCTGGCTCCCAGCAGGCCACGGTGAAGTCTCCGTCGGCAACTTTGCCGAGGATCTTTTCAACATGATGCCTGGGGTCCCATTGTTGCTCGGTCTCGAGGCTGAAGACATGCATAGCGCTGGCGCTCCGGCGAGAATGGATGCGCAGCCTAGCCCAATCACTGGCCGGGCAGGAGAGGGCGGCGTTGCGCATGGCCCGCGCGCATTGATAGAAGGAGCATAGGGCCCGTAGCTCAATGGTTAGAGCCGACCGCTCATAACGGTCTGGTTGGAGGTTCGAGTCCTCCCGGGCCCACCACGCAGTCCCCCGAATCTCTGATCACAGAGACTTTGCGAGAACAGGCGGCGTTAGTGCGGCCTGTTCGACACGTGATTTTCGGTATTTGGTCTCCGGCAGGGGAGGCTGGCCGAAAC
>DASSIJ010000318.1:0-24217 GCA_035692045.1 Pseudolabrys sp. | reverse complement strand
CGGAATCAGGACTGACACCGGTGGCGATCCGAAATATCGCCTCCCCCGCGCCGACCTGCCGACGCAGCCAGGCGGCTTTGGCGGCATCGCCAGCCAGCAGTCGCTCGAACGGCTGTTGCGCGAGGGCCGGCCGGAATTTGGCGCCCAGCCCTGGACGCCGCACCGGCCCCCGCGCCCGGAAAAATCCGAAGGCGGCAAACGCTTCGTCATTGCGTCCGACTTCGAGCCGAAGGGCGACCAGCCGCAGGCCATCAAGGACCTGGTCGAGGGCGTGCAGCGAAGCGACCGCACGCAGGTGCTGCTCGGCGTCACCGGCTCGGGAAAAACCTTCACCATGGCCAAGGTGATCGAGGCGACGCAGCGCCCTGCCCTCATCCTTGCGCCGAACAAAACTTTGGCCGCGCAGCTCTACGGCGAGTTCAAGTCGTTCTTTCCCGACAACGCGGTCGAGTATTTCGTGTCGTATTACGACTACTACCAGCCGGAAGCCTATGTCCCGCGCACCGACACCTACATCGAGAAGGAATCCTCCATCAACGAGCAGATCGACCGCATGCGCCATTCGGCCACGCGCGCGCTGCTCGAACGCGACGACGTGATCATCGTCGCCTCAGTGTCGTGCATTTACGGCATCGGTTCGGTGGAAACCTATTCGGCGATGACGTTCACGCTCAAGCAAGGCGGCAAGATGGATCAGCGCCAGTTGCTCGCCGATCTGGTCGCGCTGCAATACAAGCGCACGCAGGGCGATTTCTTCCGCGGTTCATTCCGCGTGCGTGGCGACACGGTCGACATTTTCCCGGCGCACTATGAAGACCGCGCCTGGCGCGTCCATCTGTTCGGCGACGAGATTGAAAAGATCGAGGAGATGGATCCGCTCACCGGCCAGAAGACTGACGAGCTGGACTTTGTGAAGATCTACGCCAATTCGCACTATGTCACACCGCGCCCGACGCTCATCCAGGCCATCCAGGGCATCAAGCATGAGCTGCGCCAGCGCCTCGACCAGCTCAATGCCGCTGGACGCCTGCTGGAAGCACAACGCCTCGAGCAGCGCACGATCTTCGACCTCGAGATGATGGAGGCCACCGGCTCCTGCGCGGGCATCGAGAACTATTCGCGCTATCTCACCGGCCGCAAGCCGGGTGAGCCGCCGCCAACGCTGTTCGAATATGTGCCCGACAACGCGCTGGTCTTCGCGGACGAAAGCCACGTCACTGTCCCGCAGCTTGGCGGCATGTTCCGCGGCGACTTCCGCCGCAAGGCGACGCTCGCCGAATACGGCTTCCGCCTGCCCTCCTGCATGGACAACCGGCCGCTGCGGTTCGAGGAATGGGATGCCATGCGGCCGCAGACAATGGCGGTTTCCGCCACCCCCGGCCCATGGGAAATGGAGGAGGCGCGCGGCGTTTTCGTCGAACAGGTGATCCGCCCCACCGGGCTGATCGATCCGCCAGTGGAGATACGGCCCGCACGCACGCAGGTGGACGATCTCGTCGGCGAAGTGCGGCAGGTGGCTCAGCGCGGCTACCGTTCGCTAGTCACCGTGCTCACGAAGCGCATGGCCGAGGACCTCACCGAGTACCTGCACGAACAGGGCGTCCGCGTGCGCTACATGCACAGCGATATCGACACGCTGGAGCGTATCGAGATCATCCGCGACCTGCGGCTCGGCGCCTTTGACGCACTGGTCGGCATCAATTTGTTGCGCGAAGGCCTCGACATTCCAGAATGCGCACTGGTCGCCATTCTCGATGCCGACAAAGAAGGCTTCCTCCGGAGTGAAACCTCACTGATACAAACGATCGGCCGCGCCGCCCGCAATGTGGACGGGAAGGTGGTGCTCTACGCCGACGCGGTCACCGGCTCGATGCAGCGCGCGATCGAGGAAACCAACCGGCGGCGCGAGAAGCAGGTTGAATACAACACCGCCAACGGCATCACGCCGGAAAGCATCAAGACCTCGATCCACGACATCATGAACAGCGTGTACGAGCGCGACCACGTGCTGATTTCCACCGGTGGCGCCGACAGCGGCGAGTTCGCCGAGGCCGCCACAGTCGGACACAATCTGGAAGCCGTGGTGGCCGACATGGAAAAGCGCATGCGCGAGGCAGCCGCCGATCTCGACTTCGAGCAGGCCGCGCGCCTGCGCGACGAGATCAAGCGCCTGCGCGCGACCGAACTGGCGGTGCTGGACAATCCAACCGCGCGGGATGTGGTGATTGCGCAGGATCCCAAGCTTCGCCGCGCGGTGCGAGGCTCGCGCCGAAGCGCGGAGCGCGAAGACAGGCCGCACAAGCCGCGTCTCGACGAGATGGGCATCGCGCTGTCACATGAAGTGAGGCCTTCTCGATCTGGCCAAAGCCCTCGCAAGCCGACGCTTGATGAAATGGGCCCGGGAGTGGAGGCGATTCCGGCGCGCAAGGACAGCCCGCGATCCACGATGGGCCGCCCCGGTATGCGCGGCGGATTCAAGCCGTCGCGGCAGCGCTGAGATCCAAAGATCTAGAACCGGTGCCGGTGCCGGCGCGCGGAGTACATGTAGGCGGAGGGACGATCGTCCCAGGGATAGTGATAGACGTACCCATCCCAGGCATAGAGACAATAGTAGCCTGCCCAGGCGCATCGGTCGCGCCAGTTCCAGTGACGCCATGTTGCGCTGACGTGCCCGGCGCCCGACCGCAATCCAGGCCCAAGATCTGCGGCCTGTGACGGAACGCACGCGCTGCCGAACGCGGCCGATGCGATTGCGACTGCAAATATCACTCGCTTCGTAATGGAGACACGCATGACATCGCCCGCGTTGAACCTTGGGCTTGTAGTATCTCCATAAATCGAAACGGGATGGCAAATCACAACGGCCGAATTGGTTAAGCGGCGGATGTTCTTGCTTAACTCTTGAATACGAAGGCCTCTCCGCTCATCCTCCGGCCTGCCAGCCAATACAAGCCTCCCGTCAGGAACCTTTTGGGGTTGCGCACGCGATTGTGACATTCTATCGCGGGCGTTGCGTATATGGGTCATTTCGGGCATAGCCGGACCGCCGCGTTGCCCAGCACTCTGTCCCCATTCAATGTCCGGAATGCACCGTATGAATGTTGTGATGTCCAGTATCTGTAAGGTCGCCACCGTCACGCGCTTCGCCTTGTTCGTTTCGTGCGCGCTGGTGCTTGCCGCCTGTGAAACCGACGGGACCGGCCCGACCGCCGCCGACGCCCCCAAGGCGGAGCCCGCGTCAGCCAAGCCAGACGCTGCCCCGGTCAGAACCCAGGCGGCCAAGCCTCCTGAGCCGGTGCGCGATACAGAGCCGATGACGCGGTCGCGCGCGGCGCGGGAATGCTGGATGCGGACCGAAAAGGCCAGCGCCCACGAAGATCTCGACAAGCGCGCCGACCTCGTCAACAAATGCATCGACCAGAAGATGAACGCGGCCGGCGTACCGGCGCCGAAGGGCTAGCACGATCGCGCCATCGTCCACATCCCCTTGCGTCCGCCCACGCGCCGGTTAGCATTCGCCTTTTCCAGACCTTCAGGAGAACGTCATGGCAAAAGGTCAGATGCGAGTTCCCAAGGAAAAGAAGAAGCCGAAGGCCGACAAGGACAAGCCCAAGCAGCTCTCCGCGTACAAGTTGGCTCAGATGCAAGGCTCGTCCGGCAGCCCCTACAGCACGCCGCCGGGCAAGAAGCCCTGAACAATCACCGCCGGCCGACGGTCCCCGCTTTCGATTCTGCGGGCAGTTCCGCGGACTGTTTGGCAATCTCCAGGCAGGTCAGTAATTCAACGTAGCTCGGCGCGCGGTCGAGCGCGGCGAAGCCCGCGCAGTGCTGACGCTGTGGAGCGCTGTATTCGGCCCATTGCCGCTCGAGCTTGTCGCGCGCGTCGTTTTCGTCACGTTGACACGCGGATGCGTCGCGCCCCGGCAATACGCCCGCAACGGCGGCCGGCCTGCAGGTCCGTCGACATCAAATTTCGGCGGTCCGTCAGCAGCCGGAACGATGTGCGACGCGGTCAGGATGATCGGCAGTAACGCCGGCATGCTTGTACTCCCATTATGCCGCCTCCCCTGCCTGGAGTAATTCCTCAGCCAAGTTCCGGTTTCACGTCACGTTGAACCTTTTTGCCCGTCCCACCGACCAACAGAAGTCGTTCGGGAGGTCGAGGCCGTGCTCAAACGCTTCATGTTCGCATCTCTTGCCTTTATCGGGCTCATCGTGCCTGGCGCCTTCGCGCTGGCGCTTCTGGCGGCGCCGGCCGCCCGGCCTGAACCGCTTCAGCAAGCGGGCTGCGACCGCAGTCTCGTGGGCGCCGCGGCCGGGATTGCGGCCATGCAGACGCGCGTCAAAGGTCTCACCGCCGCGAGTGACCGGGAAATCTGCAACGCCACGCGGCTCTATTTTCTAGAACTCGTAAAGGCACGCGCAGTGACCGCCCTGTGCAAGAATGGACCAGAACGCGAACGGGACCTGGGCCGCTTTGACGCCGACGTCGCTCACATCAATGAGGTCATCGCGGCGCGCTGCCTGTGACCGAAAATATATCCAACTTGCTCCACAGCTTCGCCAAAGTTCCGTGGCATTGGCGCTACCAATGCTTAACCGGTTCGCGCCGAATATCGCGTGATCGCGGAGCCAAGGCCGGAATGCATTTTCGGGGAAGATTTGGAATGCGTACGAGCGCTTACTGCGCATTGTGGATGGCCGGCGCCCTTGCCCTCGCCGCTCTTCCCGCATTTGCGCAGGACTCTGCTCAGCCGGACAATGGCGCGCTCGTTCCCGAAACGCCGCTGACGCCGGAGGAAAGCGCGATCATCGGCAATGCGCTGGTTTTCGATCCGGTTGCGCTTGCAACACCGCCGAAGACGCCGCTGCGGATCCCCGGAACATCCGGCACAGACTACGATGTCACCCGCATCGAGAAACTGGACGGATCGACCACCATCGTTGTGAAGCAACCGCTGTCGACCGAATGGAGCAACTCGGTGGGCGCTGAACTCGGACCGTCAAACTCTGGCGGTGTTTTCGAACGCCCGTTACCGACACCACGCGACACTCCTGCCGGGGCCGCGTGGGCATCGGTCGGCGTACCGCGCATCGGCAGCGTGGATGCGCGTGTCGACCCTGCCAATGATCAAGGCAAATTCGGCACGACCCTCAAACAATCGATTCCGTTTGGGGGACGATTCGCTGTGACACTTCAGGACACCTATTCTGTGACCGAAACGCTCGGTCAGCCGTCCTCGGCGCCGGGCGATATCCCGTTGATGAGGTTGCCATCCGGTCCCGGCGGCGGAGCACCGCAGGTCTTCGGGAATGAAAGGGCGGTCAAGTTCAACATCCTGCCGACCGGCACCACGTTCGGCGCAGGGATGACCACCGCCAGCAACGATCCGGTGACTCACAATACATTCAGCGCCGAACAGAAGCTCTACGGTCCCCTCCAGGTTACCACCACGGTGACCGATTTCGGGCAGACGACCAGCAGCAAGAGCGTCACGGCCGGCTTCAAACTCCATTGGTAGATCTCCCCCAAACGCACGAGACAGCCTCATAAAGTCGTGCATAAACTGGGGTGCTGGTGACTGTTTACCACAAAGTTTCGTTAGGGTTGCAATCCCGCCCCACGGCTGCCCAAGTCACGTGCGGCAATCGCGTTGCAACTGGGGATCCGTGCGCAAACAGTCTGCGCTTCTGTAGGAGTTGACCATGACGGCCATCAGACCCGATCGGCTTGGTGCGGTGCCGGAAAAGCCCGGTCCGGAGCTGTACGCTCCAAACCGGAAATCACCGGAACGGCCGCCTGAAATCGATCAGGAGGCGGCGACTGCTTTCGAGGGTGAGATTCGCGAATTTGTCCGACGGGACGTTGCCTACTTGCGGCGGCAGCGGCCTGAAGACTCGGCGCCCGAACCGGTCTCCGACAACCTGAATGTGCTGATCCGCCGTGTCTCAGGTGCCTCGATCGAAGAAATCGACCGAGTGATTCTTGAATTGCAGGGCGTACGCGACATGCTTCGGAGCGAAGGCGAGCGCGTGGGCCGGGAGATCGCCAGCTACGCGAGCCTGAGCCACGCTGCAATGACTGCAATGAAAGTTATCGGCGACAGCCTCACGCAATGGAAAAACGGATCCAATAATCCTGGTCAGCGTCCGGCAGACTGAGATTCGCGCGTAGCTGGATGAGCCATCGCCGGCCGTATCGGCGGTGGCTTTGTGTTTCAGCAGCCAACCCGACCCCGTTTCCGCGTACGCATAAACGCTGCGCCTCTCCGCGCGAGCGGAGGGTGGCAGTCAGACGGACTGGTCGATTGGTCAGTTCGCCGCGGCAACTTTGGTCTTGGCGGCCTTGCGCGGCAGCGGATAGTCGGCGCTTTCGTAAAGCTGCCGGATGCCATTGCCGTCGAACCGCTTTTCTTCCACTTCTAGATACGCGCCTAGCAGCAATTCCGGCGGCAACTCCTCAATGGCAAAACGGATCGCTTCCGCAGCAGTCGGAAAGCGCTTGTAGCCAATCGGGCGGCGCGACTTGCGGCTCCGGCTAGGAAATAGTTCGGACGGGGCACGGTAGTTGATCATCGACATAATCAAAGGCTCCTCGACCGCTAATATGGCCCTTGCGACGCCGAAAATCCAGCACCTACCGCCTGCGCCTGTCAGGCCGGGCGCCGGAAGGTAAACATGGAGTACTAAAACGTGGGCCCGGCGTGTGTCGCGCCGGGCCCAAATCTCAGCCGATGGGACGTGCTATTCGGCCAGTTCGGCGACCACTTCGCTGGTTGCCGGATCGATCAATACGACGCGGTCATTTACCACCATGTATTTATAAGACCGTATCGCCGGTACTTCGACCGCAATCTCCTGCGGCACCGAATAGAGCTGCACGCTGCCCGGCACACGCGTTCCAACACGGTATTCCACGGTCGGCTGTGCCGGGCTTACGCGTTCGCGCACGATCGTGCGGTAGATCGTCTGCCGCTGAACCGGGGTCAGTTGAATTGGCTCGGTGGTCACCACCGTCCGAGATTCCACCGGCTCGCGGGTGATGACAGTGGTCTGCGCGCCGGCCGTGCTCGCGCTGGCAAGCAGCGCGGCCGCGATTGCAGCATGGCGAAAATGTGTCATAAGTTCCTCCTCAGAAGTCCTGTCCAGAAAAGCAAACGCCCGCTTGCGCGGAGGGGTTCCTCCCGCAATTGCTGACGGCGATTCACGAATTCCGTCACTGCGTGTGTGGCGGTTCGCTCATCAATTTCAGTTTGGCCTGAAGCATGTCGATGCGCCGCGCTGCCTCGGCTTTGGTGAGGTTCGGGCTGAAGGCCTCGGGTTCATAAGCGTCGAAAGCAATCTTCCGCAGCAGCTCGGTTTGTTCGGCAGTCATCTGGCCGACGACATTCGGCTTTTTGTGCATGCCACAACAATCGCGATGACAGCAGATCGGTTCCTTTCCGGCGGCATCTCTCTGAGTTCGCCGGTAAGATAATGCAGATTTTTCGTGCACTGGGACTCCGACTGCGATACCTCAATTGCAGACCCTGATTCGCCGAGGTCCAAGAGATGATTCTCGAACCTTTGTTCGGGTTGTCGCTTGTGTTGAATGCCTCCCTGAATATGCAAAATCATGCCGCCGCCGGCGCGAGCCCGTGGACGCAGATGTCTGTTCGCCAGAAGGACGCCGTGCTGTTGCCGCTGGTGCGTCAGGCGACGGATTGCATCGTGCACAGGGTGTTCGGCCATCCGCGCTACAGCGCCGATCTGCGAGCGGACGAAATCAATGATCTCATCGTCGATTCGATGGCCAAATGCATGCGTCCGGTGCGCGCCATGATCGATGCTCACGACCGGATGTATGGCGCTGGTTCGGGAGAAGCGTTCCTGTTGGGACCCTATCTCGACGTCTTGCCGGCGGCGGTTGTGGGGCAGGTCAAGGCCAAAGCGCCAAACCGTTGACGTTCAAGACGGCCGGGCCACGAGCACCGGCCGAAGCATGAGCGTTATCGGCAACGTCACGAGCACGACTGCCGCAACTATGAGGAGCGCCGTCGGTACGCCGACCGCGTCGCCAAGCAAACCATAAATCGCAGGCGATACGGCGCCGGCACCAATCGTGCCGGTATAAAAAATGCTGAACGCGCGCTGACGCCATGCCGGTTCGACCAGATCGGGCACCGAGCCATAGAGGACCGAGGACGTGCCGTTAAGCGCAATACCGACCACCGGCAGCAATACCAGCGCCGCTTCAAGCGGCAGCGGCAACAGGGCCACGATGCCGCACGCTGTCACCGTCTCTGTCAGCCATACGGTCGCTACGGCGCCGATCCGCGCGCCAATGAAGGCGCAAACCAGTTTGCCGGCTGCTCCACCGGCAAAAACCAGGGTGAGCGCCAGACCGACCGTTTGCAGGCTCGCGCCTTTTGCGGTGAGCACGAACGGCAGGAATGTCAGGAAGGCCATCCGGGTCGCGCTGTCGATGACCCCAACCGACAGCAGCAACGGGAAGCCGTAGGCCGGTACGGGAACGCCCGGAGATACGGAACCGTTGCTCTTGCGCGGCGCGGCAGCGTGGTCGCGAAAGTGCGGCATGGCGAAAAAGATTGCCAGCGCCGCAAGGCCTCCAAGACAGCCGAGAAGCATCAGTGCCTGCCGCCAGGGCAACACGATGAACAGAAATGCCGCCACGGCTGGCAGCGTCATTTTTCCAATGTCGCCGGCGAAATTATAGGTGCCGAGCGCTTTCAAGGACCGCGATCCTGCGAAGGCGTGGGCGATCAGCGATGACGCGAGCGGATGCTGGGTGCTGGCGCCGAGTCCGCCAACGAACAACGCCGCAACCAGAAACGCTACGCCGTTGCTGAAACCCGCCAGCACGTAACCGAAGCCGGCGAGCGCGGTCCCGAGCGCGAGAACCGTGACAGCGCCGAAACGTTCGGCAAGAAAGCCGGCCGGGATCTGAAAGCTCGCCAGCGTGCCTGAAAACACCGTCCGCATAAGTCCAAGCGCGGCGAAGCCAAGACCGAACTCGTTTTGCCAGATCGGCAACAGGATATAGACAAGATCGGTATATCCGTCGTGCAAGGCGTGCGCGCCGCAGGCGACGCCAAGCGCACGCCGCTCCGTGCTTTTTGCAGAGTCGGGATTCGGCACCTGCATTTCGTCAGCGGCTGCACTCATGCGAAACCAGCCTAGCAGAAAGAGCCTTGCTCAGGTTGCAAAGCGGAAATGCATCACATCGCCGTCGGCGACCACGTAGTCCTTGCCTTCCAGCCGCATTTTTCCGGCCTCGCGTGCGCCGGTTTCACCGTTGCACCCGATGAAGTCGTCGTAACTGATGGTTTCGGAGCGGATAAAGCCGCGCTCGAAATCGGTATGGATCACGCCAGCGGCCTGCGGCGCCTTGGTGCCCTGCGTGATCGTCCAGGCCCGCGCTTCCTTCGGACCGACGGTGAAATACGTTACAAGGTGCAATAGCGCATAACCGGCACGCACGAGCCGATCGAGCCCGGTCTCCTTCAACCCGACCGCCTCGAGGAATTCAGCGCGCTCCGCCGGCGGCAAAGTGGCGATTTCCGCTTCGATCTTGGCCGAGATCACAACGGCTAGCGCGCCTTCTTCGCTCGCCCGCACCTCTACTTTGCGTGAGAATTCGTTACCGGTCGCGGCGGCCGCTTCGTCGACATTGCAGGCATAGAGTACAGGCGCCGAGGTCAGCAGACCGAGAGAATGGAAAAGCTTTTCTTCCTCGGGCTTGCGATCGACCATGCGCGCGGGCTTGCCCTCGCGCAGCAAAACCAGCGACCGCTTGATCAGGTCGAGCATTTCCCTGGCTTGTTTGGCGTCCTCCCCGCTGCCTTTGGCCTTTTTCTCGAGGTTGTCGACGCGCTTTTCCAGGCTATCGAGATCGGCCAGCATAAGTTCGGTTTCGATCGTGTCGATGTCGGCAATCGGATCGATCTTGCCTTCCACGTGCGTGACATCGTTGTCCTCGAAACAGCGCACGACATGCACGATGGCGTCGACCTCGCGGATCGTGGCGAGAAACTGATTACCAAGCCCCTCGCCCTTTGATGCGCCGCGCACCAGGCCCGCAATATCGACGAAAGTAATGCGGGTCGGAATGATCTGCTCCGACTTTCCTAGCACCGCCAGCTTGTCCAGTCGCGGATCGGGCACTGCGATCTCGCCCACATTCGGCTCGATCGTGCAGAACGGATAGTTGGCGGCCTGTGCCGCTGCAGTCTGTGTGAGGGCATTGAAGAGCGTCGACTTGCCGACATTCGGCAGGCCGACGATGCCGCATTTGAAACCCATGGCTGTATCGTCTCGTTGCTTACACTGTCAGTCGGAGCCGGGCGGCTCCTCGTCCTCATCGAAGCCCTTGGCGGTCATCGCGAGGTGCACTCTGTTCTGGAACGTTGAATCTTTGCCCTCAATCAGAAGCGCGGCGTTCTCGGCGATGACATCGCAGAGCGCTTCCACCCACGCCCATTCGCTTTTAACGAAATCGCCGAGCACATGCATTGGCACCAGTTCCTTGACGTCTGGTTTGCCTATGCCGATGCGTACGCGCTTGTAGTCATTGCCGAGATGGGCAGTGATCGAGCGCAGGCCGTTGTGACCGGCGACACCACCGCCAACTTTAACCCTGACCTTTGCCGCCGGCAGATCGACCTCGTCGTGAAACACCACGATGCTGGCAGGCTCGAGTTTGTAGAAATTGGCGGCCTCCGCCACCGCTCGTCCGGATTCGTTCATGTATGTACCCGGTAAAAGCAGCAACACGCGTTCACCGCCAATACTGCCTTCCACCGAAACACCCTGGAAACGCCGCCGCCACGGCGAGAGGTCATGGCGGCGCGCGATCGCTTGCACCGCCATGAAACCGATATTGTGTCGGTTGCCCACGTGCTTGGGACCGGGATTGCCGAGGCCGACGAAAAGCAGCATGGCGTCAACAGCGCTGTTCCAGTGTGCGCACTACGAAAACGCCAACGACAAAGCTTAAGCGCGTCCTCACTTCTTCTCGGGCTTCGCGGGCGCCGCAGCGGCGGCAGGCGCAGCGCCTGCCGCGGGCGCAGCCGCGCCAGGAGCTGGTGCCGCACCGGGAGCCGCACCCTCCGCACCGGGCACCGCACCAGTTGCCGCGGCAGCGGCGGCGGCGGCGGCAGCGGCGGCAGCCGCTTCGGCCGCGGCCTTCATTTCTTCCGCGTAACCGGACGGCGGGACAACGGTGACCAGTGTCATGTCGGCGCGGCCGATGACGCGAATGTTGGTCGGAAGCTTCACATCGGTAAGATGCTTCGAGTGATTGATGTCGAGGCCTGAAATGTCGACATCGATCGATTCCGGAATTGACTCAGCCGGGCACACCACTTCGACGGTGTGCGTGACGATGTTGACTGCACCGCCGCGTTTTACGCCGGGCGCCTGATCGGCATTGAGCACGTGGACCGGAATGTGCACGCGGATGGTGGCCCCCTCAGACACGCGAAGGAAATCGACGTGCATCGGCAGATCCTTGATCGCGTCGAGCTGGAAGTCGCGCGGGATCACACGATGCTTGGTGCCGTCCACATCGAGATTGTAGAGCGTGGTGAGAAAGCGCCCGGCATAAATACGCTGGCGCAGTTCGGCATGGTCCACCAGGACCATCAGCGGGGGTTTGTTCTCTCCGTAGATCACGCCCGGCACATGGCCGGAGCGACGCGCAGCCCGGGCGGCCCCCTTGCCGCCTTTCGGACGCGCCGTCGCCTTCAATTCCTGGACGGTCGCCATTTTGAATCCCTCATCTAAGCCAATGGAAAAGGCGGCCTTTTTCGCCGCCTGTGAACGCGGCAAGCCTCCAGGGGTGCCGGGGGCCGCGAACGGGGCGGGTTATAGCGGCGGAGGACGCAAAGGGCAAGAAACCCGCCCGACTGGCCGGTATCGGCCTATTCGGCAGTGGTGTCCTTGACCTTCTTGCCGGGCCTTTCGGCCTTGGCCTCCAGCGCCGCGATGCGCGTCTTTAAGGCCTCATTTTCTTCCCGCGCAAGACGTGCCATTTCCTTGACGGCCTCGAATTCCTCACGCTGCACCACATCGAGGTCGCGCAGAATACGCTCGGCCTGGCTACGGAAGAGCGTGTCGAATTCGCGCCGTACCCCTTGCGCTACTCCGGCGGCATCGTTCATCAGACGCGCCATCTCATCGAAAAAGCGGTTGCTGGTTTGGGTCATATTTCGCCTCCGGCGCAATTACCATTCTGAACATTTCCGAAAACCGGTTTCCACCTTTCGGCCTCATGCGCCCACAATGGCGATCCGGTCATCCCGCCGCAAGACCCGCCATGCTACGACTTGCATGCGGGGCTGATGCACACCGCCGATTCGGACATCGCAATGCCTTCACTCGTTATTCCCTATCCAGCCTTCGATCCGGTCCTCATCCATCTCGGTCCGTTCGCCATCCGCTGGTACGCATTGGCATACATTTTCGGGATCCTGATCGGCTGGGCATATGCCCGCGTTCTCATACGTTCCCGGAAATTGTGGGGCGGCAAGGCGCCGATGACCGTTGTCGACTTCGACGATTTCATCCTGTGGGTGACGCTTGGCATCATCCTCGGCGGGCGCATCGGCTATGTACTGTTTTACAATCTGCCGCACTTCGTCGGGCACCCGGCCGAGATCCTGCAATTGTGGAATGGCGGCATGTCATTCCATGGCGGGTTCACCGGCTGCGTGGTCGCGGTCATACTTTTCGGCTACAAGCGCGGCATCCCGATCCTCTCCGTCGGGGATATTACCTGTGCAGTCGGGCCGATCGGATTGTTTCTCGGCCGCATAGCCAATTTCATCAATGGCGAACTGTGGGGACGTCCTGCCGACGTGCCCTGGGCGATGATATTTCCAAACGGAGGCCCGCTGCCGCGACATCCGAGCCAGCTCTATGAAGCGACACTGGAAGGCCTGGTGCTGCTCGTGGTTCTCGCCATCCTGATGCGTGCCGGTGCATTGAAGCGGCCCGGCCTGATTATCGGCTGTTTTGCCGTCGGCTATGCCATCGCACGTACGTTCTGCGAGTTCTTCCGCGAACCTGATGCCCAGCTCGGTTTCCTGTGGGGCGGCGCGACCATGGGGCAACTGCTGTCGGTGCCGCTGTTTCTCGCCGGCGTCGGTTTCATCGTGTACGCAATGAAACAGCCGCCGCTCCGGAGCCGGTAGTGGAGGCCCGCTCGCCGCTGGAGATGGAAATTCGCCGGCGCATCGCCTTGGCGGGGCCGATGCCGGTCGCCGAATATATGGCGCTCTGCCTGTTTGACCCTGCGCATGGCTACTACACCACGCATGATCCGTTTGGCGCCCGCGGCGATTTCGTCACTGCTCCGGAAGTCAGCCAGATGTTCGGAGAGCTGATCGGCCTCTGGGTCGCCGCCGTGTGGAAGCAGATGGGCGCGCCGGAAAACGTCCGGCTGATCGAGCTCGGTCCTGGCCGCGGCACGATGATGAAAGATGCCTTGCGCGCGGTGAAGGTCGTACCGGAATTCCGGACTGCGGTCGTAGCACACCTGGTCGAAGTCAGTCCGTTGCTGCGAGCGCAACAGGAAAAGGCACTCGAAGATGCCGGCGTCCCGATATTTTGGCACGCCACTCTTGCCGACGTACCGAAAGGTCCGGCCATCATCCTTGCCAATGAATTTTTCGATGCGTTGCCGGTCAACCAGGCCATCAAGACCGAGCGGGGCTGGCACGAGCGCCGGATCCAGATTGATTCGAACGGGGAACTCGCCTTCACGATCGCAACCGAACCGATGCCGTTTTTTCAGACGCTGTTGCCGCCGGCCTTGCGGGCGCCGCGCGCGGGCGCGATCTTCGAATGGCGCGCCGACGCCGCCGCAATTGATCTCGGGCGCTGCATTGCCGACAACCGCGGCGCTGGCCTTGTCATCGACTATGGCCATACCGAAACCGGCTTGGGCGAGACTTTGCAGGCCGTGGGTCAGCATGCCTATGCCGATCCCCTGACTTTCCCTGGCAGCCTCGACCTCACCGCTCACGTGGATTTCCAGTCCCTGGCGCGCGCTGTCGAGGCCATGGGCGCAAGGGGTTTTGGCCCTATCGAACAATCCCAATTTCTACGGCGGCTTGGCATCGAACAGCGCGCCGCCACGCTTAAAGCCGATCGCGCGCGTGCCGGCGAAATCGACGAAGCGCTCGCGCGGCTAATCGGCCAAACCCGCACCGCCATGGGTGAATTGTTCAAAGTCGCCGCTTTCGCACATCCATCGGTCGGCGTGCTGCCCGGCTTTGAAGTCTGATGCGCTAGCCTCGCGCGGTTGCGCGCACTATCTATCCCGTTGCCCCGACCCGGACGAAAACTGATGCTGCAGGCTCCCTCACTTGCCACGCTCGCGCGCATTCGCCACGCATTCTTCACGCGATCCGGCGGCGTGTCGCAAGGCGTCTATGTTTCGCTCAATGGCGGCGTCGGCTCCAACGATGCGCCTGAAAAGGTCGCCGAGAACCGCACGCGCATGGCGGCGGCGCTGGGCGTGAAAGCAGACCGGCTTCTGACGGCGTATCAGATCCATTCGCCTGACGTTGTTGTGGCCGATGAGCCGTGGACACAAGAGAACCGCCCGCGCGCGGATGCCATCGTCACCCGCGTACCCCTATTGGCGATCGGCGTGTCGACCGCCGACTGCGGTCCACTATTGTTCGCCGACAGTGAGGCAGGCGTGATCGGCGCTGCTCATGCCGGCTGGCGCGGGGCGCTCACGGGCGTGATCGAAGCGACCATTGCCGCCATGGAGCGGCTCGGCGCCGGGCGCAGTCGTATCGTGGCTGCACTCGGCCCCACCATCCGGCAGCCGAACTACGAGGTCGGGCCCGAATTTGTCGAGCGCTTCGCCGCGGCGGATTCCGGCAATGCACGCTTTTTCGCGCCGGCGCAGCGAGATGGACACGCCATGTTCGACCTCACCGGCTATATCGCCGAAAGGGTCCGCGGCGCGGGTATCGCTCAGTTCGAAGATCTTGGCCTGTGTACCTATGCCGAGCCCGAGCGGTTCTTCAGCTACCGGCGTACAACGCAAAGGGGCGAGCCAGACTATGGACGCCATGTCAACGCCATCGCGCTGACTGACTGACAGGCGGCACCTCTTGCGTCTGGACTCGAAGGCGCCCTTGCCGCTACGCTTTACCCCGGCCGAAGAGAATTGAAGACAAATTCCAGGCCAGTGGGGTTGTCGATGGAGTGGAGTTGGGGTCGCCGCATTGGCGCGGTGCGGCGCATTTCGCGTCCCGGCGCGTTCTTGATCGCCGCTTGCGCATTGGCGCTTGGCGGTTGCAACCCCGACAATCAGGCAGTCTCAGTCGCGCAGCCGCGCGGCGCCAGCGTTGCCTTCGACTCCCTCGATGGTCTGCCGCCCGCCCAGTTCCAGAAACTGGTGCGAGAACTCAATGATGAGGCACAGGCCCGTCGTCTCGCGGTGATTTCTCGCGAGCAGCCTTCGGCCTACCGCGTGCGCGGCTATCTCGCGGTGAAAGTGACAAAGCGTCAGACGACGGTCTCCTGGGTGTGGGACGTGTTCGACCAGGAAGAACAACGCGCCCTGCGCATCAGTGGCGAAGAAACCGCGAAAGTCCGTCACCGCGACGCCTGGGCGGCAGCCGACGACGTCATGCTGCAGCGGATCGCCCGCACCAGCATGGATCAGCTCGCTGCTTTCCTGACCTCACCCGATATTGCTCCCGGTACTGCGCCGCCGGCGGCGGAGGCCCAGGTGGCGCTGAGCGGCCCGAACGAAGCGTCGCCCGAAGCCGCCGGAATATTCCGCATTTCTCGTCCGCAGGCCGATCCGATATCGCTGGATACGGCGGAATTCCCCGACGCGGACAGCGCCGAGCCGGTGCCACTGCCGCGACGCCGGCCGGCCGCGTCTGCGGCTCTTTCCGAGGGCGAGACGCTGACATTGGCGGCATCGAGCCGCTAACGGGCAATTCATCCTTTCGACGAAAGCTTCGGCACAACCATTCCAGCCATATTGCCGGGCCCTGTCCGCCTTGTTATGACCACGCCGCCTGTGGCGGGAGTGAGGGCGAGGATTAAAGGATGTCGGGCAAGAACGGAGCGATAAAGCTCGTCGCCGGCAATTCCAATCCTGTGCTCGCCGAGGGCATCGCCGCATATCTCAAGCTCTCGCTGACAAAGGCGGTCGTGCGGCGTTTTGCCGATATGGAGATCTTCGTCGAAATTCAGGAAAACGTGCGCGGCGCCGATCTTTTTGTGATCCAGTCGACGTCGTTCCCGGCCAACGACCACCTGATGGAATTACTCATTATCATCGACGCCCTGCGTCGGTCGTCCGCGCGTCGCATCACCGCTGTGATTCCGTATTTCGGTTATGCCCGGCAGGATCGCAAACCCGGTCCGCGCACGCCGATCTCGGCCAAGCTGGTCGCCAATCTGATAACCCGCGCCGGCGCGGACCGCGTGATGACGCTCGATCTCCATGCGGGACAGATCCAGGGATTTTTCGATATTCCGACCGACAATCTATACGCCTCGCCGGTGATGGTCCGGGATATCAGGGAGCGGTTTAAGCTCGACAACGTGATGGTCGTGTCGCCCGACGTCGGAGGCGTGGTGCGTGCGCGCGGGCTGGCAAAGCGTATCAATGCGCCGCTCGCCATCATCGACAAGCGGCGCGAACGCGCCGGCGAGTCCGAAGTGATGAATGTTATCGGCGACGTCGCCGGTTATACATGCGTGCTGGTGGACGACATTGTCGATTCCGGCGGCACGCTCGTGAACGCCGCCGACGCCCTACTCGAGAACAAGGCCAAGGCGGTTTACGCCTATATCAGTCACGGCGTGCTCTCCGGCGGCGCAGTCAAGCGCATCGCCGGTTCTCGGCTGAAGGAACTGGTCATTACTGACTCGATTCAGCCGACGAAAGAAATCCAGGCAGCCGGTAACATCCGCATTCTTGAAATCGCATCGCTGATCGGCGAGGCGATCGGCCGCACAGCGGCCGAAGAGTCGGTATCGAGCCTGTTCGACTGAACCCGCCTCGCGCGGCCCCTTCGGCTCGCGCCCCGGAATAACCGGCGCGGATTTATCCACTACTGATTCATGTTGCCGCAGCATTGGCTGTGGAGAGTCGAATCGACGCGGTTGCCTATGACAGGCAAATCACGGCTCATTGGCGCTTAACGATGCCTTTGGAGAGCGGAATCAGTCAGGTTATAGTCGAATCGCTTGGTGATTCGTCCTCGCCGTCAAGGCATCCCGTAACCCCTGCGTCAAACTCGCGGTCCGGACCCATCTCGGGTCTGCCCTCTGCCCTGCGCGTTCGGTGGCGTGCGTTTCCTCTCGCTCCACTCGGCCAAGCGGAGACGTCATGTCCCTGACAAGCTACGCGGAAGAACCCCGCATCAATCCCCTCGACGTTGTGGAGCGCCTGGCGACCGGCAACGACTGGTCTTTCGAGCGCGCGAGCGATGACGAAATTACCATCCTGGTAACCGGGCGCTGGACCGACTACCAGCTTTCCTACACCTGGATGGGCGACATCGAAGCCCTCCATCTGGCTTGCGCTTTTGATCTGCGGGTCCCCGAGCGCAGGCGCGCCGAGGTGCAGACGCTGATTTCGCTGATCAATGAACGGCTTTGGGTCGGGCATTTTGATCACTGGAACAATGAAGGCATCATGATGTTTCGCCACGCGCTGGTCCTGGCTGGGGGGACCGAAGCGTCCGGGAAGCAATGCGAGGCGCTCCTCGGCACCGCACTCGAGGCTTGCGAGCGCTACTTCACCGCTTTTCAATTCGTGGTCTGGGCCGGCAAAAGTGCGCGCGATGCACTCGATGCCGCCATGTTTGAGACCTCGGGCGAGGCATAACTTCTGCGTGTCATGGCGGGCTTGTCGGATGCCCGGCACATAGGTGTGCCAGCCCGCCTTCGGACGCCGATGGCCGGGCATGACGCCGGATTTGCCGCTATCATTGCGCAATGATGACAGCCGTGTCCAAACCTCTGCGAAAATTCTCAGGCCGCCTTGTCCTGGTCGGTGCCGGCAAGATGGGCAGCGCGATGCTTGAAGGCTGGATCGCGCGCGGTCTCAAGCCGAAACAAATCACGGTCATCGAGCCGCACCCGGGCAAGACCGTAAAGGCTCTCGCCCGGCGCGGGCTGAAGCTCAATCCGAAAGGCAAAGCGGCCGCGGCGAGTGCAATTGTGATCGCCGTCAAGCCGCAAGGTGCGCCCGAAGCGTTGTCTCCGCTTGCGGGTTATTTTGGCAGCACCACGCTCGTGGTGTCGATCATGGCCGGTCGGACGATTGATTTTCTCGAAAAGTCATTGCCGCCGGGAGCGGCAATCGTACGTGCCATGCCGAACACGCCGGCCGCCATTGGCCGTGGCATCAGCGTCGCCTTTGGCGACACCGGCGTTTCGACACGTCAGCGCAAGCAGGCCTCCGATCTGCTCGCGGCCATCGGCAAGGTCGAATGGATCGGTGACGAAGCGCTGATGGACGTGGTCACCGCCCTGTCCGGATCGGGCCCGGCCTACCTGTTTCTACTGGCGGAAGCCATGGCGAACGCTGGAATTGCGGCTGGCCTGCCACCGGCGCTCGCGACCCGCCTCGCACGCGAAACCGTCGCCGGTTCCGCCGAACTGATGCATCGTTCGGAACTCGACGCGGCGACCCTGCGGGAAAACGTAACCTCCCCAGGCGGGACAACCGCAGCCGCCCTCGACATCCTCATGGGACCCGGTGGTTTCGGCCATTTATTGGAAGAGGCCATTGTGGCTGCCACGCGCCGCTCGCGCGAGCTCGCCGGCTAGAGTCCGGCCCTAGAACGGTCGCCATTGCGGTCCTACATTAAAAGGCAGAGATCATACGAATTGCCCATGGGAGGCGGTCATGGCCCGCAAGTCCAAGCGTCGACGCAAGACCCCACCTTCACCTGCACCCACACCTGCGCCTACGTCGCGCGGGACGACTGACCGCGACAAGGCAGTCGCTGCGCTGATGGCGCTGCTTGCCGAACGCTCCTTCGAACAGGTCGGGCTCGCCGAAGTGGCTGGCCGCGCCGGAATCAAGCTCTCGCAATTGCGTGCTGAATTCGGCTCAACACTCGCCATCCTCGGTGCGTATCTCAAAGAAATCGACCGCACGGTACTTGCCGGCGGCGACGTCGATATGGCTGAGGAGCCGGCGCGCGAGCGTCTTTTCGATGTGTTGATGCGCCGGCTCGAGGCGCACGCTCCCTACAAAGATGCGGTCCGCTCAATCATGTGTTCGGCCCGGCGCAGTCCCGGTCTTGCTTTTGCCCTGAACGCAATGGCAGTGCGATCGCAGCGCTGGATGCTGGAGGCTGCCGGCATTGGCGCGTCTGGCCCGCGCGGCGCGCTTCGCGCGCAAGGCGCGGCGCTCATGTTTGCGCGCGTGCTATCCGTCTGGATCGATGATCAGGAGGAAGGGCTCGACCGCACCATGGCGGCGCTCGATCGCGGACTTAGCAGCGCCGAACGCTGGGCTGGCTTCCTCGACGACCTTTGTGCCATCCCGTGTGCCCTGCGCGGCCGGCGCCGCCGACACCGCACGCGCGACGAAGAAGCCGAAGCCGCTTAATTAAACAGGAACGCGCACGGTCGCGCGAAGACCGCCGAGCGGACTATCCCCAAGCGTAATATCTCCGCCATGGGAGCGCGCGATATCGCGCGCAATTGCGAGTCCGAGGCCGGTGCCGCCTTCATCTTGGTTGCGCGCATCGTCGAGCCGCAGGAAAGGCTTGAACACTTCTTCGCGCAGACCTGCCGGAATGCCCGGCCCGTCGTCGTCAACTGTGACCGTGAGATAGCGATGATCGCGGTGCCCGGCGATCGCGATCGAAGGCGCGTGGCG
Organism: Pseudolabrys sp.; assembly: GCA_035692045.1. GTDB lineage: Bacteria > Pseudomonadota > Alphaproteobacteria > Rhizobiales > Xanthobacteraceae > Pseudolabrys. The sequence goes on along the minus strand of DASSIJ010000318.1, from coordinate 4,332 downwards.
TGCGGCGTTCGAGACCAGGTTGGCGAGACACCGTTTGAATGCCGCCGACCGTACCGTAACAATCGGTGGCCCGTGGAATATGACGCTGGTTTTGTGCCCGTGGCGTTCGGCATCGAGCCGCAACTCTTCCAGAAACTCCGCCATGTCAGTTGGCGCGGCGGCCTCTCCGCTGTCACCCCGCGCAAAGGCGAGATACGCTTCCAGCATACGCGCCATTTCATCGACGTCCTTCTTCATTGCGTCGACTTCCGGCGAGTCTTCGATCAAGGCGAGCTCGAGCTTGAAGCGCGTAAGGACGGTGCGCAGATCGTGCGACACGCCGGCAAGCATCGCCGTACGTTGTTCCATCGCACGCTCGATACGGGTCTTCATCTCAATGAAAGCGGCGGCTGCACGCCGCACTTCACGTGCGCCGCGTGGACGGAAGTTCGGCACCTCACGCCCTTTACCGAAACTCTCTGCGGCATCAGCCAGCCGAAGGATCGGCTTGATTTGATTGCGCAGGAAAACGATCGCGACTGCGAGCAGTACCGTTGAGGTGCCAACCATCCAAAGCAGGAAAATCTCGGAGTTGGAAACATAGGCCGCGCTGCGCCGCGCGAACACCCTCATCACCGTGTTGTCGAGCTGAACGCGGATTTCAAGCAGCGCCGATTTGCCAACCGTATCGATCCAGTAGGGTCGCCCGATCTGCTTGCGCAACTGGTCCGACAAAGCCTGATCCAGCAGCGAAAAGAATGGCTTGGGGCCGGGTGGCGGCATATCGGCCAGCGGCAGGAAATCGACCACCAGACCAAGGCGATTCTGCGCGATTCGACGGATCTGGGCCTGATCGGCGTCCTGCGGGTATCCGCGGTAGATGTCGATGAGGGCCGCGATGTCCTGCACAACGCTTGCGGACAGTCGCTGGGTAACGACGTTCCAGTGGCGCTCCATGAACACGAAGGCGACCACCGATTGCAGGATCACCATGGGCGCGATGATGATCAGCAACGCGCGCGCATAGAGCCCTTTTGGCATCACGCTGTTGAGCCAGCGGCTGATCCTGCGCCAACCATCAGCAACCTGGCCTAGCGCGCTATGGATTTTTCGTACGGGTGGAATGGCGTCATACCACTCCCATGCTTCGCGCAGGCGCGTCAGCGCAGTGCGAACACCGTTTGTGATATCGAGGCTGGTCATGAAGTAATCACCAGCCGGTAGCCGATGCCGCGAACGGTCTGCACGAAAAGCGGATTGGCGGGATTGTGTTCAATCTTGCGTCGCAGACGATTGACCTGCACGTCGACCGCACGCTCGCTCACCGAGCCTCCATTGCCGGCCAGTGAGAGCCGCGGCACGGTTTCGCCGGGTGAGCCGGCAAGGACGCGCAACATTTCCCGTTCTCGATCGGTCAGCCGAATGATCTCATCGCCTTTGCGCAATTCGCCGCGCGCGAGATGATAAACGAATGGCCCGAAGCGTACGGATTCCACGGGTTGCGGCGCTGCCGGTTGCGCACGCTTGAGGATGTTGGCGATGCGAAGCGACAACTCGCGCGGCTCAAAGGGTTTCGACAGATAATCGTCGGCGCCCATCTCGAGGCCCTTGATGCGGCTTTCAGCAGCATCGCGGGCGGTCAACATCAGGATCGGCACATTGGAATCGCCGCGGATCGCCTTGGCCAGATCGAAGCCGGATTCCCCCGGCATCATCACGTCGAGAATGAGCAAATCGAAACTCAGGCCTTTCAGTCTGGAGCGCGCATCGGCGGCCGTCTCGGCGGTCGACACCCGGTAGCCCTCGCCGGCCAAAAAGCGCGAGAGCAGATCGCGGATGCGCCGGTCATCGTCGACCACAAGCAAATGCGGCGCGTCGTCAGGAAGCGTGGCGGGCAGCGTCATTACTGAGGCTCCTCCCCCCATCCTAGTCCCGTGCTTTCGATGCACGGTCTGAGCGTGCAATCAGGTGCAGCACGCCGTCGCGGTTATCGGCATCGATCATTGAGGTGAGAAAACGGCGCGCCGCCTCATGAGCGTTGGGGCCGAGTTCACCGAAAGCGCGGGTAATTCTTTGCGTTTGCAAGGTGGCAAGCTTGAGGGCCAGGGTCTCACCCTTCGGCGTCACATATAAAAGACGTTGGCGTCGATCATGCGCGCCTTCCTTCTGTGACACGTAACCCTGGTCGATCAATTGCTTGAGCACGCGGCCAAGCGATTGCTTGGTGATGTTGAGGATCTCGAGCAGGTCAGCAACCTTTATGCCCGGATTGCGATTGACGAAGTGCAGCACCCGGTGGTGGGCGCGACCGAAGCCCAGCTTGAGCAGGACCTCGTCCGGGTCGCCAACGAAATCGCGATAAGCAAAAAAAAGCAGCTCGATGATGTCCCAGATGGGTTCGGCTTGCGCCACCGCGCCACCTCGGCGATCCGTGACGTTCGTTCCCGGGCCCGTCTTGTCGCTAAAATTTATGTCAGCCATGTTGACATATTTTGTTGTTATGTTACAAAAAAACCCCAGTGAACGAAAGGATCGTACCGAAAGGCCCCTTTTGCACTGGAGTTGAAAGGACCTCGATAGGTCCGGATCGGACCCATTCATACCGGGTGTTGCCCCGAGACGAAAGTGTTGAAATGGGCGCGAAAAATGCGCGATTACGACGGCGTGCCCGCCGGAGTTTTGCAGGGACGTGGTGAAGGAGAAGATCAATGGCTGTTCAATCCTATGACCGGCTCGAAGGGGTCATCTGGTACGACGGAAAGCTCGTGCCCTGGAACGAGGCCAACCTCCACGTTCTAAGTCATGGCCTGCACTACGCGAGTTGTGTGTTCGAGGGCGAACGCGCCTACGCCGGGAAGGTTTTCAAGAGCACCGAACATTCCGAGCGACTGAAGCGGTCGGCGAATATTCTCGACTTCGAAATCCCCTACTCCGTCGCGGAGATCGATGCCGCGAAAAAGCTCGTGGTCGACAAGAATGGCAAGAAAGAAGCCTACGTTCGCCCGGTTGCCTGGCGCGGCTCCGAAATGATGGGTGTGTCGGCGCAGACCAACACGATCCATCTTGCCATTGCGAGCTGGGAATGGCCGAGCTACTTCGACCCCGAGCAGAGGCTGAAGGGCATCCGGCTCGACCTCGCAGAGTATCGACGGCCCGATCCGAAGACGGCGCCGTGTCGCGCCAAGGCTGCCGGTCTCTACATGATCTGCACCATCTCCAAACACAGGGCGGAGCGAAAGGGCTACGCCGACGCCATGATGCTGGACTGGGAAGGACGCGTGGCCGAGTGCACCGGCGCGAATATTTTCTTTGTCAAAGACGGCAAGATTCACACGCCGATCGCGGACTGCTTCCTCGATGGCATCACGCGACAGACGGTGATCGGACTTGCCCGCAAACGTGGCCTCGAGGTGATCGAACGTCGCATCATGCCGGACGAGCTCACGGGCTTTTCCGAATGCTTCATCACAGGCTCGGCGGCGGAGGTGACCGCAGTGGCAGAGATTGCCGACTGGAATTTCAATCCCGGCGGCATCACCAAGACGCTGATGGACGACTATACGGCGGAAGTGAAGCCGAAAGCCGTGGCGGCCTGACCCTCATTCGTTTCCAGCAATTGCGTGCGGCTCCTGGGGCCGCAACAGCGTGACATACCGTACGCGGTTGACCGCTACAAAGCCGTCCACGCGCTCGTCCAGCACGCGATGGCGGCTTTGCGACGCGTGCCGCAGTAGCAACGCGCCCGTTTTGTCGAAAGCAACGAAGCCGACATGGAAATAGTCGAGGTCCGGCCGCCGCGTCACAAACCCGACGATGTCGCCACTTTCAAGCTTGCCTTTGCCGGCGAGAAAAGCGGCACTCGGAATGACTCGCATCGCAAATCGCCGCTTGCTGAGACCCTTTTGTGAATCGACGATCTTTTTGATATCGACGGCACCTTCCAGGTCGATCCAGCGGCAGGTCTTGTTCTCGACGTTGTGCTGGCCCCATTCGAAGAAATAATGATTGCGCTCACGCCAGGTGACGATACCGTCGTGATAACGGACCGTGCGCAGGACTGAATCGAATTCGTCGCGATTGTTGGCAATAGCGGCGGCGAGCACGGTTTCGCAAAATGTGACGCAATCGAACGCGTCGTCGCGCACCACGAACTTTTCCGGCCGCCGCGGACCTCCGATCAGCGTATAGCCCTCGTAGCGAGTGCCTCGCAGGGCACCGGAAATAAAATCCAATCTCTGCGAAATAGGGCCTTTGCCGCGGGCTTCTTTGATCAGACGATCGATCCGCGCTTCAGCCGTAGATCCCGGCGTGACACCCGCAGCGAGCGCCGCGCCACCCGCGAGGAGATGGAGG
>DASSIJ010000317.1:0-3223 GCA_035692045.1 Pseudolabrys sp. | reverse complement strand
TTGGCCGCGGATCTCGCCACCCTTGTTGGCGGCAGTATGGACGTTCACGTACCACTTGCCGGCCATGAGTTCCTCGGCCTGCGCGTCGGTGAGCGTCGCCGAACCTTCGAAAGCGCCCTTGTCGGCACCGGCAATTGGCACCGCAACGCCGCCGTTCTTGCCGACCTCGCCGGAATGGAAGTGTGCCGCGGTGGCCGGGCCGCTCAAGCCGGAGACGCTGCCCTTCCAGGACAATTTCTTGCTCGCCGTATCGTAGGTCGCGGTCACCGAACCGGTGCCCTTGCTATCGGTCGGTGGGACCTCGCTTGCCGCCTTCAGATCGGCCTTGAGGTTGACATTGGCCGCCATGGACGTGCTGGCGATGGCGAGTACCGCAGTGCAGGCGAGAGCGGCCAGGCTGGACCGCAGAATCGTTGGTTTCATATGAGTTCCTCCTGGGAGTGCTTTTTCGCACCCGTGTGCAAATACCGTTTCGCACCGGAGTGCAAACACCGCACGATATCACCTATTCCAGATATTGCCCGCGCTCAATCGGGCATCAGTGAGATCGAGGTACTGGAGACCTCGCCACAGGCGTCGCATTCCCAGTGGTGGCGGATCTCGCCGCCTTCGATGAATTCCGACGCGGTCGGCGCAACCATCAGCTCGTCGCAATGAGGACAGCGCACGGGCGTGGCGAAGGCGCGGATAGATGAGAGCTTCGTCCAATATTCATGAAGCTGCATATCATGGCCTCCTTTCGTGACAACCGGTGGCGGTGACTAGCGGCGTATCGTGGCAACGGCGCGACGCTTTAGTGAAACTGTGGTGGCCGCAACGCTGAACTTTTGCGACAAATGATGACGCCATTACGTCAATATTCCCTGCAGGAGATGACGATAATTTGAATCATGCGCCGACATCAGTGACGCTGGGTGCGGTGCAGCGAACAAAGTTTCGACCATTTCACAAACCCGCCCGGGCAATAAAAAGGGACCGCGCCGAGAGCGATCCCTACGGTCCGCCGAAAAGGGACACCCTGGTTAGGGACATCGGCATTCCGCGTTCATAGCCTCGTCTACCGACCCGGGTTTCTGTGTGAAGTAGCTCACATTAACCTTTTAAATTTTGCCCGAACTGACTGAGGGGTGATCTCAAAAAAGAAAGAGCCCCCGAGCACACACGCTCAGGGGCTCCTGGTCGCGGTCCCATCATCAACGGCAGATCCTGCGGCCGTAGCGCCACCAGCAGTGACGATGATGGCGGTGATAAGAGTAACCGTAGTAGTGAACTGTTGAGCGAGCGTCGATCGCGTCGGCTGCTTTGCCGATCGGCGCAACCGGAGCCGCGACGGCGCCAGATATCGCAGCCAGAGCCAGACCGGTTGCAGCGAGCGCCGCCATTAGAAACTTCTGCAATAAAATCCTCCTCCTCGCACGTTCGACTTTCAGCAAGTCGTCCACGAAGTTGAGCGAGCGGTCCTGGCTTTAGTTCCAAAACGGGACGCCACCTCCCAACGGGCGTAGCCGATCTCACGTCCGCTGCCCGAATCGCTGTAACCCGAATTGGCAACTCGGCTTTTGACTCGCCGCTGTGACATTCTTCCTTGACCTCAGGAGGCGTCCATCCGGTCGGCGCAGGCCGATCGCGAGGAGGGAGGGCGAGCATGAATTTTCACGACATGTCGGATGGGATCCGCCTGAGCCATCACGCGCACGGGGCACCAGTTCCGTCTGTCGACTCATTACACGCGGCGATCGACACGGGCGACAACAGTGCCGGCAACGGCGGCGACGGCTACTTCTTCGGATCGCTGGTGAACGCTCCGATCGTAATTTATATGCCGATCAATATTGCGGTCGGCGGCTACAATTCCACGGCGACAGCCGATCAGTCGAATACAGTCCAGATTGATCAAAGTGCCACGCAGATTGCGGGCGTGGGCGGTGACGGCGGAAACGACAATGCATCGATTGGTGGAAGCGTAACGGCCTCAGGCACTGGCAGTGGCGATTCTGGTGCGATCTCGACCGGGGGTAACCAGGCCGGCAACGGGGGCGACGGGTTCTTTCTTGGAAGCATCATTAATGCGTCTTTCGTACTTTATCATCCGATCAACATCGCGGTGGCGGGACCCAATTCCAGCGCCCATGCTGACCAGACGAACAATGTGGATATCGATCAAAGTGCCATTCAGATAGCCGGCAATGGGGGCAACGGTGGTGACCACAATGTTGCAGCGGGTGGGGACGTCTCCTCCTCTGGGTCCGGCGGCGGCTCCGACATGGTCACTACCGGCGACAATAGCGCCGGCAACGGTGGCGACGGGTATTTCTTCGGGTCGCTGGTGCATGCTCCCATCGTAATTTACATGCCGATCAACATTGCGATCGCCGGCTACAATTCCACGGTCGACGCGCATCAGACCAATGACGCGTCTTTTGATCAGAGCGCGGTCCAGATCGCCGGCATCGGCGGTGACGGGGGAAGTGGCAATGTGTCGATAGGCGGAAGCGTCACCGCCTCGGGCTTTGGTGCGGGCGGTTCTGGTGCGATCTCAACCGGTGGCAACCAGGCCGGCAATGGCGGCGACGGCTTCTTTCATGGAAGCATCTCTCACGCATCGTTCGTCCTGTACGATCCGATCAACATCGCGATTGCGGGAAACAATTCCAGTGTCCACGCGGACCAGATAAACAATGTGGATATCAATCAAAGTGCCATTCAGATGGCCGGCATCGGGGGCAACGGCGGTCACGGCAACGTCGCGCTGGGTGGGAGCGGCGACATTTTTTCCTCCGGCTCCGGGTTCGGCTCCGATGCGATCAATACCGGCCACAACGGCGCCGGCAACGGCGGCAGCGGGCATTTCTCGGGAAGTATCAGCGACACAAGTGTTGCGATTTATGCGCCCATCAACATTGCGATCGCCGGCTATAGTTCCGTCGGCGACGCGTTTCATGCCAACCACGTGCATCTCGACCCGAGCACGATCGCGATGGCCGCTCTCGGCGGTGATGGTGGCCACGGCAACCTTGCGCCAGGTGGCGACATCGCCGCGCATCTTTTGCCGGACCATCACTTGCTGCTGGGATAGTGGAATTCGCATCGGCATTTGCCGGGATGCGTTTCATCAGAGCATGGCATGTAAACCTTTCGGGCGTATACCCGCCCGATTTGGATGACGTCAGATTTGGCATCTAGGCCGTCACCTGACCCGGGACCAAACTCGCTGAGTACGTTC
>DASSIJ010000316.1:0-16198 GCA_035692045.1 Pseudolabrys sp. | reverse complement strand
GGTAACATCGAATCAAACGTGCTCAAGGACATCACGCTCGATGTTGCGAAGGGCGAGTACGTCTCGATCATCGGTCATTCCGGCTGCGGAAAGTCCACGCTGCTTAATATTGTGGCGGGGCTCGTGCCGGCGAGCGAGGGCGGCGTACTGCTCGAAGGCCGGCAAGTCGACGAGCCAGGCCCCGATCGCGCCGTCGTATTTCAGAACCACAGCCTGCTGCCCTGGCTAACCGTCTACGACAACGTACGACTGGCGGTGGATAAGGTGCTTTCCGGAAACAAGTCCCGCTCCGAGCGCCATGACTGGACTATGCACAATCTTGGGCTTGTTCAAATGACGCATGCCAAGGACAAGCGTCCTGCCGAAATATCCGGTGGCATGAAGCAGCGCGTCGGTATTGCGCGTGCGCTTGCCATGGAGCCCAAGGTGCTCCTACTCGACGAGCCGTTCGGCGCACTCGATGCACTCACCCGCGCGCATCTCCAGGATTCGGTAATGGCGTTGCACCAGAAGCTCGGCAACACCGTAATGATGATTACCCATGACGTTGATGAGGCGGTGCTCCTGTCGGATCGCATCGTAATGATGACGAACGGCCCGGCAGCACAGATCGGCGAGATCCTCGATGTACCGCTGGCGCGTCCGCGCAAACGACTCGAGCTGGCTGGCAACACCACCTACTTGAGGTGCCGTCAGCGTGTGCTCGAATTCCTCTACGAGCGTCACCGCTTCGTTGAAGCAGCATGACCCCTGCGCCGCGAGCCTGCGAATGAGTGAACCGCTCGTAGTCATCGGAAACGGCATGGCCGCGATGCACTTGGTGGAGGAACTCACCAGGCGCGCGCTCGGTCGCTATGCGATCGCTGTGATCGGCGAAGAGCCGCGACTTGCTTACAATCGCGTTTTGTTATCTGCAGTGCTGGCGCAGGAGGTGTCACGCTCAGAAATCGAACTCCGGCCGGCGCGCTGGTGGAGTCATCGGGGCGTCACACTGCTCTACGGCCGTACGGCGACCGCAATCGACCCCACCACCGGCCGTGTGCGGCTTGCCGATCGAGCGACACTGCCTTACGCCAGGATCGTGCTTGCCACTGGTTCGCGGCCAATCCGGCTTCGCGTGCCGGGCATGGACTTGCCTGGTGTAGTGACCTTCCGCGATCTCGGCGACGTCGCCGCCATCGAAGCGGCTGCGCAACGGAACGCTCGGGCGGTAGTGATCGGTGGTGGCTTGCTGGGGCTAGAGGCCGCCCATGGCTTGGCAAAGGCGGGCTCGCAGGTCACGATTGTGCACCTGATGGACCGGCTCATGGAGCGCCAACTCGACGCTCACGCGGCCGGCATGCTGAAAAAAGCACTTGAGGCGCGCGGCGTGACCGTCCACCTCAATGCTGAAACGGTCGGCATTTGCGGCAAAGGGCGCGCGCAGGCGGTCGCGCTCAAAGACGGCACGCAAATTGAAGCCGATCTTGTGGTGGTCGCGGCCGGCATTCGCCCGAATGTCGAACTCGCCCACGGTGCCAACCTCGGTATCGATCGCGGCATTCTTGTCGACGATCATCTACAGACCAGCAGGCCCGGCATCTACGCGATCGGAGAGTGTGCCGAGCATCGCGGGGTCTGTTACGGGCTTGTCGAACCGGCTTACGAACAGGCGCGCGTGCTTGCCGCGCATCTTGCCGGCGAAGAGGCCTATTACCAGGGGAGCGTGCTCGCCACCAATCTTAAAGTGTCGGGCGTCAACGTCTTTTCCGCTGGCGATTTCCTTGGCGCAGCGGGAACCGAGCAACTGGTGCTCTCCGATCCAGGCCTCGACGCCTACAAGAAGCTCGTCGTCCTTGGCCATCGGCTCGTCGGCGCGGTGTTGTTTGGCGATACCGTGGACGGGCTCTGGTATCTCGATCTGATCCGCTCGGGTGCCTCGATCGAGGCGATCCGCGATGACATCATGTTTGGCCGAACGCTGGCTGAACGAAAGGCGGCGTGATGTCGAGCGATTTCACGCCCGATCAGAAGCGCTACCTGGAGGGTTTTGCCTCGGGGCTTAACGCGGCGCGCGCTGCGCGCGGGAAGGGGCCGGATGAAGGTACGCCCAATGAGCCGACCGGCCCGGATGCGATCCACATTCAGGCGCAGGACCGGGTACTGGCTTCTGGTGGCAAGCTCGCTGATCAGGAAAAATTCAAGCGAGAATTGCATCCGTTTGATGGCTACGAGCGGCTGAAGAACCAGGCGCGCAAGAACGAAGCGCCCAAGCCGGCCGACAATTTTCGTTGGCGCTTCTACGGGCTGTTTTATGTAGCGCCTGCACAGAGTTCGTACATGTGCCGCCTGCGCATTCCAAACGGTATTCTGAAGGACTGGCAACTGTCCGGCCTTGCCGACCTCGCCGACAAGTATGCTGGTGGCTATTCGCACGTGACAACGCGCGCCAATTTGCAGATGCGCGAGATCGAGCCGAAAAATGCCGTAGCGATGTTAGAGGCGATCCAGGATCTTGGCCTGTGTTCGCGAGGTTCGGGTGCCGACAACATCCGGAATGTGACCGGGACGCCGACCGCCGGCGTCGACCCACAGGAACTCATCGATACACGACCGTATGCACGCGAGTGGCACTTCCACATCTTGAACGAGCGCGCGCTCTATGGGCTGCCGCGCAAATTCAATGTCGGCTTTGATGGAGCCGGCCGCATTCCAGTGCTTGAGGATACCAACGACATCGGATTTCAGGCCGTAAATGTGCAAGCCGGCTTCGGTGTCGAGCCGGGTGTTTGGTTTCGTCTCGCGCTCGGTGGCATCACGGGCCACAAGGACTTCGCCCGTGACACCGGGGTGATCGTTAGTCCCGAAGAAACCACGCAGATCGCCGATGCTATTGTTCGCGTCTACATCGAGCATGGCGACCGAACCGATCGTAACAAGGCCCGGCTTAAGTATGTGCTCGATGCATTGGGGCTGGAAAAGTACATCATTCATGTCGAGGAGAAGCTCGGGCGCAAACTGACAAAGGTGCCCGCGGAAGCGATTTTGCCGCGCCCGGCCTTTGATCGCGGTGCGCACGTCGGCGTGCACACCCAAAAGCAGCGCGGATTGAATTGGATTGGCGTGGTCCTGCCCGTGGCGCGGCTCACGACTGAACAGATGCGTGGCCTTGCGAGGATCGCGCATCAGCTCGGCGACGGCGATATTCGCCTCACGGTGTGGCAGAATCTGCTGATCTCGGGAGTCGCCGACCGCGAGGTGTCCGCTGCCGAAGCCGCCATCGAGTCGCTTGGCCTGACCACCAAGGCTACCTCGATCCGTGCCGGCCTTGTGGCCTGCACCGGCAATGTCGGGTGCCGCTTTTCGGCTTCCGATACCAAGCGCCACGCGGAGGAGATCGCGCAATGGTGCGAGGCGCGTATCGATCTCGACGGCCCGGTGAATATCCATCTCACCGGCTGCCATCATTCCTGCGCGCAACATTACATTGGCGATATCGGCCTTCTCGCCTGCAAGGTCGAGGAGGGCGAGGAGCAGATCGAGGGCTATCACATCTATATTGGTGGCGGTTTCGGACCCGACGCTGCGCTCGGCCGCGAAATCTATCGTGACGTCAGGGCCCCGGACGCGCCACATGCGGTCGAGCGCATGCTTAAGGGCTATCTCTCCAATCGTGCTTCGCGCGACGAGACCTTTCTTTCATTCTCGCGGCGGCACGAGGTCGAAACGCTGAAGCAGATGTTCGAGGCGGAGGTTGGCGAATGACGCAAAACCTGCCGCCGCCGATTCCGTCGCTTATCCCCGAGACCGCACCGTTCTCTGAAGAGCAGCGCATCTGGCTCAATGGCTTCTTTGCTGGACTGGTCTCGCTCGATGGTTTCGGTGTTACGCCCCTGTCCGGCGAGCAGGCGGTCGCGCTGATCGCAGGCGCGACTGCTTCAAAGGCCGATGACGATGATGATGGGGGCGCGCTCTGGCACGACCAAACATTACCGATGGCCGAGCGAATGAAACTCGCCGACGGCAAGCCCCTGCGCTGGCGCATGATGGCGGCGATGGCGCAACAGGATTGCGGCCAGTGCGGTTACGACTGCAAGAATTATTCGGGCGCCATCGTTTCCGGCAAGGAGAAGCGGCTGAATCTGTGCGTGCCGGGCGGCAAGGAAACCGCCCGCATGCTCAAGTCGCTATTCGAGGAATTCACGAACACGCCGCCAGCAAGAAAGCCGGCGGCGGTGGCTACACAGCCCGCACCAGTAACGCCGGCGGTACTCGGCTCTTCGCGAGATAATCCCGTTGAAGCCACTTTCCTGTCGCGGACGAGGCTGAACGGGCAGGGTTCCGAAAAGGAAACCTGGCATCTTGAATTCGATCTTTCCGACTGCGGTCTTGATTACGCGGTGGGAGATGCATTCGGCCTGTTCCCGGCAAACGATTCGGAACTGGTCGACGCCGTCATCAAGACGCTCGCCGCGCCCGCCGACTTCCCAATTGGCGGCCGCACGCTGCGCGAGGTGCTTACTGACGGTGTGTCGTTATCACCCGCGCCCGACATGCTTTTTCAATTGTTTACCTACATCACTGGCGGCGAGCGAAGGAAAAAGGCGCGGTCCCTTTCAACCGGAGAAGATCCGGACGGGGACGCAGAAACGCTCGATGTGCTTGCCGCGATTGAGAAATTCCCGGCCATTCGGCCCGACCCGGAAGCGTTTATCGAGGCGCTCGATCCGTTGCAGCCGCGCCTGTATTCGATCTCATCCTCGCCCAAAGCCGCGCCCGGACGAATTGCTCTGACAGTTGATGCGGTGCGCTATGACATCGGCAACCGACGGCGACTCGGTGTTGCATCGACCTATCTCGCGGAGCGTCTTCCACCCGGAAGTCCGCTCAAGGTCTATGTGCAGAAGGCGCAGGGCTTTGGTTTGCCGACTGATCCTGCGGTGCCAATCGTCATGATCGGTCCCGGCACCGGTGTTGCGCCGTTCCGAGCCTTCCTTCAGGAACGGCGCGCAATAGGCGCGAACGGCCGCAACTGGTTGTTCTTCGGCCATCAACGATCCAACTACGACTTCTTTTACGAGGACGAATTCAAGGAGATGAAGGCATCCGGCTTGCTGACACGTTTGTCGCTAGCCTGGTCGCGGGATGGGAACGAAAAGATCTACGTCCAGGACCGCATGCGCGAGGTTGGCCGCGACCTGTGGTCGTGGCTGGCGGATGGCGCACACATCTACGTCTGTGGAGATGCAAAGCGCATGGCGAAGGACGTCGAGATCGCTCTCATCGACATTGTCGCGCAGCATGGTGCGCGCAGCGCGGAGGACGCGGCAGCTTTTGTCACCGACCTTAAGAAAAAGGGCCGTTACCAGCAGGACGTCTATTGATGAATGCGCCGTCGCATCATCCGCCGGCCGTTCGCACTACTTGTCCCTACTGCGGGGTGGGTTGCGGCATCCTCGCCAAGCCGGACGGCCACGGGGGTGCCGTGATCGTTGGCGATCCTGAGCATCCAGCCAATTTCGGCAGGCTCTGCTCCAAAGGTTCGGCTCTGGGAGAAACACTCAGCCTCGGCAATCGGCTGCTGTATCCGATGTTGCGGGCAGTAGACGGCACGCTGGCGCGAGTCTCATGGGATAGCGCGCTTGCTCGGGTGGCCGATGGATTCGCCCGCACGGTCGCGCGGCACGGTGCAGATGCGGTCGCCTTCTATCTTTCAGGTCAGTTGCTGACGGAGGACTACTACGTCGCGAACAAGATCATGAAGGGTTTCATCGGATCGGCCAATGTCGACACGAATTCGCGGCTGTGTATGGCGTCCTCGGTGACGGGGCATCGCCGCGCTTTCGGCGCCGATACGGTACCCGGCACTTACGAGGATCTCGATCTCGCTGATCTTATTATTCTTGTCGGATCCAACGCCGCCTGGTGCCATCCGGTGCTGTATCAGCGCATGGTTGCTAACAAACGCACGCGCGGCGCGAGGATTGTGGTGATCGATCCGCGCCGCACCGCCACCGCCGAAGACGCCGACCTTTTCCTTTCAATCGCACCCGGCATGGACACCGTGCTGTTCGCTGGGCTGCTGGTACATCTTGCCGATACGTACGCGCTGGACGACAGCTTTATCGGTGCCCACACGTCGGGATTTACGGAGGCACTCCTCCGTGCACGCGAGATCGCGCCGGACGCGGTGACAACGGCAGCCGCTGCAGGGCTCAATGAACCCGATGTCGCGCGCTTCTTCGAATTGTTCCGCACTACGCCCAAGGTGGTCACCTGTTTCTCGCAAGGGGTGAACCAGTCGGCACAGGGCACCGACAAGGTCAACAGCATCATCAACTGCCATCTTGTGACCGGCCGCATCGGTAAGCCGGGCGCGGGGCCATTCTCATTGACCGGCCAGCCAAACGCTATGGGTGGTCGCGAAGTCGGTGGGCTGGCCAATCAGTTGGCCGCGCATATGGCATTTGCACCGGAAGAGATTGATCGTGTCGACCGATTTTGGAACGCACCAAATGTCGTGCGGCGCGAAGGCCTGAAAGCAATTCAGATGTTCGAGGCAGTCGAGCGCGGTGAGATCAAAGCGCTATGGGTTATGGCGACCAACCCGGCGGTGTCGTTGCCACGCGCACGCGCCATTCGGGAAGCGCTCGCGCAGCTCGATCTGTTCGTGGTGTCGGATAACGTTATCTCGAATGACACTATCACCGCCGGTGCGCAAATTCTGCTGCCGGCTTCTGCGTGGGGAGAGAAAGGCGGCACCGTTACAAATTCCGAACGGCGCATCTCGCGTCAGCGGCCGTTTCTGAAGACGCCCGGTGAAGCGAAGCCAGATTGGTGGATTGTCACGCAGGTTGCGCGCCGGATGGGTTATGCCGATGCCTTCAAGTACGAATCGGCAGCGGATGTTTTCCGCGAGCATGCGGCCCTGTCCGCCTTTGAGAACGAAGGCATGCGGGATTTTGATATCGGCGCGCTGGCACAGCTAGACGACGAGGCATTCAACGCGCTCGATCCGGTGCAGTGGCCGGCACGCCGGGGGGATCCGCGCGGCGTGAAACGATTCTTTGCCGACGGGCAATTCTTCACGGCAGATCGTAAAGCGCGATTGATAACGTGCGAAAAGCCGGCATTGAATGAGGGAACTCCGGAGAATTTTCCGTTCCGGCTTAACACCGGTCGTGTGCGCGACCAGTGGCACACGATGACGCGTTCGGGCCAGAGCCCACGGCTCGCTAACCATTCCCCCGAACCTTTCGTCGAAGTGCATCCGACGGACGCCGCAAGCCTGGGGCTTAGCGGTGGGAGTTTCGCACGGCTACGCTCATCCCACGGGACGTGCGTACTCAAGGTCGTGGTCACCGAAAATCAACGGCGCGGTTGCCTGTTCGCGCCAATCCATTGGAGCGGCGATACTGCATCGTCGGCGCGCATCGGCGAATTGGTGACGCCAGCAAACGACCCTTACTCCGGTCAGCCCGAAGCGAAGGCGACGCCGGTAACAATCCAGCCTGTCGCGTTTGCTTATCGTGGTTTTGCGCTGGCCCGCAGAGCGCCGACGCTGCCGACCGGCACATGGTGGGCGCGAGTGACGGTCGCCAATGGCATCGGCTTGCTGCTCGCAAGCAATGACGAACCTATCACCTGGCGCGCGCGTGCCGCTGCTCTGTTAGGGGCAGATGAGTTAGCTGAATATCTCGACGAACCTCGCGGGGTCTATCGCGTGGCCGCTTTCGTCGAGGGCAGGCTGGTGGGCTGTCTCTTCCTCGCTAGAACCGAAACGGCGCCGCAATGGGATACGGTGAAAGCAGCATTCGAGAGCGAGGCGCTGGGCGAACTGGAGCGGCGAGCGGTGCTCTCGGGTAAGTCGACACGCGGTGTCACCGATCCCGGGCCTCTCATCTGTGCCTGTTTCGGGGTCGGCCTCAATGTCATCCGGGCGGCGCTTGCAAGCGGTGCGGCGGCAAGCGTAGAAGAAATCGGGGTTGCGCTGCGCGCCGGCACCAATTGCGGCTCGTGTCTGCCGGAGCTGAAAAGGATAGTTAGTCATGACCGTGTCGCGCAAACCGCTTGAAGCGTCAGGAGCGCGTCTTGGCTCGCTTGCCAGGCTCCCCGTTTTTCTGTCGCTCGACGGCAAGCGCGCGGTCCTTGCGGGCGGAACGTCTGCTGCGGCCTGGAAGGCGGAATTGTTGTCGGCATCCGGCGCATGCGTAGATGTCTATGCAGACGACGTCTGCGATGAACTCTTGCAGCTTGCGACGGGCCCACCGCGCGGCGCGATCGGAATCAACCGCCGCGCCTGGACGCCGGAAGATCTAAAAGGCGCCGCGATTGCGGTCGGCGCATTCGAAGACGACCAAAGCGCGGCCGAATTTGCAGCGGCCGCGCGCACCGCCGGTGTCCCGGTCAATGTGATCGACAAGCCGGCGTTCTGCGATTTTTCGTTCGGCGCGATCGTCAATCGTTCACCGCTGGTGATCGGAATTTCCACCGATGGTGCGGCACCGGTTTTCGCGCAGGCGATCCGCGCCAAGCTCGAAGCTCTTCTGCCCGACGGGTTTGCCGGCTGGGCCGCCGCCGCGGCGCGCTGGCGCAGTGCGGTGAAAGCGTCAGGGCTGTCATTTTCCGGACGGCGCAAGTTTTGGCATTTGTTCACCGCGCAGGCCGTCACCAACCCAAACCACGAACCCGGTCAGACCGATTTCGAGAACTTCATTGCCGAGGTGAAGGGGCTTGGGACAGCGGTCGAAAACGGATCGGTAACACTGGTTGGAGCCGGACCCGGGGACCCTGAATTGCTGACCTTGCGCGCCGTGCGCGCGCTGCAGTCAGCCGACGTGATCCTGTTTGACGATCTGGTTTCTCGCGAGGTGCTCGATTTTGCTCGCCGCGAAGCAAGAAAAATGCTCGTGGGCAAGACCGGCTTCGAGCCTTCCTGCAAGCAGGAAGACATCAATGCCTTGATGGTGGGCCTCGCCGGGCAGGGCAAGCGCGTAGTCCGTCTCAAAGGCGGCGATCCTCTCATTTTTGGCCGCGCGGCCGAGGAAATCGCCGCCTGCGAGGAGGCGAACATCGCGGTGGACGTGGTGCCCGGTATCACCGCCGCGCAAGGCGCTGCGGCCAAGCTTGGTCTTCCGCTCACCGACCGCAAGCGCGCCCGCCGGGTGCAATATGTCACAGGCCATGCCAGCGAGGGCGCGCTGCCTGGCGATCTTGACTGGCGAAGCCTCGCCGATCCGACGACCACGACAGCGATCTATATGCCAACACGTACGCTCGCAGCTCTGGTCACGAGAGCAACGGCCGAAGGTCTCGATCCGCAGACACCGGCACTGGCAATTGCGCGCGCCACGCGGCCCGATCAGGCTGTCGTCACAGCACCGATCAGCGAACTTCCCTTGAGGGTCGCCGAAGCGAATCTACCGGGTCCGGTGCTGGTGATGTTGGGACATGCACTTGGAGAACAGGCCACCGCCCGAGCAAGCGCGGCACCTGTGGGCCAGAAGACCGGCTGACATCAATTACCGTGCGCTGTAGCGGATCGGCACCGAGATCGGAATTTGGCTACCCGTAATTTCAGGCGGAGGCGGTGGCAGCGGTGCCGCGCGTTCGACCATCGCCAGGGTTGCTTGATCGAGCGCACTCGATCCCGAGCTCCGCACGATGCGTGCATTGTGTACGCCACCACTGCGGTCAACGCTGAATGCAAGTTGTGTAACACCCTGCTCACCGCGTGATTGCGCCTCGGACGGATAACGCTTGTTGCGCTCGAGCTGGGCCACCAACTGCGACTTCCAGTTCGGCACTGCATTCGGGTTGTGCGAGTTGGCCCCGGGCATTGGTGCTGCCGCGCGCTCAGATCTTGTCTCGGCAGAGCTGGGCGCGCTCGGAAGGCTTGCGTGCTTCTGCTTGGGCTTTTTCTCGGGCGGCTTCTCGACTTTGGGCGGCGGTATAACCGCCTGCAACGGCTCAGCCTTCGGATCCGGCGGCAACTCCAGTTTCTTTTCAAGCGGCTTTTCGGGCTCGGGCTCCGGCTCGGCTTCCTGCTGCTGCGGTCCCGGCGGGATTTCGTTCGGCGTGGTTTCGGGGGCTACCGGCAGGGCCGCGAGTTCAATCGTAATCACCGGCGCATTGGCAACCAGATCATCGTTGTTGTTCCAACGCGCCAGCAGAGCGGCAGCGCCGGCGACATGGAATGCGACCGCGAGCATAAAGCATACGGCCCAGCGCGCACTCTCTGGCCAGAGCCGCATCGACTGCGTGACACTGGTGGCGTTCATTGCTTTTCCGCTTCAAGCCCGACCAAAGCCACGTGCAGATATCCGGCGCTTCGCAAATCGTTCATCAGGCTCATCAGCTCGCCATAAGGCACGGTCCTGTCTGCGCGCAGAAAGACGCGCTGCTGCTTATCGCCGGTGGTCGCCTGATCGAGAGCGCTGGCAAGTGCGCTTCGCCGGATCGTGTTTTCCTCCAGCGAAACGCTCAAATCGGATTTGAGTGTAAGAAACAGCGGCTTGTCGGGCCGCGGTGTTCGTTCGGCGTTGGCGGCCGGCAGATCCACCGAAATGTCGACAGTCGCGAGCGGTGCCGCAATCATGAAAATAATCAACAGAACCAAAATCACGTCGATGAAGGGCGTGACGTTGATTTCGTGGACCTCGCTCAAAGTCTCGTCGCCGTGATCGAGACGCACACTCATAACGGTTACTCCGCCGCTACCGCGCGCCGCCGATCGGTAGAGCGATGCTCAAACGTCCCACGATCGAGGTCGCGACTGATAATCCGCAGGATCTCGGCGGAAGCATCAGCGTGCAGCGCGCGATAGCCTGCAATCCAGCGTGAGAACAGATTGTACATCACCACGGCCGGGATCGCTGCCACAAGGCCAAGCGCGGTGGCCAGCAGCGCCTCGGCGATACCGGGCGCGACCACGGCGAGATTGGTGGTGTGCTGTTTCGAGATGCCGATAAAGCTGTTCATGATGCCCCAAACCGTGCCGAACAGTCCGACAAACGGTGCGGTGGCGCCAATAGTTGCAAGAATGCCTGTGCCGCGGATCATCTTCCGGCCGGCCGCGGCCTCAATGCGCTCAAGACGCGAGGCAATGCGCTCCTTTACGCCGGACGACGAGAGCGCATCTGCGGACAATCGTAGCTCTGCATCGGCGGCACGGACGAGGGCGGCCGACTCGCTATCGGGGCCCTTTATGCGTGAAGTGGCTTCGTTCCAGGAACGTGCCTGACTGAGCGCTTCGATCGTGGCCTGCATCCGCCGGCGGACCATCAGCAGTTCGATGGCCTTGGCAAACCAGATGGTCCAGGTCAGAACCGAAGCGAAGGCGAGCCCCACCATGACAGTTTTGACGACGATGTCTGCCGCCATGAACATGCCCCACGGCGACAGGTCGCGCGGCAACGAGAGCATGGCGCCGGTTGTCGGCGGCGTCGGAGCAACCGGTGAAGCGGACTCCGGCGGCTGGGCCGGTGCCGTCGGTGCGGCGCTCGCCGGTGCGTTCACACTTGGTGCTGTCGGCGCAGTTGCAGCCGGTGCCGTCGGGACGCTCGTGGCCGGCGCAGAAGAACCGGCTTGGTCTGCCGGCTGAGTCTGCGGCCACGCCGGGGCGGGCAACATGATACCAATGGCAAGCAACGCAGCCAAAAGCGGCTGCCGGTGGAAATGAGATTTTGCCGCACGCAAGCGAACCATGGGTACCTCTCCGTGCCCGGAGCTATAGCAGCAACACGCGGTTTGCCGAAAAGAAAAGACCAATAAGACGTCAGATTTGAGTTATTCCAAACAAGAGACCCGTCTGTTTGCGCCATTGTGCCAATTTCAAAATCCGGCCATTGCTGAAATTGCAGCCAAACAGGAACCTCGTCCGGATTTGGGCATTCCGACTAAAACTTAGCGATCGCTGTGACTTTGACTGTCCGCGGCTGTCCCGGCGACAGGTTATTATTGCCATCCGCAGACGCCCAGTAGCCTTTGTTGAAGATATTTTCGACGTTGATCTGAGCTCTCCACGTCTCGTTTATCTTCGCATAAACCGCGGCGTCGAAGCGAACGAAGCCCGGCAATTTTACGCTGTCGTCCGATGAAGCGAACGAATCAGAGAAGTAAATTGCCCCAACTGCTGCACTCCAAACCGGAGTAAACTGATATTTATTCCACCATGAAAATTGATTGAGCGGGACAAGCTGTATGCGGTTTCCCGGCACGATCGTCGCCGATGTGGCGCTCGTCACACGCGCGTCGGTGTACGCGTAGCCCAGGGTGGACTGCCAATCAGGTGTGACATAACCGGTGAGCGTGGTCTCGAAGCCCTGGATTCGGTTGCTGCCCGACAGGATGAAAAATCCTGGATTGCTTGGGTCGGGCAGCGGGACATTGTAACGATTGAGATTGTACACGGCGGCAGTAAATAGCAGTTTGGGATTGATATTCCATTTGACGCCGACTTCGTTGTTCACAAACTTCTGAGGCGCGAGAATTACAGTGCCGTCAGTCAAAGTGCTGAACTGGTCGCCGGGCGCGGGCAGATACGAGACGCTATAGGCATAATAGAGCGACATATTTTCGATCGGCTTCACAATAACGGCGGCTTGCGGGGATACCTTGTTATTAACGAGGCTCCGGTTGATATTGGTGTTCTTGTCCAATGCCGATTCATCAAAGCGGTCGAAGCGCGCCCCGGCAATGATCTGGAGCCAGCGCGTAATTTCGATAGTGTCACGGGCGTAAGCCGACGTTGTGTAGAGCGTATAGTCGCTATTAGCGTCAGGCGTCGTTACGCCGGGCGACAGAGCACCGGGGAATTGATGTATGAAATTAACAGGACCGAAGTAAGTCGGCGCAAATGGGTTGGCGACGATTGTGTTGGTGCCGGTCGGAAAGATCCCGGTGTTACGCAGGGATATACCCGACTGTTGGCCAAACTCCGTTCCGAACGCGATTGTATGGAATATCGGCCCGGTGAACGCTTTATAAAAGAAGTCCGTCTGGTTGAAAATATTGTCGCGATTGGTCGTATTGTTATAGGCCGCCCGGTTAAACGAGGTCTGGGCAGGATTGACCGCGCCTGACAGTGGACCGTTTCCTGGATAGATGTTTTGGTAAAATTTCCGATATTGTGCGAACATCGTCGCGTTTCTTGCCGTCAAACCGTTTCCGAAGTCATGGTCGATAAATGCCATCGTCTGTTGCACGGTGGCTTTGGCGCGGTTCAGGTCGGGACTGCCGAAAAACGCCGTCAGATCGCCACCCGGCGCAAATGGACTGGCCGGATTGAAACGCGTTGATGATGGCGCGACTGCGCTGAGGCCCTGAGAAGGGTTGCCGCGGTCGGCTACGCGCTCGTCCTGATAATACTCGTAGCTGAGTCTGATTTTGGTGCTATCGCTGAGCCTGTAGGTCAAGGTTGGGTTGACGCCCCAGCGTTCAAGCCAGCCGTAGTCGCGGAACGTATTGCTTCCTTCATACATCAAATTAATACGTGCGGCGAAGTTGTCGTTGACCGCCTGGCCGGCATCGACTGTGACGCGCCGATCCCAGTAAGATCCGGTTTGTCCCGTCACCTCGTAGATTCTCGTGCCGTCGGCTTCTTTAAGCGTGCGGTTGAGAAGACCGCCGCCCGCGCCACGGCCGAAGGTCAGGGCGCTCGGTCCCTTCAAAATCTCGACGCTCTGGGCGTTGTAGAGATCGCGAAAATATTGAACGTCATCGCGAAAGCCGTTGACGAAGAAGTTCGCGCTTGAGTCGACGCCGCGAATAACGAGCTCGTCGCGATTTCCTTCACCCTGGTGAATTGCAACGCCCGGAACATAGCGTGTGACATCAGTGAGTGAAGAAAAGCCCTGATCTCTAATGAAATCCTTTGTTACGACGGTGATCGACTGCGGAATATTGATCAGCGGAGTGTTGGTTTTGGTCGCAACCGAAGTACTCGGTGCGAGGTAGCCCTCTGTTCGGCCAGAGTCGCCCTGGACATTGATGGTATCGAGAGTGACTGCCTGGGCGTTCGAGTCGCTCGCGGCCGCGGGTGGCGGTTGATCCTGTGCGGCTACCCGCATCACCCCGGCATCCCAGCTGGCCACCAAAAACGTCGTCGCCAGCAACATTGGAATGTGCCGACCTGCTGCCCCGTAACGCATCTCTCCACCTTCGCCTCGGCAATTTTTTCTGCGCACGCACTGAATGTGCGATTACACTTGCCCCATTGCCCTCCTAGTGGATTACAGAAAGTCATGCAATATCAATGATTTAGATGTGTTCCAATGTATAATTGGAACGATTCGAGAGTTGTGCCTAGCGCAGAGCAATCGCTCGGATTTTTTCGGTGTGTCCGCGAAAACAGCCGTCAAATTTTTTTAGAACCACGCACAACCGAGAATGATTGAACCGCGAGGTCTTCGCGTGCATCGTGCGCCGCGCAGGCCATCCTCAATCACATTTCAGCGTCAAGGACCAACTCCCAATGCCCGTTTCAATGTCTCAAGCCTCTCTGCCGGTCTTCGAGATCGGTCTCAATGCCCTGTCGGCTGTGCTCGACAAGGCGGCGGCTCATGCAGCGGCGAAGAAAATCGATCAGTCGGTGTTGGTTGGCTGGCGACTGGCGCCGGATATGTTCGCGCTTGGTCGTCAGGTGCAGGTGGCTTGCGACCAGGCTAAGAACGGGTCTGCTCGACTCGCTGGGACCGAACCTCCCAAATTCGAAGATACCGAGACGACCGTCGACCAGTTGAAAGAGCGTATTGCGAAGACGGTTGCATACCTGAAGACGCTCGACACCAAGGCGATTGATGCCGCGCCCGAACGCGAGATCACTTTCCCGCTTGGTCAGAACAAGGGTCAGATGAAGGGCGGCGACTATCTCAATCACTTCGTCCTGCCAAACTTCTATTTCCATCTCACCGCGGCCTATGCGGCGGTCAGAAATTTCGGTGTCGATGTGGGAAAGCGGGATTTTCTTGGCGCAATTCCGCTCAAGAGAATTTAAAGCTTCGGCCCAAACAAACGGTCCCGGGCATTACGCGCCGGGACCGTTGCCATCACAGATCCGGAAAAAGTGTTACTTCAGGCGCTTGGCAGCTTCCTGAACAAGGCTCAGGTCTGAATATTTCTTGATGTCGATCTTCTTTTTCACGAAGCCAAGCTCGCGCGTCGTGTCGACGTTACGCTGCAAGGCCTCGAGATTCGGCATCAGGTCCGGATCGCGATAGGTATCCTGCTTGGTGAAAAGCCACCCGAAACGCTCGGGCGGGGCCTTAGTGATCCTGGAAGCGATCTGGGCGACCTCGTCATGGTTCTTCGGGTCGATATACCAGCGTGTGATGCGAAGCATGTCTTCCATGAAATCGACCATGGCGGCGCGGTTCTTGTCGATGAACGACTTGCGCGCCGTCCATACGATCATCTGCGTCACGCCAAGCGCTTCGTTTTGCTTGAAAAGAACCTTACCTTCCTCGCGCAGCTTCGGATTGAAGGCGAAGGGCAGCACAGCGGGGATCAGGTCAGCCTTTTTCTCCAGCAGCACGGCAGGCATAGCGGGAAGAGGGCTCTCGACCATTGTGTAGTCGCGCTTTTCTTCGAGGCCATGCTTTCTCAACATGGCGCGCATGGCGACGTCTACGGCGCTGCCGCCGGCATTGGTGCCGATCACCTTGCCTTTGAGGTCCTCGACCTTGTCGATGCCGCTGTCTTTGCGGACGAAATATTCCTGCGTGTAGTAGCCGGGCACGCCGTCTTGGAATTCATCGGCAATGACGCGGATATCATCCAGGCCCGCATTCTCGATTGCGATCGCTAGTGAGGAATAGGCGAGATTGGACACTTCCAATTCGTTATTGGCGATCGCCGTGATCATTGGCGGCGTGCCCTGGTAGCGCACCGGCTCAAGGATGTAGGACTTGCCCAGATGCGTCGCCAAATCCTTCTTTTCCAGAACAATGGACGCCCAGTTCGCGACCGGCGCCACCCATGACATACGGATCTTTACAGGTTCGGCGCTGTTGGCCGAGTTGAACCCAAACAATCCGAGCACGCACGCAACGGCCAGTGCGAATTTCTGCAGGCGCATGGTTTTCCTCCCAGTTTCGCCGGGCTTGCGTATTTTATGGCAAGCTTCTCGTCGCGAACGGCGAAGATTGTCGGAGGTCCAACCGATTTTGGCAAGTCCGGCCTGGTGGGTCGAAAACCCACGATCCGGTACATGGAATCCGGG
>DASSIJ010000315.1:0-14081 GCA_035692045.1 Pseudolabrys sp. | reverse complement strand
TACATGGTCGAGGGCGATCTTCGGCGCGAAGTTCAATTGAATATCAAACGGCTGATGGATCTCGGCTGCTACCGGGGTTTGCGTCACCGCAAGGGCCTTCCGGTTCGCGGTCAGCGCACCCACACGAATGCGCGGACCCGCAAGGGCCCGGCCAAGACGATCGCCGGCAAGAAGAAGACCCCGGGACCGACTTGATAACAGGATGAGCCCCGCGCCGATGACGGCGCACGGGCGCGAAAGGATTGAGAATGGGTAAGGAAGCCACCCGCGTCCGACGGCGCGAACGAAAGAACATCGCCTCGGGCGTCGCGCATGTCGCGGCCTCGTTCAACAATACCATGATCACCATCACCGATGCGCAGGGCAACACCATTGCCTGGTCGTCGGCTGGGACCATGGGTTTCAAGGGCTCGCGCAAGTCGACGCCCTACGCTGCGCAGGTCGCCGCGGAGGACGCCGCCAAGAAGGCGCAAGAGCACGGCATGCGCACTCTCGAGGTCGAGGTGTCGGGTCCCGGCTCAGGACGCGAGTCGGCGCTGCGATCGCTACAGTCGGCCGGCTTCACGATTACTTCGATCCGCGACGTGACGACAATTCCGCATAACGGCTGCCGGCCGCGAAAGCGTCGTCGCGTGTAATTTCCTTCGTGCGGGCTCAGGCGTTCCGCACGCGTGCTACCGCCGAGATTTTCCCCACGCGGCGGGTGGGGTGCGCTAGGCGCGAGAAGGCCGCGCCGCTGAAAAGGTGAAGACGTGATCCAGAAGAATTGGCAGGAACTGATAAGGCCGAACAAGCTCCAGGTCTCCGCGGGCGGCGACGCCGCGCGGGTTGCAACGGTTGTCGCCGAGCCGCTCGAACGCGGATTCGGCGTCACGCTCGGAAATGCGCTGCGGCGCATTCTGCTATCCTCGCTGCAAGGCTCCGCGGTGCAATCGGTGCACATCGACGGCGTGCTGCACGAGTTCTCCTCGATCGCCGGTGTGCGCGAGGACGTCACCGACATGGTGCTCAACATCAAGGACATCGCCATCAAGATGCAGGGCGAGGGTCCCAAGCGGATGGTCGTGAAGAAGCAGGGCCCCGGCACAGTCACCGCCGGCGACATTCAGACCGTCGGCGACGTGGTTGTGCTCAATCCGGACCTCGTGCTCTGCACCCTCGATGAGGGCGCCGAGATCCGCATGGAATTCACCGTCAATACCGGCAAGGGTTATGTACCGGCGGAACGCAACCGTCCCGAGGACGCTCCGATCGGACTTATCCCGGTCGACAGCCTTTATTCGCCGGTCCGCAAGGTGTCCTACAAAGTCGAGAACACCCGCGAGGGCCAGATCCTCGACTACGACAAGCTTACAATGACCATCGAGACGAACGGCGCGGTGTCGCCCGAGGACTCGCTCGCCTATGCCGCGCGCATCCTGCAAGACCAGCTCAATGTGTTCGTGAACTTCGAGGAGCCGCGCAAGGCGGAGGCCGCCGAGACCATTCCGGATCTGGCCTTCAACCCGGCCTTCCTCAAGAAGGTCGACGAGCTCGAACTCTCCGTGCGCTCGGCCAACTGTCTCAAGAACGACAACATCGTCTATATCGGCGACCTCGTGCAGAAGAGCGAAGCGGAAATGCTGCGCACGCCGAATTTCGGCCGCAAGTCGCTCAACGAGATCAAGGAAGTGCTGGCACAGATGGGCCTGCATCTCGGCATGGAAGTGCCGGGCTGGCCGCCCGAGAACATCGAGGAGCTCGCCAAGCGCTTCGAGGATCACTATTGAGATTGTGAGGCGTTATGGCCGGGCCTGTCCCGGCCATCCACGTCTTGTTAAATAAACGGAAGTCGCGGATGCCCGGCACAAGGCCAGGCATGACGAACGAGAGGACTGAGGAGTAGGCGATGCGTCACGGCAAGGTTCACCGCAAGCTCAACCGCACGGCGGAGCATCGCAAGGCCATGTTCGCCAATATGGCCGCGTCACTGATCAAGCACGAGCAGATCATCACGACGCTGCCGAAGGCGAAAGAGCTGCGGCCGATTGTGGAGAAGCTCGTAACGCTCGCAAAGAAGGGCGGGCTGCATGCCCGCCGCCAGGCGATTGCGGAAATCCGCGATGTAACCCAGGTCAAGAAACTCTTCGATGTCATCGGCCCGCGCTACAAGGAGCGCGACGGCGGCTACACCCGCATCATGAAGGCGGGCTTTCGCTACGGCGACAACGCTGCGAAGGCCGTGATCGAATTCGTCGACCGTGACGTTGAGGCCAAGGGCAAGGATTCCGGCCCGGTCCAGGCGACCAAAGTCGACGAAGCGGCGACGGCGGCAGCCTGATCATCCGCAAATCGCTTTTCAAAGAGGGTGGCCTTCCCGGCCGCCCTTTTTGTTTGCCCGACTGTGGCCGGCGGCTATGATCCCGCCCGAAGCAACCGTCCAAGGGGGACATTCATGATAATCCGGACTGTTTTGTTGGCAGGGATGCTTTCAACCGCGCTGGCGAGCGCGGCCAGCGCGCAGTCGGATCAGGTCAAGCGGGGCGACTATCTCGCCAACGGAATTTTGACCTGCGCCAATTGCCATTCGCCGAAAGGCCCGCCAGCAGCCGTCGCCGGAAAGGATTACTCGGGCGGCCTGTCCTGGGATGAGCCGCCATTCAAGGTGACCGCGCCGAATATCACGCCGGACAAGGAAACCGGCATCGGCAGCTGGACCGACGCGGAGATCAAGACCGTCATGCGCACCGGCATACGGCCGAACGGCGTGCATGTCGCGATGATCATGCCGACCGGTTTTTATCACATCATGACCGACCGCGATCTTGATGCCGTTGTCGCGTATCTGCGCACCCTCAAACCGGTGAGCAACAAGGTTGCGGATCCGGTCTACAAGGTGCCGCAGGTCGAGCATGTGATCCCCGGGGGCGAGAAACCGTTCAACGAAGGAATGATGAGCGACAAGCTCAAGAAGGGTTTTTATCTCGTGACCATCGCCCATTGCATGGAGTGCCATACGCCGATGGAAAAGGGCGCGCGCCAATGGGACAGCCGCCTGGGCGCCGGTGGCTTCCAATTTCCCGGTCCGTGGGGCGTGTCTGTTGCGCGCAATATCACGTCGAGCAAGACCAAGGGGATCGGCGCCTGGAGCGACGATGAGATCAAGCGCGCGATCACGACCGGTGTCAGCAAGGACGGCAGCAAGCTCAAGCCGCCGATGGGCTATCAATATTATGCGACGCTGACGCCGGACGACCTCGACGCCATCGTGGCCTATCTGCGAACGGTGCCGGCGCTGGACTGACCGCTTTATCCCGGCGACAGGAAAAGGGGCTCGCGGCCTTCATTTAGGCCGGTGAGAGGCCTATATCTCGAACATTCGCCGGGATTCGATTTTATGCGCCGTAAAAGCTTCGCCGCCGTCCTGATTGCCGCCACGCTCGCGGGTGCCGCCGCGGCGCAGGAGCGGCGGCTTCCGACGCCATCGGAACTGCGGCTGTCTTATGCGCCGGTCGTGCAGCATGTGGCGCCAGCGGTAGTCAATGTCTATGCCGCCAAGGTGGTGCAGAACCGCAACCCGCTGCTGGACGATCCGATTTTCCGCCGCTTCTTCGGTGTGCCCGGCGGAGGCGGCAATCAGCTGCAGCGGTCTCTCGGTTCTGGCGTGATCATCGATGGCGCCGGCCTGGTCGTGACCAACAATCATGTCATCGAGGGCGCGGATGAGGTCAAGGTTTCGCTCGCCGACAAACGCGAGTTCGAGGCCACGCTGGTGCTGAAGGATCCGCGCACCGACCTTGCGGTCCTGCGCATCAAGGACGGGCATGAGCAGTTTCCCGTCCTCGATTTTGCCGATTCGGACGCAGTACAGGTCGGCGATGTCGTGCTAGCCATCGGCAATCCGTTTGGTGTCGGACAGACAGTCACACACGGCATCGTATCAGCGCTCGCGCGTACGCAAGTGGGCATTTCCGACTACCGCTTCTTCATCCAGACCGATGCCGCCATCAACCCGGGCAATTCCGGCGGCGCGCTTGTCGATCTGACGGGTAAACTGATCGGCATCAACACCGCCATCTTTTCGCGATCGGGTGGCTCGCAAGGCGTCGGCTTTGCCATTCCTGCCAACATGGTGCGCGTCGTGGTGGCTTCCGCGAAAATTGGCGGCACCGCGGTCGTGCGGCCCTGGCTCGGCGCCAAGCTGCAGGCAGTCACGTCCGAAATCGCCGACAGCATGGGTCTCAAGCGCCCGGCCGGCGCGCTGGTCGCCAATGTGGCAGCGAACAGCCCGGCGGCGCGCGCCGGGCTGAAGGCGGGCGACCTGATCGTCTCGGTGGATGGGCAGAATGTCGATGACCCCAACGCGTTCGACTATCGCTTCGCCACGAAGCCGGTCGGCGGCAATGCCCGCCTCGGAATCCTCAGGGCGGGGCGCGAGCAGACAATGACGATCGCCTTGCAAAGCGCGCCTGAAACGCCTCGTGATGAGATCGTAATTCGCTCGCGCTCGCCATTTTCGGGCGTCAAGATCGCCAACCTGTCGCCCGCGCTCGTCGACGAGCTGCAACTGCAAAATGCTGATCACGGCGTGGCGATCGTCGACGTCGACGCCGGATCCTATGCAAGCAATCTCGGATTCCAGCGCGGTGACGTGATTGAGGAAGTCAATGGCGAGCGCATCGACAAAACCCGCGACCTCGAGCGCCTGACGAGCACGCCCAACCGCAGCTGGCGAATTACCATTTTGCGGGGCGGGCAGAAGATTTCCGCGGTGTTCAGCGGATGAGCCCGCGGGCGAAAGCGGACGGCCCGAGCCTGTTTGCTGCCGCGGGCCTGGACAAGGACGCACCGCGCCCGCTCGCAGACAAGCTCAGGCCGCAAAAGCTTGACGAGGTTGTCGGCCAGGATCATCTGCTCGGGCCCGACGGGGCGCTCACGCGCATGCTGGCGACGCGCTCCCTCGGCTCGCTGGTGTTCTGGGGGCCGCCCGGCACCGGCAAAACCACCGTCGCCCGGCTGCTGGCGCAGGCAACCGACCTGCATTTCGAGCAAATTTCGGCGATCTTCACCGGTGTCGCCGATCTCAAGAAAGTATTCGAGGAGGCGCGCCGCCGCCGCGAAATGGGGCAGGGCACGCTGCTTTTCGTCGACGAGATTCACCGTTTCAATCGCGCCCAGCAGGACAGTTTTCTCCCGGTGATGGAGGACGGCACGATCATCCTGGTCGGTGCGACGACCGAAAACCCGTCCTTTGAACTCAATGCACCGTTGCTGTCGCGCGCGCGCGTTCTTGTCTTCAGATCTCTCGATGAGGAAGCGATCGAAAGGTTGCTCAAGCGGGCCGAGAAGATAGAGGAACGGCGCCTTCCTCTTGATGCGGCGGCGCGAGACGCTCTCAAGCGCATGGCGGACGGCGACGGACGGGCCGCCCTGACCCTTGCAGAAGAAGTCTGGCGCGCCGCGCGCAAGGATGAGGTTTTCGACAACGCCAAACTGCAGGACATCGTACAGCGCCGCGCGCCGATCTACGACAAATCGCAGGACGGACACTACAATCTCATCAGCGCGCTGCACAAATCGGTGCGCGGCTCCGATCCCGACGCTGCGCTTTACTACCTCTGCCGCATGCTCGATGCCGGGGAACCGCCACTTTATATCGCGCGCCGTGTGGTGCGCATGGCGATCGAGGACATCGGGCTTGCTGATCCGCAGGCGCTGGTGATCGCCAACGCCGCCAAGGAGGCCTACGACTTCCTGGGCTCGCCGGAAGGCGAACTGGCGATCGCACAGGCGGTCATCTATTGCGCCACGGCGCCAAAATCGAATGCCGGTTATGCCGCCTTCGGTGCTGCTATGCGCACGGCGAAGGAAGCGGGTTCCCTGCTGCCGCCAAAACATATCCTCAATGCACCGACCAGATTGATGCAGGAGGAGGGTTACGGCCGGGGCTATGCCTACGACCACGATGCCGAAGAAGCTTTCTCGGGCCAGAACTATTTTCCCGACGCGTTGGAGCGGCAGACATTTTACGATCCGCCCGAACGCGGCTTCGAGCGCGAGATCAGAAAACGCCTGGAATATTGGGCGAAGCTGAGGAAGGAGCGGGCCCCCGAATGAGCCGCGGACGCTCAGGCCCGCGCCAGCCCGGCGGCGGCCGGCAATCAGCTGGACCGCGCGTGCGCGGCCGCGGTAACCGGCAAAAGCCGCAGCATTACTCAGGGCCGCGCGCCGAACACGCCGAACATCGATCGGGCGGTAAACGCCACACGTTGTCCCGTCACCCCAAGGTGCGGGCAGAGCGCGCGTCGCAGGGCACGAAATCGGACCGTTCATCCGCCGATCCCGGATTTACCCGGGATCGCAACAAGAATTCGCAGGTCGGCCAAGAGCGATCTGCGGCGAGCGGCCCGCGGTCGCCGGCTCGGGATGATGGACCAAAGGCAGCGCAGTTTTCCGCCGGGGTGCAAACCGTCAGTGTCACACCGGACGAAACCGGCATGCGCGTCGACCGCTTTTTCGAGGCGCGCTTTCCGGGCCTGTCGTTCAGCCACATCCAGCGCATTATCCGCAAAGGCGAGGTGCGGGTGAACGGCAAGCGCACCCAGCCGAAGGCGCGCCTGGAAGCCGGGCAGGCGGTGCGAATACCGCCGCTGAAGGTGGACGCGCCGGCTCCGCGCGATGACGCGCCGCAGGCGCAGAAAGACCGCGCATACATCAGGTCGATCACCCTTTACGAAGACGCCGATGTGCTGGTGCTCAACAAGCCGATGGGGCTTGCCGTGCAGGGCGGCTCCGGCACGACACGTCATATCGACGGCATGCTTGGTGCCTTACGCGGGCCGGGACCAGATGCCCAGCGTCCACGATTGGTCCATCGCCTCGACAAGGACACGGCTGGATGCCTGCTGGTAGCCAAGACGCGATTTGCCGCGGCGGCGCTTGCGAAAACTTTCCGTTCTCGGTCGGCGCGCAAGATCTATTGGGCGCTGGTCGCCGGTGTGCCGAAACCGCAGCAGGGGCGCGTGTCAACTTTCCTCGCCAAGCAGGAGGTCGAGGAGGACAGCTTCATGCGCATCGCCAAACACGGCGAGAAAGACGCCGTTCATGCTGTCACCTACTACGCCGTGGTGGAAACCGCAGGGCAGAAAGTGACATGGATTTCCCTCAAGCCCGTCACCGGCCGCACGCATCAATTGCGTGCGCATATGGCGCATGTCGGCAACCCTATCGTCGGCGACCCGAAATACTTCAACATCGAAAACTGGGAATTTCCGGGCGGCATTCAGAACAAGCTGCATTTGCTGGCGCGGCGTATCGCAGTACCGCATCCGCGCGGAGGTGTGAATGACGTTTCTGCGCCGCTGCCGCCTCACATGGAGCAGTCATGGAATTTGCTCGGCCTCGATGCCAAGCGCTATGACCCCATTGACGAGTCCCCGGAGGAGTAGCGGATCTACCGCGGGGTTCCTATCTTGTATGGGAGCGGGGTTCCTATCGGAGAGGAACGATGCGCGGATTTCTGGTCGTTGCGCTGGTTTTCATGTCGGCCCTGCCGGTCGCGCCTGCACGCGCGCAAGTCGGCAACATCATGGGCGACAACTACAGCATCATGGTTCCCGAAAGAGGATCCAGACGGGAATTGCCGGAGCCCTGGCTTGCGCCGAAGTACAAATCCCCGCGTGGCACGGTGAAACACGTTGTTCTTCCGAAGTCGAAGATCGTAACCCCGCCGAACGCTGCCGTTCCGCCGTCTGTTTTCGTCCCGCAGACGGGGCGGACCTTCCAGAATTTGCCGACAGTGTCGGGCTCCGGCCCTGGCGGTGCGGAGACCTTCCAGGACCGGTCGGCACGCTGCGCCCATCAGGCGGGTGTCTATGGCCAAGCTGCCGGAAATGCCGGCAACTACATGGGCAGCTGCGTCAATCAGTGACGCCTTCATCTGCTACTTGAGAAGTGGCCCTTCATTTAGGAGCATTTCTTCAAGTTAAGGTGTGACTTTAGCCGTCTCGCCCGCGTCAGATTTCGTCCATCACCTGGGCATAGGCGATCAGCGCGAATAACGCTGTACCGCCTACGATATTGCCGATCAGCACGGGCGCCATGAATTGGCTGACCATCTGCCACCACATCCAATCTCCGGCCAGGATCAAAAGGTAGGCTTCCATGCTGCCGGCGACGATATGGGTAAAGCCGCCGACAGCGATGAGCCACGTCATGAGCGTGATAACGTGGAATTGCGCGCGCTCGGCGCCCGGCATCAGCCAGACCATGGCGGCCATCAAAAAACCGGCGGCGACGGCACGAAAGAGCATCTCCGACCAGCTGAAGGCGAGCAGATCGCGGCTGACCGTCACCATGCCATCATAGAGCTGCGCCGGGAGCACGGGCGTGTACGTGCAAAACAGCGCCGCGAACAACGTACCGGCCAGATTGGCCACAAGCACGATCGCCCACAGCCGCGCCATGCGGCCGATATTTTTCCAGGTGAGCTCGGCCACGACCGGCAGCACGGCGGTAATCGTGCTCTCGGTGAACAATTGCTGGCGCGACAGCACAGCCATGATGAAGCCGACGCAATAGCCGAAGCTGGTCAGCAGCGGCTGCCACGGTGCATCAGGCAGATGCGTTCGCAGAATGGTCTGCGCCAATAGCGAGAAACTGATCGAAAGCCCGGCAGCGACTCCGGACCACCATAGTGAGGTGAAAGGTCGCGCCATCTCTTCCTCGCCGAGACGGCGCACGACTTCATAGATGACCGGCGTGCGCGGGGTCGCCAGTTCCTCGACATCCTTGACTTCGTCGGCGCTGATGCCGCGCCCGCGGCCATCGCTGCGCGCAGGCTTCTGGTGATTTTTGCGGACGGCGGAGGCCTGAGCACTCATGCGCGGAACAACGCGTGCTCGGCGACCGGGTTCCACAGACAGTGCACGCTTGACAGGCAACCAAAAGGTTGCATATTGTCGCCATGGATGCAGTCTTCAGGGCGCTGGCCGATGCAAGCCGACGGGAGTTGCTTGATCGGCTTCGCGCCGACAACGGACAGACGCTTGGACAGCTGTGCGAACGCCTTGCCGTGACGCGCCAGGCGGTCAGCAAGCATCTGGCCATCCTGGAGGAGGCCAACCTGGTCGTGACCGTCAAACGCGGCCGCGAGAAGCTGCACTATCTCAATCCGGTGCCGATCCATGAGATCGGCGAGCGCTGGATCGGAAAATTCGAGCGCCACCGGCTGCAGGCGCTGAGCGACATGAAAAGGGCATTGGAAACAGAGTGAGGAGAAATGCGATGACTAAGCCGGTTTTCGTCTATGTGACCTATATTGCTTCGACGCCGGAGAAAGTCTTCAAGGCGTTGACTGACACCAATGCCACCGCGAAGTTCTGGTTCGGTAACGCCGTTACTTCCGACTGGAAAGTCGGCTCGCCGGTTACATTTCACCGCGAGGGCAAGCTGATCGTCAGCGGCAAAGTGATCGAGCATGACGCGCCGCGGCGTCTGTCCTACACGTTCACGTCTCATCACGAGCCGCACAATGGCACTGAAAAACCCTCGCGCGTGGTGATGGACCTTGAGCAGCAGCGCGATCAGGTCAAGCTCACCGTCACGCACGACGATTTCGCGCCGGACAGCAAGGTATTTGCCAGTATCAGCAATGGCTGGCCGCTCGTTCTTTCGAGCCTCAAGAGCTACCTGGAGGTAAACCGCGTCGTTCTGCACGCACCTTGGTACGAAAACGAGAAAGCCGCATCGTGACTGGCGTCTCGGAGTTCAGGCGCCGGAGGCGTCGAGCATCACGATGTCCTCACGCGAGAGCTTGATCTGCGGAGCTTTCATGATCTCGCCGAGCTGCTTCAGGCTGGTGGCGCTGACAATCGGCGCGGTGATCACCGGCTTTGCGATCAGCCAGGCCAGCGCGATCTGTGCCGGCACCGCGTCATGGCGTGCGGCGATCGTGTCGACCGCGGCCAGAATGCGCATGCCGCGCGCGTCGAGATAGCGCTTGAGCCGTCCACCGCGCCCCGGGTGCTTGCTGCCTTCCTCGGGCGAACGGTATTTACCGGTCAGAAAACCGGCCGCGAGCGAATAATAGTTGATGACCCCGAGCTTTTCCTGCCGGCAGACCGGCTCGAACTCGGCCTCGAATTCCTTGCGATCGGAGAGGTTGTACAGGGGTTGCAAACTCTCGTAGCGGGGCAGGCCGCGTCTCTTGCTGGCCGCAAGGGAGGCCTTCAGCCGCGCCGGGCTCATGTTGGATGCGCCGATCGTGCGCACCTTGCCGGCGGCAATCAACTGGGCATAGGCCTGCATGGTCTCTTCCGGCTGCGTCACCTCGTCGTCGAAATGGGTCTGGTAAAGATCGATGCAGTCGGTTTGCAGGCGCCGCAGGGAGGCCTCGCATTCGCGCAAAATGTAGTCCTTCTTCAGGCTGCGGCCTTCGCCCATGTCTTCGCCGACTTTGGTGGCGATCAGCACCTTGTCCCGCTTGCCGCTGCGCTTGAGCCAGTTGCCGATGATGGTTTCCGACTCGCCGCCCGGATTGCCCGGCACCCACCGGGCATAGCTGTCCGCCGTGTCGACGGCGTTGTAGCCCGCGTCGACGAAGGCATCGAGAATGCCGAAGGAGGTCTTCTCGTCGATCGCCCAGCCGAACACATTGCCGCCGAGCATGAGCGGGGCAAGCTGCAGGTCCGATTGACCAAGGCGGCGTTTTTCCATGCGGGCCTCCTGTCACTCCACGCACCATGGATTGCCGGGTCAAGCCCGGCAATGACCGTTGAGGGCCAGAGGCTACCGCAAACTGGCGTTGAATTTCTCGAGCGCCGCCTGACCCGGACACAGCTCTTTTTCGCCCAGGGCGTTGAGCGGTGCGTCGACGGTCCGCAGGTGGGCGTGCAGGTCTTCCGACTCCTGTTCGACATAGAGCAGGCCGGTAACGATTTGGCCCTTGGCGGCGTGATGCTGGAGAAACCCAAGGGCCGCGGTTCGGTCATGCAGTTCGTAGTCGGCAGCGAGCTTGCGCAGCGCGAGCCTGGAACCGTCGTGCTGTTCAACAACCTCGACTGTACCAGGCTCGTACTTGACCTCGATCGGCATGCGGCTGGATATGAAATCGAGCCGGTTTACAGCCTCATTGTGCTCGCGGACGAAATCGAAGCTCTTGGTCGACCCGGCGTGGTTGTTGAAGGCAACGCAGGGCGAAATCACGTCGATGAAAGCCGCTCCCTTGTGCGCGATCGCCGCCTTGATGATCGGGACCAGCTGATGCTTGTCGCCCGAAAAGGAGCGCGCGACAAAGCTTGCGCCCAGCTGCAGGGCCATCGCCACCAGATCGATGGAATTGTCGGTGTTGATGAAGCCGCGTTTGGATTTCGATCCGCGGTCGGCGGTCGCCGAGAACTGACCTTTGGTCAGGCCGTAAACGCCGTTGTTCTCCACAATATAGACCATGTTCACGCCGCGTCTCAGGCAATGCGCAAACTGGCCAAGGCCGATGGACGCGCTGTCGCCATCGCCTGACACGCCGAGATAGATCAGGTCGCGGTTGGCGAGATTGGCGCCCGTCAGCACGGACGGCATGCGGCCATGGACCGAATTGAATCCGTGGGAATTGCCGAGAAAATAGGTCGGCGTCTTTGACGAGCAGCCGATGCCGGAAATCTTGGCGACGCGGTGCGGTTCGATCGACAGCTCGAAGCAGGCCTGGATGATGGCCGCCGTGATGGAGTCGTGGCCGCAACCGGCGCACAGCGTCGAAACCGTACCTTCGTAGTCGCGATGCGTGTAGCCCAGCGCGTTCTTCGGCAGGTCGGGGTGGTGAAATTTGGGTTTGGCGAGATAGGTCATGGCTGGTCCTAAGATGCGATTTGTTTGCGTGGCGCCGCTGTCACGACCCGGTTCAGCCTGGCAAGGCGGCGGAGCGCGGCGATGAGCGGACGTTCCAGCGTGTAGTGTACAACGATGCCGAGCAGGATTGCCGCGGCGACCGCAAAGAGCAGGTAGAGCCAGGGCGCCTTCGCGACGTCAAGCGACACCGCTTTCGCGCCGAACAGCGTGCCGCGCACGGCGAAAGAATGAACGAGGTAGAGCGCATAGGAGGCGTTCCCGACGATGATCGGGATACGCCAGCCCCGGGCATCCAGAGCAAAGCGTCCGAACACGGAGCCGGCAACGATGAGCGCTGCGGGAATGCCCCACACGAAAGCCCGCAGCGATCCGCCTGTCGGAAAAAGCGCAAGCAGGGCAAATCCGGCTACGATGAGCGCCGCGGCGGCGAGCCGGGGCAGCCGCACGCCTTCGCGATAGGCGAGCGCGAGACCCATTCCGAAAATGAACTCGATGATGATCGGATCCGCCCAAAAGGCGACGGCGGTCGGCAACCCATCGACAAAGCGTCCGATAAACACCAGACCGATCAGAAAGAAGGCAGTCGCGGCAACAGCGAGGCGGCGCGAGGCGGCGACGGCGACGGCGAAGACCACGTAGAACAGCATCTCATAATTGAGGGTCCACCCCTGGCCGACGATCGGTTCGATTACTCCGTCCAGCCGGGGAACCGGAATGAAGAAAAAGGAGCCGAGGATCGTGGCAACGGAGTAGGATTTCTCGAATACAGGCGCAGCGAAGGCGATTGCGATGTAGACGGCGGTGACGATCCAGTAAAGCGGCACAATGCGGATCAAGCGGTGCTGAAGAAACGTCCATTGTCCCGCCGGTTGAGCGAACAGATGCTCGCTCGCATAGACAATCACGAATCCGGAAATCACAAAAAACAGATCAACCCCGGCATTGCCGATCACCAGGTTCGGCAGGCCGGTCGATTGCGTGACATAACGCGCCATGTCGAACTGGAAATGGCTGAAAACGACCGCGACCGCGGCCACCGCGCGGAGAACCTGCAGCGAATAAAGCCTGCGCTCGCTGCCGGCGGGTTCGCTCACGACACCACCTTCATGGGCTTCACCGTCAGCTTGTCGAGGTGGTCGCCGATTGCCTTGGCGATGAAGCGTGCGGTGATTGGTGTCCCGTCATAGTGCAGGATCGGGACGAGCCGCACCGGGTCGATTCCGCATTCATTGACGATCAGCGATCGCAATTGGGCGTCGCGGTTCTGCTCGACCACGAAGACAAAATCGTGGTCGGCAACGAAGCTGTTCACGCTGGAATGGAACGGGAATGCGCGGATGCGCATGCGGTCGAGCGCATGGCCGTGTGACTCGATCATGTGGATCGCCTCATCCATGGCCGGCGATGTCGAGCCGTAATAGATCACGCCGTATTTGCTGGGCTTTCCGGCGGTGGCAATCAGCGGCCGCGGTACGGTGTCCTTCGCGGTCTCAAATTTGCGGACCAGGCGCTGCATGTTGTCGACGTAGGGCGCGCCTTCCTCGGTGTAGCGCGCGTAGCGGTCACGCGAGGTGCCGCGCGTGAAGAATGACCCCTTCGTCGGATGTGTGCCGGGATAGGTGCGATAAGGGATGCCATCGCCATCGACGTCGAGATAGCGTCCGAATTCCTTTCCGGCCTCGAGCTCGGCAGCCGTCATCACCTTGCCGCGGTCGTACTTGCGGCTGTCATCCCAGGCCAGCGGCCTCGACAGGTGGTGGTTCATGCCGATGTCGAGATCGAGCATGACGAAGATTGGCGTCTGCAACCGGTCGGCCAGATCGAAAGCCTGAGCGCTGAAATCGAAGGCCTCCGCCGGACCTTCGGGGAACAACAACACGTGCTTGGTGTCGCCATGCGAAGCGTAGGCGCAGGATATGACATCGCATTGCTGCGTCCGGGTTGGCATGCCAGTTGAAGGCCCTGCGCGCTGCACGTCGAATAAAACGGCTGGAATTTCCGCAAAGTAGGCGAGCCCGATGAACTCCTGCATTAATGAAATGCCGGGGCCGGATGTGGCCGTGAAAGCTCGCGCGCCGTTCCACCCCGCACCGATCACGATGCCGATCGAGGCAAGCTCGTCCTCGGCCTGGATGATCGCGTATTTCGCCTGCTTGGTTTCCGGATCAACGCGCAGCTTGGCGCAATGGCGGGTGAAGGCGTCCGCCAGCGAGGACGAGGGTGTGATCGGGTACCATGCGCAGACGGTCGCGCCGCCA
>DASSIJ010000314.1:0-6782 GCA_035692045.1 Pseudolabrys sp. | reverse complement strand
CGAACCGAAGGGCGCGTTCCCACGTGTTACTCTCCCGTCTGCCGCTGCCGTATTGCTACGGCCGCTCGACTTGCATGTGTTAGGCCTGCCGCCAGCGTTCGCTCTGAGCCAGGATCAAACTCTCAAGTTGGATGAGATTTTTATCCCGGCAGGTCACGTTTGCGCATGACAACGTTTGGGACGTTGTCAATTGACGAGGTCCACCCACTGATCGACTGCACATTCGGGCGTGAGCCCGAATACGAAAATCGCTCAGCGATGTACCTTAAAACGTGTACCGCCGAAGTCTCTTCCAAAGCCGCCACCTACAAGAATTTCTTCCCGTAAGAAGGCGGCCCGCAAGGACCCCGCCGTCCACGTTTCTCTTTCTTCCGATTCACTTTTCAAACAGCCCGGGAACCATGGCGGTCCCCACCCTTCGGTAAGCCGAAGAGCCGTCGAAGCCCGCGCATCCGAGAACCATCGGATACCGATTCACTGTTCCAGTGAGGAGCTTCAGAGGCGCGCAATCGCGCCGTAAGCGGACGGCGCGCCGATCGGTGTATATAGGCGTCGCCCCACTTCGTTGTCAACCAAAAACGCCCCCCGTTATTGACCCGCAGCGGTAGCGCGCGACCCGCGGCTAAAAACTTCGACGCCCAAAGAATAAACAATGCCTTAATTCATATCGCGCCGTACTGAGGCCATATTCC
Source organism: Pseudolabrys sp. (assembly GCA_035692045.1). Taxonomy (GTDB): domain Bacteria; phylum Pseudomonadota; class Alphaproteobacteria; order Rhizobiales; family Xanthobacteraceae; genus Pseudolabrys. The sequence goes on along the minus strand of DASSIJ010000314.1, from coordinate 6,090 downwards.
TGCGTCGTCCTTAAGGTCCATTCGAGGGACGGAATCGCAACGGGGGCCTTCAGCCGCCGTCTATCAGGCCAGTAAGTCGGGTTCAGCTGTCGTCATTGACGGCCTATGGACCAACCGGCATCGTGCCGGCCACCGATTTACGCGGTCTGCCGACAGCATCTGGGGCTAGTTAGGTTGCGGCAAGCCACCTTCGATCCGAGGCGCAGGGGACGGCGAGCTTGGACCAGACACGGTCGCGCGGCGCAATTCGATCACGACAAGCCGACGCCATTGAGCTCGGCAATGAGCCGCCCCTGTCTGTCGACGGGGGCTCGAGCGGCTTTGTCGATCGCCGTCGCGTATCGGTACAATGGCTTGCCGGTACGATCCTGACCGCGCTCAGCGGCGCTGCTCTCATGGGCGGCGCCGTTTTCACGTCGCTTGACGGTGAAGCCAACTTCGCGTCGCTGCCCGAACGGGTTGAAGTGGCGCTGCGCGGCGCTCTCGGTGGCAGCGAAAAAGGCGCGCACAAAAGCGATCGTCTGCCGACTGCTGAAGAACCCACGTTTGCCCGCCAGGTGATCCGCGTCTCGACCATCAATCGTGTCGGCAACCATGAGGTCGTCCGCGTGCGTCCGTTCGTGCGCATCGCAGGCAATCTGTCGCTCACCGTTTCAGATCTTTCCGCCAATATCCCGCCCTTCAATCCGCAACGCCTGCTCGCCGAGGCCACGCCGGGAAATAACACCACGGCCGAGGATGCCCCGGCTGCCGAGCCGGACGCCGAAGTCGCCTTCGTGATGCGCGACATGGCGCCGATCATGCCGAAACTCAAGATCGCGCTGCTGACACCGGGCGACGAAGTCATGGCGCGCGTGCGCGAGGCCGCCGAGTGGAGCGACAAGGCCGCCAATCATTTGCCGGTGGCGGCGAATATCACGGGAATCAAGCTGGCTTACGCCGGTGACGGGACTGTCGACCCTTATGCCGGGTTCGAGGCGCGCATTGTCCCCGAGAACATTACATTGCTGCCCAAGACCACGACCCAGACAACTGGCGGCAATGGCAACAACGAAAAGCTTGTCGTGGCCAAGAAGGGTGAAAGCGTCGTCAGCATCCTGCGCGACCTCAGTGCGACGCCCGCCGACATCAGCGCCATCGCGCGCGTGCTTGGACCTCGCAGTTTCGACGGCGGCATCAGGGAAGGTCAGAAACTTCGCATCTTGATGGCCCAGGGCGTCGCCGGTCAGCAGCGCCTGCAGCCAATCCGCGTGATCATTGCCAGCGATTCGGGAATCGATGCAGTGGTTGCGCTGGCCGATACCGGAAAATACGTTGCCGTCGACGTGAAAAATATCGAGACCGAAGTCGCTGAAAATTCGGAAGACAGTAACGACGAGAACGACACCTCCGGAGTACGCCTCTATCAAAGCGTCTATGAGACAGCGCTGCGCAACCGGATACCCCGCCCCATCATCGACGACCTGGTCCGCATCTACTCCTATGACGTCGATTTCCAGCGCAAGGTTCAGCCGGGCGACTCCTTCGAGGTCCTCTACGCCGGCGAAGAAGAGACGCCGGCCGCAGACAGCCGCACCGACGTATTGTTTGCCACGCTCACCGTCGGCGGCGAGACCAAGAAATTCTACCGCTTCCAATCGCCGGACGACGGCCTCGTCGACTACTACGATGAGACGGGCAAGAGCGCGAAGAAGTTTCTGGTGCGCAAACCGGTGCTCGCCGGGATCATGCGCTCAGGCTTCGGCCTGCGCCGCCACCCGATCCTCGGCTACACCAAGATGCACACCGGTGTGGACTGGGCCGCTCCGAGCGGCACGGCGATCTACGCCTCCGGCAACGGCGTCGTGGAGAAGGCCGGCCTGGAGTCGGGCTACGGCAAGTACATTCGTCTCCGCCATACCAATGGCTATGAGACTGCTTACGGCCACATGACTGCCTTTGCGCGCGGCATCGAAGAAGGCTCGCGCGTGCGGCAAGGCCAGGTGATCGGCTTTGTTGGCTCCACCGGTCTCTCGACAGGTTCGCATTTGCACTACGAGATTTTGGTGAACGGCCGCTTCGTCGACCCGATGCGCATCAAATTGCCGCGTGGCCGCGTCCTCGAAGGTCCGATGCTCACAAACTTCGAACAGGAGCGCGAGCGGCTTGACGGCATCATGGCACGCAAGCCCGCGCGGGTTGCGTCAAGCGGCGCGGCGGTGCGCTAGATCTGCTCTTCGGAAATCCTGGACCGTGTTATGGCCGGGCTTGTCCGACCTTCGGCGATGAGGACAGTAATACGTTGATGCCCGGCACACGGCGGTGCCCGGGCCGGCGAAATCCGGACCCGAGTGCCGGGCATGACAGTGCGAAGGCACCACGATTGAACGTCATGGCCGGGCTTGTCCCGGCCATCCACGTCTTGCTTGTTGCTGCGCTGTAGAGACGTGGATGCCCGGCATAAAGCCGGGCATGACGGGAGAGAGGCAGGGCGTTCCAAATTCGTCATGGCCGGATTCGTCCCGGCCATGATGTTTACACGCGACGCAGGAATGCAGCTTACGCCGCCTGCGCCAGCTTGCCGTTGAACGTGAGACCAAGCTTGTCGCCTGAAATCGTGACTTTTTCTCCGTCCTTGATCGTGCCGGCGAGGATCATCTCGGCGAGCGGATCCTGAACCGATTTCTGGATCACGCGCTTGAGCGGCCGCGCGCCGTAGGCCGGATCCCAGCCCTTGTCGGCCAGCCAATCACGCGCGCTCGCATCGAGCTTGATGGTGATCTTGCGATCATCCAGGAGCTTTTGCAGCCGCGCGATCTGGATGTCGACGATCCGCCCCATCTCGGTTTTCTTGAGACGGTGGAACAGAATGATCTCGTCGACGCGGTTGAGGAATTCCGGCCGAAACGCCGCACGCACCACCGCCATCACCTGATCCTTGACCGCATCGGTATCCTGGCCTTCCGGCTGATTGACCAGGAAGTCGGCGCCAAGATTCGACGTCATCACGATGAGCGTGTTGCGGAAGTCGACGGTGTGGCCTTGCCCGTCGGTCAGCCGGCCATCGTCGAGCACCTGCAGGAGCACGTTGAAGACGTCGGGATGCGCCTTCTCGATCTCGTCGAACAAAATGACCTGGTAAGGCCGCCGGCGCACAGCTTCGGTGAGGGCGCCGCCCTCCTCGTAGCCGACATAGCCCGGAGGCGCGCCGATCAGGCGGGCGACCGCGTGCTTTTCCATGTATTCCGACATGTCGATGCGGATCAGCGCATTCTCATCGTCGAACAGGTATTCCGCCAGCGCCTTGGTCAGTTCGGTCTTACCGACGCCCGTGGGACCCAGGAACATGAACGAGCCGATCGGCCGGTGCGGATCCTGCAAGCCGGCGCGGGCGCGGCGCACGGCGGTCGACACCGCATGCACCGCTTCCCGCTGGCCGATGACGCGCCTGGCGAGCTCGTCTTCCATGCGGAGAAGCTTTTCCTTCTCACCCTCGAGCATTCTGTCGACGGGCACGCCGGTCCACCGCGACACGACCTGGGCCACGTGATCGGCGGTGACAGTTTCCTCGACCATCGCGCTCTTGGCTTCGGCGGCCTCGATCGCGTTCAGTTTTTTCTCCAGCTCCGGAATCTGGCCATAGGCCAGCTCACCGGCGCGCTGGAATTCTCCGCGACGTTGCGCGTTGGCAAGTTCGGCGCGCAACTGATCGAGCTCGGTCTTCAGCTTCTGCGCGTCGGAGAGCTTTTCCTTTTCGGCCTTCCACCGGCTGGTGAGATCGGCCGATCGCTTTTCCAGCTCCTTCAATTCGCCTTCCAGACGCTTGAGGCGGTCTTTGGAGCCACGGTCGGATTCTTTCTTCAGCGCTTCCTGTTCGATCTTCAGACGCACGATTTCGCGGTCGATTGAATCAAGTTCTTCCGGCTTTGAGTCGACCTGCATTTTCAGCCGTGCCGCAGCCTCATCGATCAGGTCGATGGCCTTGTCCGGCAGGAAACGATCGGCGATATAGCGATGCGACAGCGTGGCGGCGGCGACGATTGCCGAATCGGAAATGCGCACACCATGGTGTTGCTCATATTTGTCCTTCAAGCCGCGCAGAATTGAAATGGTGTCTTCCACGCTTGGCTCGGACACATAGACCGGCTGGAAGCGGCGGGCGAGCGCGGCATCTTTCTCGACATGCTTCTTGTATTCGTCGAGCGTCGTTGCGCCGATACAATGCAATTCGCCGCGCGCCAGCGCCGGCTTGAGCAGATTGGAAGCGTCCATCGCCCCGTCCGCCTTGCCCGCGCCCACCAGCGTATGCATCTCGTCGATGAAAAGGATGATGCCGCCGTCGGAGGAGGTGACCTCCTGCAGCACCGCCTTCAGCCGCTCTTCGAACTCGCCGCGATATTTAGCGCCCGCGATCATCGCGCCGAGATCGAGCGCGAGCAGGCGCTTGTCCTGAAGGCTCTCGGGCACATCACCATTGACGATGCGCAGCGCGAGACCTTCGACGATAGCGGTCTTGCCGACCCCCGGCTCGCCGATCAGGACCGGGTTGTTCTTGGTCCGGCGGGACAGCACCTGAATGGTGCGGCGGATTTCCTCGTCGCGACCGATGACTGGATCAAGCTTGCCGTCGCGCGCCACCTGCGTGAGATCGCGGGCATATTTCTTGAGCGCGTCATAAGCGTTCTCGGCCGAAGCGGAATCGGCGGTGCGGCCCTTGCGCAACGCATTGATGGCCGCATTCAGATTCTGCGGCGTGACACCCGCCTTCGCGAGTATCTTTCCGGCTTCGCTGTCCTTGTCCAGCGACAGTGCGAGCAGCAACCGTTCAACGGTAACGAAACTGTCTCCGGCCTTCTCGCCGGCTTTTTCGGCGGCGTCGAAAACGCGCGCCAGCGCCGGATCGAGATAGATCTGGCCGGCGCCGGCGCCGCTGATCTTCGGCCGCTTGGCGAGCGATGCTTCCACCGCCTGCAACGCCTGACGGGATTGGCCGCCGGAGCGATCGATCAGTCCAGCCGCAAGGCCCTCGGGATCATCGAGCAGAACCTTGAGCAGGTGTTCGGTGGAAAATTGCTGGTGGCCTTCGCGCAAGGCCAGTGATTGGGCGGACTGCACGAACCCGCGCGCACGGTCGGTGAACTTCTCGAAATTCATTATCTCAACTCCCTCGGCCCATGACGGCACCGGAAAACGGCGGGTCCCGTTTTGGCGGCCCGCTTCAGGCCTTATGTGGGTGACTTTAATCGCAGTTTGAAGAGCCGGATTGCCTGATATAGGTCAGCGTAAATGCTTTCCGGGACGACTGTTAAGTGGCCGAAAAACAATGACATCTGGCCCCGCTGCGATCCGCGCCATTTACCGGTACCCGGTCAAAGGCCTGTCTCCGCAGGCGCTTGAGCAAACCGAACTCGCGATCGGCCAGACGGTCCCGGCGGATCGGCTTTACGCCATCGAAAATGGGCCGACCGGTTTCGACCCGGCGGCACCAGCCTATTTCCCCAAGCAGCGCTTTCTGATGCTCATGCGCAACGAGCGCCTCGCGGGACTACGCACAGACTTCGATCCAGTCAGTCACACCCTGACGATTGATTGGGAAGGGCGTCAGGCAGCCCGGGGCGACCTGCGCAGCAAGGATGGAAGGCTGGCAATCGAGGCCTTCTTTCGCCGCTTCATGCCGAAAGAGCTGCGCGGGCCACCCAAAGTTCTCTTCGGCGCCGGCCACAGTTTCTCCGATGTGGCCAAAAAAGTGGTCTCGATCATCAGTCTAGCGTCTGTTGCGGCTGTCGAGGCGGCCGCAGGCGCGCCGGTCAATCCGCTGCGTTTTCGCGGCAACTTGTATGTCGCCGGCTGGCCGGCCTGGCATGAATTCAGCCTTCTCGGCCATGTGCTGACCGTCGGCGAAGGTGCGCAACTCAAGATCATCAAACGTATCCAGCGCTGTGCCGCAACCGATGTTGACCCCGACACCGGCATCCGCGACCTGAGCATTCCGCGCACGCTGCTGCAGAATTTCGATCACACCGACTGCGGGGTCTACGCCGAGGTGACCGCGCCGGGCGCCATTGCGGTCGGCGACGTCGTCAGTACTGAAACACCATAAAAAAACGCCCC
>DASSIJ010000313.1:0-11373 GCA_035692045.1 Pseudolabrys sp. | reverse complement strand
AGCTGATCACGGTTGGCCAACACGGACGGAAGCGACGGATCGTACTCTTCGACGAATTTGATGTGCCGTCCAAAACCTGATTGCGCCAGCCTTTTAACGTGATCGAGAATGACGTGAATATTCACTGGCTCACGATCGATCGGCCGCTCGTCAGCAAATACTTCCATGCGATCGACCAATTTCACGATGCGATCGGTTTCGTCGCAGATCAGTTTTGTTAGTGGCCGATCATCGTCGCCTGCCGACTGCTCGAGTAGCTGGGCAGCGCCGCGAATTCCCGACAGCGGATTCTTGATTTCATGTGCGAGCATGGCAGCGAGCGCGATGACCGAACGAGCCGCGCCGCGATGGGTCAGCTGACGATCCATTTTATCGGCGATGGTGCGTTCCTGCAGCATCACTACGACATGTCCTGGATATTCCGGTAATTGGGCTACATAGAGATCGACCAGCCGTTCGCCAGGATTACGCGGAGTTGCCAGATCCACCTTGTATTCGTTGACCGCCGCTCCGCGACTCCGCACCTGCTCTATCAGCGTGAGCAAGGGTGAACCGAACGGTACAAGCTCGCCCAGCGTGTGCCGGCGCAGCATTGCCGTTGATGCTTCGAAGAATTGTTCCGCCGCGACATTAGCATCCGCAATTCTTCCATCGGGCGATACCATGATCACCGGATGTGGCAATGCGTGCAGCAACGCGTCGGCGGGGCTGCTGACGATCGGCGAGACCGCCTGGGCGCGCCTCATGCGGCAGCCCTCCAGACAAAGTCATCATAGGCCTCGGCGAGCCGCCGGCGCGCGTGTGTCGGTTCTTCAGCGGTCAACACACGGCTGCGATGGTGCTTAAGCACCTCGACCGGAACTCCAGCGGTTGCTGCCGCGGAATCCAGCGCCCAGCCGAGATGCTTGCGCGCATGCCGGCGTCCGATGGCGAGGCCATGGTGTTCGAGCATTTCGTCATAAAGCGCGTCGATCAGATCGAACTGCTCGCGAAGCGTCGGGCTGAACTCCCGCGTGCCCGTTGCGAAATAACGCGCAATTTGACCCGGCAGCCAGGGACGGCCCTGCACCGCGCGACCAATCATGACGGCATCAGCCCCCGAAACGACGAGCGCGCGTTCCGCATCTTCGCAGGAACGAATATCGCCATTGACGACGACTGGAATTGAGACAGCTTGCTTTACGGCGCGCACAGCATCCCAGTCGGCGGTCCCATCATAAAACTGACAACGGGTGCGGCCGTGGACGGTAATCAGTTTGATGCCGGCAGCTTCGGCGCGCACGGCAAGGTCAGGTGCATTGATGCTTGAGGTATCCCAACCCAGCCGCATCTTCAGCGTGACGGGTACGCGCACCGCGGACACCGTTGCCTCGATCAGACTGAGCGCATGATCGAGGTCGCGCATGAGGGCCGAACCCCCCGCCCCGTTTGTGACCTGCTTGGAGGGGCAGCCCATATTGATATCGATGATATCGGCGCCCTGTGCCTCGGCGATGCGCGCGCCTTCCGCGATCCAGTGCGCTTCGCAGCCGGCGAGCTGGACCACGTGAATATCCACCCCACGGCCTTCGCTGCGGACACTGGCCTCGCGTTCGCCCCGCACCAGTCCGGCACACGCGGTCATTTCCGAAACGACAAGGCCTGCCCCGAGGCGCTCAACAAGCCGCCGGAACGGCGCATCGGTAATCCCTGACATCGGCGCCAAAACGACCCGGTTCGGAACGATTACCGCCCCCAGGCTGACAGGCGTACTCGGAAACCGCCTGATTTGTCCGCCAATAGATGCTTTGCCTACCATTTAGGCTGTCCCTTTTCGATGCTCATAGTTTAGCCAATTCACTTCGCAGTGCAAGTGCTGCACTGCAAAAATCCTGTTCATTTCGGGGGTAACATCGGCAGTTAGCGCGTTCCCGCCGCCGCACGAACGCGCTAAAGGCATGATTACCAAGGAGCAGGAAGCATGGCGCAAGTTGCAGCCGTCGTGGTGGCCGCCGGTCAGGGTCTGCGCGCCGGTGGTGAAATACCCAAGCAATTCCGGCGAATTGCAGGCGAAACGCTGCTCGAACGTGCCCTGTCGGCTTTCGCAGAGGCCCCTGACGTCACCTTCGTGCAGCCCGTCATACGACCGGACGACGTCGACCTTGTGCGCAGGTTGACCAGTGGCATGAATGTCCTTGAGCCGGTCGCGGGCGGTGCGACCCGCCAGGCGTCCGTACGCGCAGGGCTTGAGGCGCTTGTGGCTTGCACGCCCGACATCGTGCTCGTTCATGACGCAGCAAGGCCCTTCGCCAGCGCCAGCCTGATCACGCGCGCGATTGCGGCGGCAGAAAAGACCGGCGCGGCGATTCCGGCGCTACCAGTGACGGATACCGTCAAACGCATCGACAGCACGGGCACGATTGAGGCAACTCTCGATCGCAATTCCATTCGGCTGGTACAGACGCCGCAGGCATTTGCATTTCCTGCGCTGTTTGACGCCCATCGGCGCGCTCTCGCGCAGGGACGGAACGACTTCACCGACGATGCGGCTCTCGCCGAATGGGCCGGCATAAAGGTAAGCGTCTTTGCCGGCGAACCCGGCAACATCAAATTCACGACGCCTGAGGACTTCGCGCGCGCCGAAGCGCTCCAGTCCGCCGGTCTTGGCGACGTCCGTACCGGCTCGGGTTTGGATGTGCATGCCTTCGGACCGGGCGACCATGTCACGTTGGGCGGAATCCGTATTCCGCATGTCCAGGCCCTCACCGGCCACTCCGATGCCGATGTGGCGCTCCATGCGCTCACCGACGCAATCCTCGGCGCCCTTGCCGATGGCGACATCGGCGCGCATTTTCCGCCCAGTGATCCGCAATGGCGTGGCGCATCATCCGACCGCTTCCTCACTTTCGCCGTTGAGCGCGTACGCGCGCGCGGCGGCCGCATCGCACATCTCGACCTCACGATCGTGTGCGAAGCTCCGCGCATCGGAGAGCACCGCGACCGCATGCGCGCCAATATCGCCAACCTTGCGGGCATCGGGATCGAGCGCGTTGGCGTCAAGGCAACGACCAGCGAGAAGCTCGGCTTTACTGGCCGCGGCGAAGGAATAGCGGCCTACGCGACGGCAACGATCCGTCTGCCGTGGGACTAATATGAGGCTGATGCGATGCCGGATGATGATTTGCGCGATGCAGCCAACGCCCTGCTGGAGCTCTGCAAGGCCAGGAAGCTGACGCTTGCCACGGCAGAATCCTGCACGGGAGGTCTTGTGGCCGCGACGCTGAGCGAGATTCCCGGCTCATCCCTCGTTCTCGACCGCGGCTTTGTGACCTATTCGAACGAAGCCAAACAACAAATGCTCGGCGTGGCGCCGGCCACAATTGACATATATGGCGCGGTCAGCACCGAATGTGCCGAGGAGATGGCAAAAGGCGCGCTGGCGCATGCCTCGGTTGATCTTGCGGTCTCAATTACCGGCATCGCAGGACCGACGGGAGCAATCCCCGGAAAGCCCATTGGGCTCGTTTATTTTTGCGCCGCATCGCGCAGCGGGCGCGTGATCGCTCAGGATCGCAAATATGGCGATATCGGCCGCGCCAACGTCCGGCGCGAATCTGTTCTGCAAGCCCTGGTGATGCTGCAAGAACTGGCGGAAAAGGAAGACCCTCGTCCGCCCGCGGGAAAAAGCTAGTTTGGGCTTTTGCTTGGCCCGCATTCGCGTAAGATTGTGCTGTCGGCCGCCGCTACAGGCGACTTCGGACACACATGGGTGAAATCTCCTGCGGTCGGCGGACCGATAATAACCAGGGGAAACGCCATGAAACGTCGTCAATTCCTGCAAGCCGCGGGCGTGGGGCTCGCTGCATCAGCTGTTGCCGCACCGGCAATTGCTCAATCATCTCCCGAAGTGAAATGGCGGCTGACGGCAAGCTGGCCGAAATCGCTCGATACGCTGTACGGGGGCTGTGAATACTTTTCCAAACGCGTCGCCGAAATCACCGACAACAAATTCCAGATTCAGGTCTTCGCCGCCGGCGAAATCGTTCCGGGTCTGCAGGTGCTCGACGCCGTCCAGAGCGGCACCGTCGAGATGGGCAACACCGCGATGTATTACTACTGGGGCAAGGATCCGGCCTTCACATTCGGCACGGCACTTCCGTTCGGGCTGAATACCCGGCAAATGATTTCATGGGTACGCCACGGCGGCGGCGAAGAACTGCTCAATGGCCTGCTCAAGGATTACAACTGCATCGGGTTCGCCGCAGCCAACACCGGCGCGCAGATGGGAGGCTGGTTCCGCAAGGAAATCAACACGAGCGAAGATCTCAAAGGTCTCAAATTTCGAGTTGGCGGCTTTGCCGGTACGATTCTGGCCAAGCTCGGCACCGTGCCGCAGCAACTCGCCGCCGGCGATATTTACCCGGCGCTCGAAAAAGGCACCCTCGATGCCTGCGAATGGGTCGGTCCTTACGACGATGAAAAGCTCGGTTTCGCAAAGATCGCCAAGTACTACTACTATCCCGGCTGGTGGGAAGGCTGTGGCCAGGCCCACAACATCATGAACATTGCCAAATGGAACGAGCTGCCCAAGGCCTATCAGTCCGCCATCATCACGGCGTCCAATGACGCCTGGGTTTGGACTTTGTCGAAATACGACTATGTCAATCCGCCCGCACTCTTGCGGCTGGCTGCGGGTGGCACGCAATTGCGTGCGTTCCCGCAACCGGTGCTGGAGGACTGCTACAAGGCGGCGAACGCTATCTATGACGACCTTGCCAAGAGCAATCCGCACTTCAAGAAACTGTACGAGAGCCTGGTGCCCTACCGCGCGAATGCTTATGCATGGCTGCAGGTAGCCGAACTCGGCTTCGACAGCTTCCAGATACGCATGCGCGCGCGAACCTGATTGGCAGCGTCGACGGCTCCGGAGCATTCGGCTCCGGGGCCGTTTCATTTCCGCGATGGCCGCGCTGCCTTACATTCCTCAAGTGGATCGGCGGCCATAAATTTCGTCGGCCCGCTCCTCGAATGCGACCGCAAAGCGACGGAAAGCGGCATCGAACACCGCGCCCATCAAAGCCGCGAGCGTACGGCTTTTGAATTCATAGTCGATAAAAAAGTCGACGTCGCATGCGCGTTCACCAGTCGGATAAAATGTCCAGCGATTCTGCATGCGCTTGAACGGGCCATTGAGGTATTCGACCAGGATCTTGAGGTTTGTTCGGTCGAGCGTGACGCGGCTGGTAAATGTCTCGCTGATGATCTTGTAGGCGACTTTCATGTCGGCAACCAGGACCGTGTTGCCGTCCTTTTCCGTCCGGCTCTTTATCGTGAGGGCGCTGCATAGCGGCACGAAGTCCGGATATTTTTCAACATCGGCGACCAGATCGAACATGTCAGCGGCGGCGTGACGAACACGGCGCTTCGTCGAGAATTGAGGCATTGAGGTCAGATCTTGGCGGCGCGCGCAATTTTCAGCCGCGCAAAATCCTCGCCGGCATGATGTGACGAGCGCGTAAGGGGCGAAGCCGCCACCATCAGGAATCCTTTGCTGTAAGCGATGGTCTCAAGCGCCGTGAACTCGTCGGGCGGCACAAAGCGCTTGACCTCGTGGTGCTTGCGGGTGGGCTGTAGATACTGCCCGATCGTGAGGAAATCGACATCGGCAGAGCGCAGATCGTCCATGACCTGGAGCACTTCGTTTCGCTCTTCCCCGAGGCCGACCATGATCCCCGACTTGGTGAACATCGCGGGATCGAGCTCTTTCACGCGCTGCAATAGCCGCAGCGAGTGAAAGTAGCGCGCGCCCGGCCTGACTGTCAGATAGAGCGAGGGGACGGTTTCCAGATTGTGGTTGAATACGTCGGGCTTTGCCGCGACAACAATTTCCAGCGCGCCGTCCTTGCGCAAAAAATCGGGCGTGAGCACCTCGATTGTCGTCTGCGGGCAGCGTGCACGGATAGCGCGGATGGTATCGGCAAAATGCTGCGCCCCACCGTCGGCGAGGTCATCGCGATCGACCGACGTGACGACGATGTGAGCGAGGCCGAGCTTGGCAGTCGCCTCGGCGACATGGACCGGCTCGCTCTGATCGAGCTCACCGGGTCGTCCTGTCTTCACGTTGCAAAACGCACAGGCCCGCGTGCAGGTGTCGCCCATGATCATGAACGTTGCGTGCTTTTTCTCCCAGCACTCACCGATATTCGGGCAGCCCGCTTCCTCACACACGGTGTGCAGACCGTTATCGCGCATGATTTTCTGGGTCGCGAAATAACCGAACGACACGGGCGCCTTGACGCGAATCCAGTCGGGCTTTGCAAGCACCGATGAATCCGGCCTGTGCGCCTTTTCCGGATGGCGCGGGCGCGGGTTATTCACGAGGTCCAGTACGACCGCCATGGTCCCTACTTACGGCTGCGGCCGCCTCCTCGCAAGGCTTCTCACGCCTTTCGGATCGCTCGCCAGATCAGCAGGAAAATGACGGCCCCAATGGTGGCGGTGATCAGGTTGCCCCAGAAATCCGGCACGACCTCCAAACGAAGCTTTTCGAACAGAAACCCGCCGACGACGGCACCTACAAGACCGACCGCAAGATTGTACAGCAGACCGCCGCGCCCACCCAGAATTTGGGTCGCGAGCCATCCGGCGACCAGGCCGATGATGATCCAGGCAATGACGCCCATAGTCCTCTCCCCGATTTAAGATGCGGCGCGGGGCAGGAATCTATACAACTGGACGCAAAATACGAGTGGCGCCGCGCTCGACCTGCATCAGCCTTCAGCAACGCAATGGCCAAGAAATCGCGACGACGTTCGAATGCGCGTGTTCATGCGTTGACTCTCGGGGTCTACACCACCGCCGTTTTTCTGAGCGCGCTCTTGCTGTTCGGCGTGCAACCCATGTTCACGCGCATGGTATTGCCGCAGCTTGGGGGCTCGCCATCGGTCTGGTCGGTGGCAATGGTTTTCTTTCAGTCGATGCTTCTCGCAGGTTACGCCTATGCGCACGGGTTGACGACCCTGCGTAACCGTTATGCGGCGGTTGCGATGCATCTCGTTCTTTTGCTCGCAGCGGCACTGACGCTGCCGTTGGCAATATATCAGGGTTGGGGCAACCCACCGGGCACCGCCGCTGCACCGTTTTGGTTGCTCGGCCTGTTTGCCGTTTCCATAGGTTTGCCGTTCTTCGCACTCGCCGCCAACAATCCGCTCTTGCAGGCATGGTTCGTCCACACGGGCCACCGTGACGCGCATGACCCTTATTTCCTCTACGCCGCATCCAATGTTGGCAGTTTCCTCGCGCTGCTTTCTTATCCGGTGTTGTTTGAACCGATTTTCACACTGCACGCACAGAACCGGATGTGGACGATCGGATTCGTGGCGCTGATCGTGTTGATAGCTGCCTGCGGTCTGTTGATGCTGCGCGTGCCTGCGCGCATGGCCAGGAAAACAAAAAGAAGCCGGTCCGAACCTGAACCAGGTTGGCCGACGATGGGCCGCTGGGTATTCATTGCAGCCGTTCCCTCCGGACTTCTTGTTGCTGTTACCGCCTACATCTCAACCGACGTTGCGGCTGCGCCCATGCTCTGGGCCATTCCGCTGTCATTGTACCTGCTCACGTGGGTGCTCGTATTCCAGCGCCGGCCGCTAATTCCACACCGGATCGCATTGCTGCTCCAGCCGTTCGCCATAGCCGGCATTGTGGCGTTGGTGGTCTTTGCGATACGGCTTGGATTGTTTCTGAACATCGCCGGACACCTGCTGGCGTTTTTCATTATTGCTCTAGCCTGTCACGGCGAACTCGCGCGAACCCGTCCGCCGGCGCGCCATCTGACGACGTTCTATCTGGCGTTGGCATTTGGCGGCATGGTCGGTGGATTGTTCTCAGGATTGGTCGCGCCTTACGTGTTCTCCTGGGTGGCGGAGTACCCAATCCTTGCCGTGCTTGCAGTGCTGTGCCGTCCATTCGGCCAGGAGATCAATCGGTCGCTGTGGCCATCGCCTCCGCAAATTTCTGAGGCGGTGAATAGCTGGTTTTGGCCCGTTGCCGTCGCGATCGCAGTCTTTCTGATTTCCCTGAGCTATGACGGTTTTCGCTTCGACGATACCGATCCGTTTCTCACACTTATTGTTCTGGTGCTGGCGGCGGCCTCGCTGGCGCTGCTGCGTGATCCGCCAAAGTCTGCGTTCGCCGTCGCGCTTGCGTTCGCGACCCTCTGGCTTTTTCCGGTGGACGGGACCAACATTCAAACGCTGCGCAGCTTCTTCGGTGTTCACAAAATCTACGACAGCGACGATGGACGTTTCCGTATTCTGAAAAACGGATCGACGATTCACGGCGCGGAGATGATCGAAACCGAGGATGGCCAGCCCGTCACGGGACGGCCACAGCCGATCACCTATTACCACAGCAAGTCTGCCATGAGCCGCGTCATCGAGGCGGTCCGGGCGCGTAAGGCCGGACCGCTTCGCGTTGGTGTTATCGGACTTGGTTCCGGATCACTCGCCTGCCACATGGCACCGAACGAAACCTGGCGTTTTTTCGAGATTGATCCAACGATCGTCGCAATCGCGCGCGACCCTGACCGTTTCTCCTTTTTGTCGTCCTGCGCACCGGCTCTTCCGATTGTACTTGGCGACGCGCGTCTGACTTTCGCTCAGGAGCAGGACCACGTTTACGATCTCATTATTGTCGACGCCTATTCCTCAGACGCAATTCCGGTTCACCTCGCTACGGCCGAAGCCATGGCGATCTACAAATCTAAGCTTGCACCGCAAGGCGTAGTGATGATGCATATCTCCAACCGCCATCTTGAATTGCGGAGCGTAGTCGAAGGAATTTCCACCGCCAATGGATTGAAGACCTGGATCTGGAGCAGAGATCGAGAGGAAACCGATGACGCAAACTATATCTTCAGCTCCGACGTTGCCATTTCCGCAGAGAATGCAAGCGATATAGGCACGCTGGGGCGCGACCAATTCTGGGTTTTGACTCCACCGAATCCCGCGCTTCGAACCTGGACCGACGACTACTCAAATATCGCCGGAGCTGTCTGGCGAAAGTACAACAAGTAGGCGGTGCGGGCCCTCAGGCGGCCGCCTTGGGCGGCATTCGATGGTTTGGGGTCGAGTTTGAAATCTTGAGTTCATCCTCGTTCATGTCCACACCGACATCGGCAAACAGCGGCGTTGAAAGATATCGTTCGCCGGTGTCCGGCAGCATGCACAGCACTGTCGAACCAGGTGCTGCCGTCTTGCAGACTTCCAGCGCTCCGGCGAAGGTCGCGCCTGCCGTGATGCCCACAAAGATACCTTCCTTCTGCGCGAGTTCGCGGCTCCATTTCATGGCGTCGGGACCGGCGATGGTGATAATGCGGCTGATCACGCCCATGTCGACCGCGTCACCTGTGATCTTCGGAATGAAATCCGGGCTCCAGCCCTGCATCGGATGCGGCTTGAACGCCGCATTAGGCTTGGAAGGTGACCCATCCGGATTGCGCTCCTGCGTGGAGCCGCTAGAAAGCATCGGTGCGTCGGCCGGCTCGCAAACGACGATTTTTGTGTCGGGCCGCTCCTTCGCCAGCACCCGGGCTACGCCCTTCAGCGTTCCGCCTGTGCCGAATCCGGTCACCCAGTAGTCAAGCTTCTCGCCTTTGAAGTCGTCAACGATCTCCCTCGCGGTCGTGCGCGAATGCATGTCGGGATTGGCCTCATTCTCAAACTGACGGGTGAGAAACCAGCCGTGTGTCTTGGCCAGTTCAATCGCCTTGTTCACCATGCCCAGTCCGCGCTCGGCGGCCGGTGTCAGAACAACCTTGGCGCCGAGAAAACGCATCAATTTGCGGCGCTCAATGCTGAATGTTTCCGCCATCGTGACCACCAGCGGATAGCCTTTGGCTGCGCAAACCATCGCAAGACCTATGCCGGTATTGCCGGACGTCGCCTCGATCACGGTCTGCCCTGGCTTGAGTTCACCGGATTTTTCCGCAGCCTCGATAACACCGAGCGCCAGACGGTCCTTGACCGATCCGAGAGGATTGAAGGCCTCGATCTTTACGAAGAGGTTGATGTTTTTCGGCGCGATCCTGTTGATCCGCACAACCGGTGTACGGCCGACGGTTTCGAGAATGTTCGCGAATTTAGCCATCAGTCTCTCCCGTTCGCACGTTTTTCAGATTCACATATTCAGAACGCGGCCATACGCATCAAGCACCGCTTCCTTCATCATCTCCGACAGGGTCGGGTGCGGGAAAATTGTGTGCATTAGCTCTTCTTCTGTCGTCTCAAGGTTCATGGCCACGACATACCCCTGGATCAATTCGGTCACTTCTGCGCCGACCATATGGGCACCCAGCAGCTGACCGGTTTTCTTGTCAAAAATGACTTTGACCAAGCCTTGATCTTCTCCAAGTGCAATCGCCTTGCCGTTGCCGACGAAAGGAAAACGGCCAACACGAATATCGAGCTTTTTCTCTTTCGCTGCCTGCTCGGTCAGGCCAACCGATGCGACCTGCGGCGAGCAATAGGTACAGCCCGGGATCATCGCCTTGTTCATTGGATGCGGGTTAAGACCCTTGATCGCTTCAATGCAGACAACGCCTTCGTGTTCGGCTTTGTGCGCCAGCATTGGCGCGCCCGAGACGTCGCCAATGGCATAGATGCCGGGAACATTCGTTCTGTTGAATTGATCGACGACGACAATACCTCGATCGGTTTTCACTCCGAGTTTTTCCAGACCGAGATTTTCAATGTTGCCCACCACACCGACCGCCGAGATGACGCGCTCAACGGTCATGGTCTGCGACTTGCCGCCCTCTTCGATGGTTGCAGTGACGCTATCACCCTTTTTGTCGAGCTTGGTCACTTTAGCGTTTGTCTGGATCTTGATGCCCTGCTTCTCGAAGCTCTTGCGCGCGAAGGCCTGAATTTCCTGATCTTCGACCGGCAAGATCTGCGGCAGAACCTCAACAACAGTCACATCGGAACCGAGCGTGCGGTAGAAAGAAGCAAACTCGATGCCGATTGCTCCAGAGCCGATCACCAGCAGAGATTTGGGCACGCGATCAGGCGCCATTGCCTCGAAATAGGTCCACACCAGTTTCTTATCGGGCTCGATTCCGGGCAACACGCGCGGGCGCGCTCCGGTTGCAAGGATGATGTGCTTGGCCTGGTAGCTACCGGCGCCGAGCGCGCCCTTTGGCGCTTCGCTCTTCGACGCCTTCACTGTGACCTTACCGGGGGCGTCGATCGAGGCTTCACCCCAGATGATCGAGACCTTGTTTTTCTTCATCAGAAAACCGACGCCATCGTTGAGACGCTTGGAAACGGCACGCGAGCGTTGCACCACCGCCTTGGCGTCGTAGCCGACATTGTCGGCTTTCAGCCCATAGTCTTG
>DASSIJ010000312.1:0-3342 GCA_035692045.1 Pseudolabrys sp. | reverse complement strand
GTGATGGTGGTGTAACCGAGAAGGGCCTGTGCATTCTCGATTGCCGCCTGATCGGCCTGCACAATTGCGGTGTTTTGGGCGACCAGGGCGCGTTGGGTATCGGCCTGTTGCTTGTTGATCGCGTTGCTGGCGGCGAGCTTTTCATAGCGCTCAAGGTCCAGTTTGGAATTGGCGAGCTGTGCTGCGTCCTGCGCCTTCTTGGCCACTGCCTGGTCAAGTTGGGCTTGATAGATAACGGGATCAATCCGCGCCAGGATGTCGCCCTTCTTTACGTCTTGGCCTTCTTGGTAGTTGACGTTTAGCAGCTTGCCGTCGACCTGCGGGCTGACGGTCACGGTGTTGAGCGCCTTGATGGTTCCGACGGCGTCCAGATAGACCGGCACATCCGCACGTGTGACGGCAGTGGCAAGAACCGGCACTGGTCCTTCAGTGGCGAAGCGGTTCGCCCGCCGTTGCTGCGCGGCTGGCCCGCCGAAGACGTAATAAAGTGCGCCAAGGACCGCGATCAGAATGATGCCGATCGCGAGCATGCGGCGCTTGCTACCCCGCGCTTTCGCCAGAAGCTGTTTGGGGAATTCACCGTGCATCGGCCGTTTCCGTCGGCTTCGGCAGCCAGCCGCCGCCGAGTGCTTGATAGAGGCTGATGATCGCCTGCAGTCGTGCGAGCCGCGCTTGCGCCAGCGCGTCCTGGGCCTGGAATAGCGTCTGCTGAACCTGAAGTAAGGTAATGAGGTTGACGGTGCCCGCCTGCAGTTGTTGATCGGAAAGGTCGAACGCCCGGCGTGAGCTGGTCACCACTTTGCGTTGCAGTTGTTCGGCTAACGCCGTCTCGCGGATGGCAATAAGCGCCTTGTCGACGTCCGTGAATCCGGAGATGACTGCCTTTCGGTAATTCTGCAGGAGTTGATCTTGCGCGCCCTTCTGCAAATCGAGATTGCCGAGAAGCTGGCCGCCATGAAAGATCGGCTGGGTTAGGCCGGCAGCGACCGAATAGATCGCCGATTCCGGCCGCAACAGCAGCTTGAGGAAAGCGCTCTCATAGCCGCCCTCGCCCGTGAGCGTGATGCTGGGCAAGAATTGCGCACGCGCATTTTGAACGTTGGCATCGGCGGCGGCGAGTTGTGCCTCCGCCTGACGGATATCGGGACGCTGGGTAATGAGTTCTGACGGCAGGCCGGGGGTGATGCGTGGGATTGCAATTGCATTCATGCTCCCACCGCGGACGACAACGCTTTCGAGTGGTCGCGCAATGAGCAGTGCGAGCACCGCCTTGTTTTGTTGAAGCGCTTGCTCCAGCGGCGGGATCGTAGCGCGTTGCGTGTCGACGAGGCTTTCCTGTTGCGCGACGTTGAGGTCGGACGAAGTGCCGGCGGCATATTGCTGACGGATCAAATTAAGGATGCGATCCGCGCTTGCCACGTTTTCACGCGCAATGCGCAAACGATCCTGTGCCGCGAGGACCTGAAAATAGGCGTTGGCAACGCTCACAACGGTCGTGAGCCCGACCACCTCCCGGTTATAGCGGCTGGCAACCGCGGTTTCCTCGGCGGCACGCACGAGGGAACGGTTCTTGCCCCAAAAATCGATCTCGTAGCTCGCATTGAGCGTAGCTGAGAGGTTGTTGTTGATGATGGCGACGCTGGGACCTGACCGCGAAACGTTGATGAGACTCGAACTCCCTGTAGTCTTGGACTGTTGCGAGTGCTGGGCGTTGGCATTGAAATCGATGATCGGCAGCAGTGCGGCGCCGGCGATGCGGGCTTGCGCATCGGCCTGCACGATTTGCGCGACCGCGACGGCGATATCGAGGTTGCTGGAGCGGGCCTCTTCGATGAGCTCAGTCAACTCACGCGACCGAAAGGAGCGCCACCAATCAAGGGGCGGTATTGCCGCCTCCGCCGCAACGGGGTTGCGCGGGCCGGCACTATAAGCGGGCGGAATATCGAGACCTGGCTCCGGTTTGTCGCCGGTCAGCAGGCAACCCGCGAGGGGCAGCGTAAGGCTTAATCCCTGGAGCATGATCCAAAACGGGCGCCCCCGCGCTTTCGTTCCCGCCTCCTTTGCGTTCCCAGCCCCTTGCATTCCCACAACTTTCTTAAACCGGCCAGATAGCGACTCGGAGTTTGAGAGTACTACTATTTGGCGGCAGCGGCTTTCCGCCCCGGGGGCCAGTCGGCCAGGGCTTGGCGTCCGGCTGGCGTGATTTTCGCCGCTATCACGGCGAAAACCCCCTGAATGGCTTGGTCGAAGGCCTGGCGTCCCGCCCGGACTTTCGTCATGGCAGCACGCAATGCTTCCGCGTCGAACGGTTCCTGTCGCAGGACCTGATGAATGTGGTCCTGTGCAGCGTGATACGAAGCCTGTGCATCTACGATCGCGGCGCGGTTGGCGTTGATCTCGCCGCGAAGGATATCGGCATCGGCTGGCGGCAATGTCGCGGCGAGCCGTTCCACACGGACGAATACGTTGCGGTCCCAGTAGGACGGCGCCGGCGCCCGCACCGCCATTGCGATTGCGACGCCGACGAAAAACAAATTGAGCGCGAGCGAGCCCAGCAGCAGCCAGCGAGACGAACCGCGCTCCGTCGCGGAAAAAGCCTGGGCAACGCTCATGGCCGCTCTCCAGTCAAGGAATCAGGTTCGGACACGATTGAACCGATGTCGCGACTGCCGACGTCATATGTCGCGCCGAGTCGGTCGAACGGACGATCGAGCCCGGTGATCCCAACACCAAAACCAAGCGCTGCGCAGCAGGCGAGAGCCGCCATGCGTGGCCAAGCCGGCGCGAACTCCCAATTGAGGAGCACCGAGGGCAGTCGCCACAGGGGCTGCTTCTGCCGGGGCAGGGGACCGCTCAGCCGCTTGAGCACGCGCTCGACAGCGGCCTCGTCGCCGCCAGGTGGGGCCTGCGTTTGCCGGGTCAGCGCGGTTTTCAGAAAACGCTCGAATTGTTCGCCAGTCATCTCACTCATCCTTATCGATCGTATCGCCTAACGCGCTGCGCAGGTTTTGCTTGCCGCGTACCAGCAGGGTCTCAACGGCCGACACCGACGTGTCGAGAATTTCCGCTACCTGCGCGTTCGTCATGCCCTCGCTGTAAGTGAGTACAATCGCGCTGCGCTGGCGCGGGGGAAGTTTGTCGACTGCCGCCGCGAGCATGCGCGCTCGTTCATCCGCTTCCGCCTTCTCGCCGGCGCCAGGTGTCGGGTCGACGATCTCGCCGGCCGCTTCGAGTTCGACCCAAGGGGCCCGCCGCTTGCGGTCAAGGCAGAGATTGACGACCACGCGCGTGAGCCATGTCCGGAACTGAGCCACCGGCTGCCAGCGCGGCGCATGTGTCCAG
>DASSIJ010000311.1:0-7621 GCA_035692045.1 Pseudolabrys sp. | reverse complement strand
GATCAGATCCTTCTGAGACTGCCGGGAAGTTCTTCACGCGCCAATTGGCCACGAACCTGCTCGTCAAAACGTATCGCCATTCGACGATCCGGATCGGCCAGGATTGCCGAGTCGGCGGGCGCGAGTTCCGCAAGAACCTTGCCGATGAAACGGCGGCAATCTTGGTCCATGGCCGCGTCAATAACGTCGACGGACAACCAGGCTTGTTGCTCACAAATAAGCGCCCGCAGCGCTGGATCGTCAATGTCGTCGGCGAACTCGGAAAATCCCGTGGAGCCCGCGGCAATGCTTTGAAGCATATACAGGCCCGCTGATCCCGGAACGCTGGCCTGAATCAGGAATTGGGCGTCCAGAACGGGACCCTCGACAACGAAATTCCTGAGCTCCTGCGGCGGCAGGAACAGTCCGGGATAGAGCCGGTCAAGATGCGCTCGCAGCGAGTCGAGCGTCAGCTCGACCCGTGTTTTCGACAGCACGACCCAGCTGATCATGCTGTAAGTGGCCCCGAGATAAACTTAATGGGACTCGGGCATCACCGCGGACAGGCCTTGTAGCCGAATTTGCTGATCAGTTCCTGTCCGGAGATCGTGTGGAACGCGAGCGTGTCCATATGGTGATTGGATACGAGATATTGACGCAGGCTTGGCTTGTAGGCTGCGAGCATGTGGTTGGTCGACTTCGCGGTGATATTGCGCTCGCGATCGTGGCCGGCGTGGAACAGGAGTTGCGCGCTCGGCTCGACACACACGTTCCTGATTCCAAGAAACAGCGTGCAGGCGGATTGGCAATGGCCTTCGATCCGGAACAGCTCGCCGCTGCTGTTGTATTGCGCGACGACAGGATCGAAACGTGCGAACTGACCGCCCATGCCGTAACCCGACGAGGAGCCGGCCGCCATCGCAGACGTCGACACCATCACGAGAAGCGCACCGACAAAATATTTCATGGCGATTGATGTCCCTCCATCGAGGCGGCCGCATCGCGACCGCTGCGACGGTTATAAATAACGTGTGCGGATGTGAAATCCTCTGAACAGAGGATGTACAATGGTAGAGCAATTGTCCTGTGGGTGGATCCTTACAGCGTCCGGTATCCGCCGTCCGCCATGACGATCGAGCCCGTGACGTAACTTGAAAGATCGGACGCAAGGAAAATCGCCGGACCGACGATGTCCTCCGGCTTGCCGGCACGGCCGAGCGGCGTGTGATCGAGAAAGATCTTCACTATTTCTGGATTGCTCGCGCGCACCTTCTCGTTGAGCGGCGTTTCGATGAAGCCAGGGCCGATGGCGTTGACACGCACACCGTCCTTGCCGAGTTCGGCGGCAAGAGCGCGGGTGAAACCCAACACGCCATGCTTCGAGGTGGTGTAGGCAACCGAATTCGGCGTGCGCACGTGCATGAACGACTGGAGCGAGGCCATGTTGACGATGCGCCCCTTGGTCGCGCGCAGGGCGTCGAGGAAGGCGTGCGTCACATTGAACATGCCGTTGAGATTGACCGCCATGATGTCCTGCCAGTCCTTGCTGATGATGTCGGGATCGGCGGTGAGGGCGTTGCGCCGGGTAATGCCGGCATTGTTGACGAGGATCGAGACCTGGCCGGCTTTTGCCGCGACGTCTGCGGCGACGGCGCGGCAGGCGGCGCGATCGGCGACGTCGAGCCTGAAGTGGTGCGCCTTGCCGCCGGCCTTGACGATGTCTGCGGCTGTTGCGGCCACCGTCTCGCCATTGATATCAGCAGCGACGACTTGCGCGCCCTCGCGGGCGAAGCCCAGCGCGATGGCGCGGCCGATCCCGGAGCCGGAACCGGTCACCACAGCGGTATGATTTTGCAGAAGTCCTGGCATGGTTTCCTTCCTTCAACTGGCGGTGGAACATAGCGGCATCGGACGGGGCTTGCTACATTGTAGGCGGAGGAGCGAATCCAATGTGTCGCAACATCAAGACCTTGTTCAATTTCGAGCCGCCGGCGACCGAAGACGAAATCCAGGCCTCCGCGCTGCAATTTGTGCGCAAGCTCTCGGGCTTCAACAAGCCGTCGCAGGCGAACGCCGAGGCATTCGACTGCGCGGTCGATGAGGTGTCGCAGGCTGCACGCAAGCTGTTGGCCTCGCTGGAGACGATAGCGCCCGCGCGCGACCGTGCCGTGGAAGCGGAAAAGGCGCGAGCACGAGCAAGGGAGCGTTTTGCCTGATGGCACGAGGACCCACACCACCCGACGCCCGCAGCGCGGCCGAGAAGGCCTTCAAGGCTGCGACCACCAAGCCGGCGGAGTTGCCGCCGAAGACGCCTGCGCTGCCCCACGTGAAACACACGGTGACGTTGCGCATCGACCAGGACGTGCTCGACTTTTTCCAGGAAGAAGGGCCCGGCTGGCAGGACCGCATCAATGCGGCGCTGCGCAAGGCGGCAGGGAAATAACGCTGCCCGTGATGAAACGCGTTGTCGCAGTCGCGGGGGCGATGCTGGCGACCGCTGCTCTGGCCACCGAGAAAAAGACTTACAGCTACATTTGCAGGGGCGGTGGTTTCACCATCACGGCAAATGTTGATCACTCCGGGACCATCGAGCGATGGAGCAAGAGCGAGCCGGTCATCTTGCAGATCGCCGGCGAGCCTGCGCAGACGCTCACCGCCGATCCCGATGCGCCCGACGCGGACAGCTACCGCAACAAGGACTACGAATTCTATGCGTTGAAGAAGTTCATCACCCTGACGCACAAGAGCCACGGCGTGACCGTGAAA
This sequence comes from Pseudolabrys sp., assembly GCA_035692045.1. GTDB lineage: Bacteria > Pseudomonadota > Alphaproteobacteria > Rhizobiales > Xanthobacteraceae > Pseudolabrys. The sequence goes on along the minus strand of DASSIJ010000311.1, from coordinate 4,876 downwards.
TTCTACAGCGAATGCCGGGAGCTGAGTAGACGCGTGCATCGCGTGTAGCTCGGACTTGCTTCGGTCACCCGGACAACAAAGTTCATCCGACCAAATTCGCGTCCCGTGCCAGCACCCATTTTCCGTCCGGCTCTTTCCGCAAGATCGTCAGCGTGTAGCCGGACCGGCGCATGGTCTCGCCCCCGGGCGGTGTGATCGCGATCTCGATGAAATTGCGCAGATAGGCCCAGTCGCCGAGGATTTTGATTTCGCGAATGTCGGATGTGCCATCGAGGCGGACACCATCCATGCTGCGCGAATTGGCGGCAAATGTCTGCTTGCCGAAGGGCTCGCGCCCGGGAACCATGAAGATCACGTCGTCGGACATCAGGCTCAGCACGGTCGCGGTATCGCCCTCGCGGCTTGCCGTCATCCAGGTGTCGACCAGGTCGCGAATGGCGCGTTCGTCGGGGGACATTGGTGGTCTCGATTGGCGGTGTTGAGGCGCCTGGAATTACGTTTCAGAGCGCGCCTGGTTCCGGCTCGCCGAGATCCACGATGTAGTGAAAGACGTTGGGCAAGGCCGGCGTCGAGGGCAGCGCCAGCGGCTTTTTCTCCAGCAGCTGGAATTTCAGCGTAGTCAGGCCATCCTGCTCGATGAGGGTCGCAAAATTCGGTTCGCGCTTCCGGAACAGCTCGTTGGTCCGGCGGGCGACCTCGTTCCAGACCTGCGGTGCCGAAAAGCCGGCATGCTTGTGGGACAGCGGGATATATGTGCCGTCGCGTCGTTCCATTTTAAACCCGCGAAGCCGCAGGCGATGGCTCAGCTCCAGGTCCTCCGGGCCCCATCCCCAATAGCAATTCGGAAAGCCGTTCACCGTGGTGAAGGTCTCCTTGTCGAGCAGGCTGACCGCGCCAAAAAACGTTTCCCAGTTCTCCCGGATCGACAGCCCGTGCCAGATCAGCCGCGCCGGATTCGCCGTCCACGAATAGTCGGCCCACATCGGCAGATAGTCGACATCGTGGATGCAGACATAGTCCGAGCTGTCGCGCGTGAGCAGAAACCCGCAATTGGCGAGACGGCCCCGGCTGAAGGGCGCTTTGCCCCATTGTTCAATGATGTTGATGGTGACGGGGATCTGCCGGTCGAGCTTGTCACGCTGAAAATAGGTGGCCATGTGCGGGACGAACCGGGAGAGATGTTCGGCGCGGTCGCGATAGGGAACGACGATGGCGAGACGCTTCGCGTAACGCGGATCAGTCTCGCCGGATTTGTCTGGCAAGTTCATGAGCCCACCCCGCGGAGATGGTAACCGATTCGCAGCCGAACGTGGCCCGTTTGGTCAGTCCGGGGCGTGGTCGCAAGACCGCAAATGTGAGGACGCCTACGGCTCGCCCGACACTTTCAGGATCTCGATCAGCTTCCTGTCGCGCCAGCGCTGAAGGTCGGCCATGCTGCGGCCGGCCGCTTCCTCGGTGACGCCGTTGATGATGGCCTTTTGCACCTCCGGCGTCAGCCGCGTCTGGCCGAGATCATCCATCCAGCCCTGAATTGCCGGGCCGATATGCGACATGAAATTCGCCATGCCGCCTTCGCCGCCTGCCATGTGAAAAGTCAGATGCGGCCCCATCAGCGCCCAGCGCAGGCCCGGGCCGTAGGCGATCGCCGCGTCGGCGTCCGCCACCGACACCACGCCTTCGGTGACGAGATGAACGGCTTCCCGCCACAGCGCCGCCTGCAGGCGATTGGCGACGTGGCCGCGCACTTCCTTCCGGATGTGGATCGGGTGCTTGCCGATGTCGCGATAGAAATTCATTGCTTTGGTGATCGCCTCCGGCGATGTCTTCGCGCCGCCGACGACTTCGACAAGTGGAATCAGATGCGGCGGATTGAACGGATGGCCGATGATACAGCGCTGCGGGTGCTTGCACGTCGCGCTCACGCTGCTGATCAGCAGTCCCGAGGAACTTGTCGCGATCACCGTTTCCGGCGGCAGCGCGGCGTCGAGCGTCGCGAACAATTCGATCTTGAGATCCTCGCGCTCGGGTCCGCTCTCCTGCACGAACTCGGCGCCTTTCACGGCGGCCACCGGCTCTTTGAAGAATTCGAAACGCTTGCGGTCTGCGCCCGGCTGCACGGCGTTGAGTTTTTCCAGCGTCGGCCAGGCATTGTCGACGAAGCGGCGCGCGAAGGCTTCGCCGTTCGGCAACGGGTCGTAGGCGCCGACCTCGAACCCGCGTGCAAGAAAATAGGCCGCCCAGCTCGCGCCGATGGTGCCGGTGCCGATCACACTCACGCGTCGTGTCATTCTAAGCCCTCCAGAGCATTCGCCCCAGGATTTGCGCCATCGTGAGCGGATGCATCACGACAGCATTGATGCGGCCCCACAAGCGGTCCGGCTCATGAAAGACGCCGAGCTGCCGAAGCACGGTGGCGCGGTCATAGTAGATCTTTTCGCCGGCCAGTCTGTTCTCTTCGTCGAAGGTGTAGATACCGCAGAGCGGAAACTCGACAAGACGGCCGGTCGGCGGCAGGCCGCGCCACGAACCGAGGTGGCGCCCACGAATGATGACTTCAAGAACGACCGTTGCTTCGCTGGCGTGGCGCCGCTGCACGTCGATCTGGAGGTCCGGCATGGCGCGCAGCAAATCCGCATAAAACGCGCGGACTCCGTCGAGGCCGACATAATGGGCGTCCCACGGCTCGTCGTCGTAGCGCGCGGCGCCTCCGAACGTCGTCATGATACCGTCGAGGTCGTGCCGGTTTTCCAGCGCCACGTGCTCTTCGACGAGCCGGAGGCGCAGCATTTGCTGTTCCGAATCCGATGGGGCCATGCCGAAATATCTCCGCGTACCTTGTTGCGGGATGGGATTGGAATATTATGGCCCCGAGCCGCGTAAATGGAACCTGGAGCCGCCGTCGCCGTTGCAGGGACGGATCGGTTCGCGAAAGGGCAACTCCATGCGCCCCATCATATGCCCCATAACATTCACCATCCCCGTTTTGGTTCTCCTGGGCTCTGTTGCCGCAGCGCAAGAGCAGCGCCGCGATTCGCCCGGCGCCATGCCAACGCCCCCTGCATCGGCGGGTCCTTCGACGGGCCTACCGCAGGCGCCCGTCGGCCACCGACAGCCTACGCAAAGCACCCTGCCGCCCGCCGTGCGCAAGGATGAGAGCACCCCCGGACGCGACACCGTGGATCCGCTGGGACCCGTTCCAAGCATCTGCAGAAATTGCTGAGCGGCGTGGAAGCGGCGCGACGTGCCGGACTCTCTTATGTGTCCAACATCTGCGCGATGCCGGGATTCACCGTGACCGGATAAACGCGATGGCGGCGGAAACCGCGGGCCCATCCTGCCTGAAGAAGCCATGTGCCCCCTGTGCATTGCACGGGTTTGATGACGGTTCTCCATCGGTGTTGATCCATTGCAGCCGCGCCTTGCCTCGCGTCCAGGTGACGAATTCGGTGGCGCCGCTCGGCAGCGTCAATTTGCAGCCGTCGCGGCTATGATGGATAACGAGGGTTGCCGGCAATTTGTCCGGCGTGCCAAGCGTCGCCATTACGAGCGAATAGACGCCGGAAACGAATACGACGCCCGCCGGCCGCGCGCCCGCTGCAAGGGCTACCGCGGCGTCGACTGTGCCCCTGCTCATGCCGACAATCACCACCTTGTGGCCCTGGGCAGCCTCGGCCGCGACGGTCTCGGCGGCCGTCGCCGATGACGTCGTCAGGATGGTGCGGATACCGGCGGCCTTGATCCTGGCCTCGTTCCGCACCAGGAAATCTCCCGGCACAATGCCCCTCGAGCCGGGCATCAGGACCGCGATGTTGGCGGCGGTTGCCGCGCCGACCTGAACGGACCACGCCAAAATCAGCGTCATCAGCAATGCGAGAACTCGGAGCATGCGTGTCAGCGATCGACGTCCTTGACGTCGGTGTCCGGGCGGTCGCTTCCGGCCGCCGTTTCCGTATGCCATTGACCCTTCTCGTCCTCGTACTCGATGACGTGGGTCTGCCCGGGAACGCGCTGCTCCTGGGCGGCGCGCTTGGCCGCGGCGAGCGCGGCCGCATGGGTGCGAAACGGCTCGGAGAAAACATCGCCGGCCTTGTAGGCCCAGCCTTCATCGTGCCGGACAATTCTATACGTGACGTGCGTCATTGATTCACCCTACAGGTTGGAGAGCTCGGCCAGCTAAAACACCTTGTTACTCTCCTTCACCGTCTCCGCATCGACGTAAACCTGCTCGCCGAGTTGCCGGAATTTCTCCGACATCTGCGCCATGCCTTGCTCTTTATCGTTCAATGTCGCCGCATAGTCCCGCACATCCTGCGTGATCTTCATCGAACAGAACTTCGGCCCGCACATGGAGCAGAAATGCGCCACCTTGTGCGCTTCCTTCGGCAGCGTCTCGTCGTGATATTCGCGCGCGGTGTCGGGATCGAGCCCAAGGTTGAACTGGTCCTGCCAGCGGAAGTCGAAGCGTGCGCGGCTCAATGCATCGTCGCGCAGCTGCGCCGCCGGGTGGCCCTTGGCGAGGTCGGCCGCGTGCGCCGCGATCTTGTAGGTGATGACGCCTTCCTTGACGTCGTCGCGGTCGGGCAGGCCGAGATGCTCTTTCGGCGTCACGTAGCAGAGCATGGCGCAGCCGAACCAGCCGATCATGGCGGCGCCGATGCCGCTGGTGATGTGGTCGTAGCCGGGCGCGATATCGGTGGTGAGCGGGCCAAGCGTATAGAATGGCGCCTCGCCGCACTCCTTGAGCTGCTTGTCCATGTTGATCTTGATCTTGTGCATCGGCACGTGGCCGGGGCCCTCGATCATCACCTGGCAGCCCTTCTTCCAGGCGATCTGCGTGAGTTCGCCCAGCGTTTCCAGTTCGGCGAATTGCGCGCGG
>DASSIJ010000310.1:0-4249 GCA_035692045.1 Pseudolabrys sp. | reverse complement strand
AAAGCCATAGCCCGGCCGCGCCTTCATCAGCTCGGCGTGAAGCGTTTCTTCGGCACGTCGGTCGGCGGCCGAAACGAAATTGGCCGGCCCCTTGAGCGACACCTGCAGTTTTTCCAGCTCGCCGAAGTCGCGCTTGATCGCGCGCGCGGCCTTGCGTGCGGCCGCTATCATCACATTGAGCAGGGCGGAATGTTGCATGGCGCGTGCGGTCTGCCCGTGAAGGCAGGCGCCGTCAAGGGCGGGCAGATGCCATCGTCGATAACCACTTCTTGGCAGCCTGGTCTGCAGCGTCACGCACCGCCGGCTGCTGCTTGGCGGCAAAAACATCAAGATCCGGATCGCTGGCGCCGCCGGCCTTCGCAACCATGTGCCATTTAACGGCTCCGGTCGCATCAGCAGGCATGCCGCGGCCGGCCATCAAAATCCGCGCCAGGCGGTTTTGGGCAATCGGGCTGCCAAGATGCGCAGCTTTCAGGAATAACCCGGCCGCAGCGGCCTCGTCCTTGCTGGTGCCTTCGCCATTGAATTGCGCGATTGCGAATTCAACCATGGCATCAAGATTGCCGCCAACGGAAGCCTGTTGCATGAGTCGCACGGCTTTGCCTATGTCCTTCGGCGCCCCGCGGCCCTCCTTGTACATCGTAGCGAGTGCGTATTGCGCCTCGGGATTGCCGGCTTCTGCGGCGACCGCAAAAAGTTCGGCAGCATGCTTGAAATCCTGTGTAACCTGCTGCCCTTGCAGATAAAGCAGGCCAAGGTCATAGGCCGCACTTGGATGGCCGAGCCTGGCGGCGGCTTCAAGCAGCCGCGCGGCCTCTGCAAGGTCGCGTGTGCCGGCGCGGCCCTGGAAATTAAACATTGCCAGCGCGAACAAGGCGTCGCGGCTACCCTTGTCGGCGGCCAGTTTGTACCACTGCGCAGCCTTTGCATCGTCGCGGCCAACGCCAAGACCTTGCGCGTAAATTTCCCCGAGCAATGTCATCGCAGCGGGATCGTTCTGCTGGGCGCGCTTGGTCGCCTCGTTGAGCGCAGTGAGATAATGGCCGCGCTGAAATGCACCGTAGGCGGTATCGATGGTGGATGGGTCAACGGCACCCGGGGTGCTCGGCGCCTGCTGAGGCCATGGCGGCGGCGCCGGCGCAGTCTTCGTAACTTGTGCCGCGGCCGGCGTGACCGCCGCGGCCACGGCAAGCATTCCGAGTGCAACGAGTCCCCGCAACGCCCCGCTCATGCTGTCGGCTCCGGCAGCTTTAGATATCCGCTGACCTCGCTTATCGTCGATGCGATCTTATCGCTATCCCGCCACAGAAAATCGCCGAGCGCGATGAAGTCGGCGCCAGCCGCGACCAAAGGCGCAATGTCGCCGAGCGACGCCGCGTATCCGACGCACGGAATTTCGAAAACTTCGGCCCACCAGGCGACGCGTTCCTCGATCGCCGGCAACGCCGGGAGTCTACCCTCGACGTCCGGGTCTCCGAACATCACATAGTCGGCTCCTTGCTCCGCGGCGAGCATGGCGTCATGCCGCGTGACAAGCCCGCCAGTGCCCGCGATGCGTTCGGGCTTGAGTTTCTCGATTGCTTCCCTGAGTGCGGCGGTGCCGGTCACATGCGCGCCATCGGCGCCAGCGCGCGCGACCAGTTCGATGTGACCGTCGAGCAGAAGGGCCGCGCCTTTTCCTTGTACCGGAGTCGAGAGCGCCTTTGCACAATTGATCCGTGTCCGTTCGTCCGTCCCGGCAAAGCGCAGCAGAACCGCGGCGACATCGCCGGCGTCGAGGGCGGCGGTCAGTTGCGACGAAAATGCGGACGGATCCACGATCGCTGGCGTGGTGAGGTAGAGGCGAGGAACCGGGCGCGGTGCCGCCTGTTTAGGTCGCGACATCATGGCTCCGCATGGTAGCTCAATCAGGCGAAAAATTGACCTCGGCAGTCACTTGGTCGCGGGCGCTTTCGGCGCCCAACCAGATGGTCGGGCGCAAAGGGTCACGGCATCGGGATAGGTCCCATATCCTTGGGCACCTTGTAGCCCCTCTGGACTGCCGGGCGCGCAGCGATCGTTTCATACCAGCGCTTCACGTTTGGATATTGCTTCAGGTCGATGGTTTGCCATTCGAAACGGGAGATCCACGGCCAGATCGCGATGTCAGCGATGGAATACTGATCGGCGACGAACTCACGGCCTTCCAGCCGCGTGTTGAGTACCTTGTAAAGGCGATGACCTTCTTTCAGGTAGCGCTCCTCCGCATAAGGTGCCTTACCTTTGTTGTACTTCACGAAGTGATGCACCTGGCCGAGCATCGGCCCAGGGCCGCCCATTTGCCACATCAGCCACTCGATGACGCGGTAACGGCCTTCACCCGATTTCGGCATCAGTTTGCCGGTCTTGTCGGCGAGATAGATCAGGATGGCGCCCGATTCCATCAGCGCAATATTGGTGTCGCGGTCGACGATCGCGGGGATACGGTTGTTTGGTGCAATCTTGAGAAAGTCCGGTGCGAACTGTTCGTCTTTGGAAATATCGATCGGGTGAACGGTGTAGGGCAGACCGAATTCCTCGAGGGCGATGGAAGCCTTGCGGCCGTTAGGCGTGGTCCAGGTGTAAAGATCAATCACGTTTCGTGTCCTTAGCTTGCGGGGGAACTTTGGGAACGTCCGAGGCGGGGAGGCGTTGACAGGCGAGGCTTATTAGCAGGAGGCGACCATGAAGCTCAATGTCCTTACGCTTGCGCTAGCCGCCAGCGCGATTGGCGTGTTTGGTGCCAATGCGCAGACTGTGATCGAAGAGCGGCGTGATCCCGCCGTCGTCATCGAACGTGACCGCCCGGATACATCCGTCACCATCGAGAAGCGTGATGGACTCTTGGGTGAGAAAAAGACGATCACCAAGGAAACGACCGGTACGGGTGATTGTTCTTCCAAGACGGTACACAAGGAAGACATCACCGGCTCGAAGACAATTCAAAAAACCAATTGCGACTGATCCCGCAGGCAACGGGATAAAAGCAAGGGCCGCGTCGTTACGCGGCCCTTTGCATATCACGCCGCCTTTTTCTCCATATCGGCTTTCCATTGACCGAGTGCAGCGAGCCCGTTCATCTTTGCACGATGCGAAAAGGCACGCTGGGAGGCGGCGACATTCTCGCTCTTGCCTTTCCATGTGGTCTGCGGCGCATGTTGAAGCGCGCGGCCATATGAGAAGGTGAGCGCCCAAGGCAGATTACCGATCTTGTTCATGGCATCGAGATGGGCCGTTGCCTCCTCGTCGCTCTGTCCGCCAGACAGGAAGGCGATACCCGGCACCGCACCAGGCACGCAATTCTTCAACACTTTTACAGTGCGCTCTGCGACTTCCTCGATCCCGGCGCGTTTGCCGTTCTTCTTGCCGGATATCACCATGTTCGGCTTGAGCACGATGCCTTCGAGCGCAACGCGATTGAAGTAGAGCTCCTCGAATGTCAATTTGAGAACCAGCTCGGTGACTGTCGCGCAGCGCTCGATGTCGTGATCGCCGTCCATCAGCACTTCGGGCTCTACGATCGGCACGATCTGCGCCGCCTGACACAGCGCGGCGTAGCGCGCGAGTGCGTGCACGTTGGCACGGATGCAGGTGTAGGTCGGGATGCCATTGGCACCGATGTCGATCACGGCGCGCCATTTCGCGAACCGCGCGCCCTGTTCATAGTATTTCGGCAGCCGGTCGGCGAGTTTGTCGAGGCCAATGGTCACAACCTCGCCCGGGCAATTCGGCAATGGCTTGGTGCCTTCATCCACCTTGATGCCGGGAATCGACCCAGCCTTCTTGATGAGCTGAACAAGCGGCGTACCGTCCTTCGCTTTTTGCCAAATGGTCTCGTCATAAAGAATGACGCCGGAAATGTGCCTCATTCCTTCCGTCGAGCGGAACAACATCTCGCGATAGTCGCGGCGGCTGTCTTCGGTCGACTCCACGCCGATGGTGTCGAAACGTTTTTTGATGGTGCCGGAGGATTCATCGGCCGCCAGGATGCCCTTGCCGGGTGCGACCATGGCCTGCGCCACTTTGTTCAATTCATCGAGATTCATCATTCCCTCCATCGCATCCGGTGCATTCCCCCGCATAGCACTGTTCGTCGTCATTTTATCCGCAACACCTCGACCCCGGGCAAGGCCTTGCCTTCCAGCCACTCCAGGAAGGCGCCGCCGGCGGTGGAGACATAAGTCAGCCGATCGGTGACTCCCGCGGCATTGAGCGCTGCGACGGTATCACC
>DASSIJ010000309.1:0-2918 GCA_035692045.1 Pseudolabrys sp. | reverse complement strand
CGCCAATAAAATGAATTGCCGAGGATGAGGCCGCCGATGCCAAGACACACCACCGCGCCGATAAAAAAGCCCACCTGGTTGTAGGCCTGCGCGCCCTGAAAAATGAGGTCGAACATGGACAATATCCCGGTTCGGCCTGCTGTTTACACGCGAAGGCTTATCGCACCGTAAACTTGCGGAATTCTCGTCAGAACCGGGCCAACGCTAGCCCCGCGGCTCCGCCTTCAGCGCCAAAATCACATCTTTCAATTGCGAGGAATCCCCGGTCGTCCGCTGGACGAAGCGCGCCCTGCAGTGCGCCTGATGCACGGGAGCCCGGTGGGCCTTGAAACCGGCGCGCATGCTCGCGGCTCAGCGAGCATGCGCGACCTGGCGGATGTCTTAATTGGCCCGGCCCAATCTTCGTTTCCAGAGCTCGATGACTCCGGGCGGAAATTCACGCCCCGCGACGCCTGTGCGCCGGCAGGCCTCCGGCCACATTTCAAGCAACGAGTGATCTTCGCGAAGCAGGTCACTCTGCGAAACGACGCCATGACCAGACTCGGCACCAGACCGCGGCCATCGCTCGTCTGACATTTTCAACAGCTCGATTAAGGCGGCGATATCGTTTTCTATGTTCATAGCTAATCCCCCTGTTTGTTGTTGTTGATTGTGAGGATAGCGGTGCCGGCAGATCCCGCTGTGTCGCCCATCACGAAAAGGCGCATTTCACAGGGCCCGGCGCGATTGTGGCGGCGCGAAAGGCGCTCACACCGGTAACACGCTACTCCAGCGCGGTTCCGAATCTGCTGTATCAAAATACGGGGGGCTTTGGGGAAGCCCTGATGAAATCCTCAGTCGTCAAACGTTCCATCGTCATTGATGGACACAAGACCAGCGTGAGCCTTGAAGATGCCTTCTGGAGCAGCCTGAAGGAAATCGCGGAGGCGCAGCAGGCACCGCTGTCGATGGTGGTCGGTGAGATCGACCAGACGCGCCAGCAGGGCAATCTGTCCTCGGCGATCCGCCTGTTCGTACTCGACCACGTCCGGACGACGCATTTTCGCCGGGACTAGCCAAGGGAACTTGGTCTCGGGGCGGTTTCCGCTTGTCGCATCAATTGGTCAGAGGCGCAGACGAATTGGCGCCTTTTGGCGCCCGCGGCATCAGGCCACCTTGTACCCAATCCCGATGGCAACATTGCCGTGTTCCCGCGCATACTTGTCTTCTCTGATCGTGACCGGACCACCGGTCGCCTTATCCAGGGCGTCACGGACGGCGCGTCCCAACTCATTGTCCGGCCAGACGCTCAGACCGTCGGGAATTCCATTCACGCTGGAGTCTTGTTTGGCGGGCCATCCAATTCGCGTGAACGCATCGACAAGGTCACGCGCCAGGAAAGCCGAGTCTATATCTTGAGGCAGAATGGCAATCTGTTGCGGAGCCTCAATCATCTTGAGCGAGTTTTCCAGATCCGCGACGGCTGTCGGTGGTAACTTTGGCCAGACACGGTCTTTGAGAGTCCATATCTGGCCTTCCAGACTGTCTATTTTGGCCTTTGCTTCATCCGGAGACGCACCACCGAGCCTGTTCTTATAGAGGGCAATGGTTCTCTCCCTATTCTTGATAATCCCGGAATATCGCCAACTCAGAGCCCACCAGATCGCCCCGGCGATGATCAAAACAGTCCCCGCAAAGACGACTGGCGCGTTGCCGATCACGCGTATCTCGCCGAGCACGTATTTGATAATTTCATCCATCGGCAAACAATAACCGACCCGCGCAACGATTTGTGCGCAGCCAAATACCGCCGCATAGCCATACACTGCGTTTTAAGCCACGAGCTCCAGCCATACAGAAGCCGGCTTCCCCTCCAGAAGCGAACATCAGTGGCGCTCATGTCGGGCGTTGGGCGCGACGACAGAAAAAACAGAAGGGGCGGCGTCTGGTCCGCCCCCTTTATCTCTGGTCAGGACCTACCAGTTGAGCAGCATCTCGTTGTAGCCCGGGCTGCCGCCACCAGTATTGTCGTAGTTCGAGTATCCTCCATAGATGCCGACTGGCCTGCGGGGGGACATCGCATAGCTCTGTTGGTCGTAGTGCCGGGAGATCGTCCTCGCGTGGACTCGCGCAGGCGCAGTCGCGACGGTACGTCCATAGGGAGCTTCGTACATCTGGGCGAAAGCCGGCGCACTTATTGCCGTCGCGAGGATGGCAGTACCGATCAACTTCGTCATGACCTTCATGGCGACACTCCATTGTTGTTCATGATGACGACAGCCGTCATCACCCGCCGCCCAGCACGCGGACGCGCAAATGTGTCACCACAAGAGCGGTTGTTTATTCCCCCGAAATCAGGAGCAACCGGCCACAGATTTGTGAACGGTACCGCGCTGCCATCACGGCATCCCGCCTCGCCTTCGAAAGGGATGTCAGCCGCGTTGCCAACCCACCACCACCAGGCCTTTCGCCGGATCGAGCACTTGCGCTTCGCCGTGCGTGAGCCCGTGACTTGCCAGCACGTCTTCCGGTGTTCGCGCCGGCACGCCGGGCAAAACCGGCCGGCCGCCAGGCAGCCGTACGCCCGGCGCCCGCGTCAGGTAGAAAACGTCATAGCGATCGAGGAACAGTCCGAACACATCGGTGCCGCCAATGACGCCAACGCTGGCGATGGGCGCCGCAAGCGCGGCCAGGGCTTGCTCGAACGAAGCGCCGGCCGGATTCCAGAACAGCGCCTTCTCATTCGACGGGTCGGCCGCGATGGCGGTGACGTGGCGGGTCAGGATCAGGCGGCGGCGCAGATGCGAGCGCGGCTGCTGTTCGTGCGAATGCCGGCCATGCACCACCACATCGACCGCGTCGAGCCCACGCTCGAAGAAGCGCTGATCGGCGTCGAACTTGAGCTGGTCCGGCATGATGCCGGCGGCATTCGCGAGCAT
>DASSIJ010000308.1:0-2981 GCA_035692045.1 Pseudolabrys sp. | reverse complement strand
TTGCGCAGATCGACGAGATTTGCCTGCAGGAAGGCGTTTACCCGCACGCATTCCTGGCGGCGCATGCGCATAATTATCAACGCTATACGCGCATCATGAAATTCGGCAATGCCGAGATCGACGTCCCGTTCATCGTGTGCGGCGACGGCGGCCACAACGTCAATCCGATCGTGCGATCGAGCAAAGGGCACCCGGCCGAGGAGCCTCATGCCGGAAGCAGTGTCGACTATCTTGAATCGAAGAAAGCTGTGATCAAGGCCAAGCAGTTGCTGCTCGAGAAATACAACGACACCAATTACGGCTATCTGCGAATTCACGTCGACAAGGAACAGCTGAAGATCGGCTTCCATCAGGTCGGCGCCAGCACGCTGGCGCAATCACGTTACGACATGGTCACCGTCGACCTCGCCGACCACACCATGGTGGCGAATTAGGGATGGCAGCGGGCTCCCGCCTGTCCGCGGCATGCATTCAGTCGCCGAATAACCGCGCCGGTGTGTCCACCAGGATGCGCCGGCGCGCATATCCATCCGGGGTCCATTCGTAAAACAAATCAAGCAAATGCCCGTCGTCAGGCATGGCCGCCGCGGGCATGGACGGATGCGGCCAGTCGGTGCCCCACATCAGCCGCTCGGGATTGGCGCGCAATAGCGCATCATGAAAAGGCCGCACGTCAGGATAGTCCGGATATCGGTCGGACATCCGGTAAGGCGCAGAGACTTTCACATGCACGTGCCCGTCGCCCACAAGTCTGAGCAGTGCCTGGAAATTTGCATCGCCGACGCCGCGAACCGCAGGGATGTGCATCATATGGTCGACGACCACCGGCATCTCCCGCGAAATTTCGTGAAAAATCGGGGCGAGTTCACTCATCAGGCGCCAGTCGCAAAAGACCTGCATGACCCACCCGAGATCGCGCATCGCGGCGCGAAACACCTCAAATACGTCGAGACCGACGCCACGCACATAGCCGGGCTTGCCGGCCTCAGAAAACAGATGGAAACGCAGGCCGCGCATACCAGCTTTATGCCACTCGCACAGCACAGCCGGCGCTATTCGGGTGTCAGTGATCGCGACGCCGCGCAGTCGATGCGGATAGCGTGCTAATGCGTCAAGCAACACGCGGTTGTCGAATCCGTGCGCATTTCCTTGCACTAAAACGCCGCGCGCGAAGCCGAGATGATCAAGCAGCGCCACATAACTTTCGGCTGGCGCGTCGGGCGGCGTGTAGCCACGTCCTGGCGTAAAGGGAAATTTGTCGGCGGGCCCAAAGATGTGGGCGTGCGTATCCCATGCGCCCGGAGGCAGGGGTCGATGCGGCTTCCGCGGCTGCGGCACCGGGCCCGCAATGCGCGGCGGTTCGCTGGCACTGTTCATTGACGCGACATCAACCCAGCCGGATGTTCGCTTCCTTCACGACCTTGCTCCACAGCGCCATCTGATCCTGCACGAAACTGCGGAATTCGTCCGGAGTGGTATTGCGTATGTCGATATTGAGCTGCTGGAAGCGCGTGGTCACGTTGGGATCGTGCAGAACATTGTTGATGCCGGCGTTGAGCTTCTGCACGATCGGCACGGGCGTACCGTGCGGCACGAAGACACCGTTCCATTCATACGCTTCAAAGCCAGGCAAAGTGTCGGAAACAGGCGGAATATCCGGAAGACTCTTGAGTCGGCCTTTGCCCGTATGCGCGATCGCTTTCACTTTGCCACCTTGAATGAGGCCGACCACGGAGGAACCGTTCGAAAAGAAAAATTTTACCTGACCTGCCATCACGTCATTGAGCGCAAGGCCACCACCACGATAGGGCACGTGGCTGATTTTGATCCCGGTCTGATGCCTGAACATCTCAAGCGAAAGATGCTGAAGTGTGCCGTTGCCGGACGAGGCCATATCGATGCCGTCAGGTGTGGCTTTTGCGTAGGCGATGACATCAGCCACGGTTTTCACCGGCAGCGATGGAGTCACTACAAGGATGTTTGGCACCAGCGATACGAGGGCGACCGGATCGAAGTCCTTGTTGTAGTCGAACGGCAGATTTGAATAGAGCGACGAGTTGACCGAGAAGGCCGTGGCATCGTGCAACACCGTGTAGCCGTCCGGTTCAGCTTTCGCGACCACCGCCTCACCGATGGTGCCGCCGGCCCCGCCCCGGTTTTCCACGACGAATTGCTGGTTGAAAAGTTGCCCGAGGGTGCCGAATACGATCCGCGCAGTGGTGTCGGCGCCCCCGGCCGGCGGATAAGGCACCATCACCCGCACCGGCTTGGTCGGCCACGCGGTTTGCGCCTCCCCGGTGCGCACCAACGGCACGGCCGCCATTCCGGCCAGCAGCGTACGCCTGCTGAGATTGGTTCCCGGCATCGTTCCCCCCGTTTCTTTATGACGACAATCTAACACCCGCTTGCGGCGGCGGTCCCGCCCTTTCCTCGCCACAGGACTCGTCCCATATTCGGGGCGTAATGGCGAAAAACCCCGACAAGCCGAAAAAGGACCCGGCGCGGCCGACGCGCGCCAAGGCCGCGCGCCCCGACGACAAGCCGACTCCGGACGCGCTCGCTAACCTGCTCAACCCCGGCATCGGCCGTGGCACCGCGGGCCTGGGTTCCGGAACCGGCAAAAACTCAGGGTTACAGCCGCCACCGGACAATTCATGGGACCGCCGCCGGGATTTTTCCGAGGCGCACAAGGCGCGCAAGTCCACACCCCGGGAATTCAACGAGGCGCCACAGCGCGACTACACGGCCTCGCCGGTCACCGGCCTCGACCCAAAACTGGCGGAGGAACTCGGACTGACCGACGACGCGGCTCCCGTGCCGCCCTCGTCCGCCAGCGCCGGCGGAATCAGGACTGACACCGGTGGCGATCCGAAATATCGCCTCCCCCGCGCCGACCTGCCGACGCAGCCAGGCGGCTTTGGCGGCATCGCCAGCCAGCAGTCGCTCGAACGGCTGTTGCGCGAGGGCCGGCCGGAATTTGG
>DASSIJ010000307.1:0-4595 GCA_035692045.1 Pseudolabrys sp. | reverse complement strand
GTCGGGTCGACGATCTCGCCGGCCGCTTCGAGTTCGACCCAAGGGGCCCGCCGCTTGCGGTCAAGGCAGAGATTGACGACCACGCGCGTGAGCCATGTCCGGAACTGAGCCACCGGCTGCCAGCGCGGCGCATGTGTCCAGACGCGTATGAAAGCCTCTTGCGCGACGTCCTCTGCTTCCGCTGAGTTTCTGAGGATGCGGCGGGCGAGCCCGAGCATGGCCGGCAAATGACGGCGCGAAAGCAACTGGAACGCCCGCTCGTCGCCACGGGCGACCCGGGCCATGAGCGCCTCGTCGCTGTCATCCATCGCAATGAGGTGGCTGGCATGGGGAACGCCCGTCCATTCTAATCCTTGGCCTATCTGATTAACGGGCGAAGTGCCCGAAACCTGTGCCGGCGGTATAACGGGGAATTCGGGGAAAAGGCCGCGCGGTAAAGGCCTAACTTATTGAATTATCTGACTTTCGCAACCCGCTTGAGCGCCGCGCGTTCAAGGCCCTTCAATAGGCGATACACTGTTTTGCAGCTCGAAACCGGCAATTTGAGCCGTTCCCCTTCGCGCACGATGAACCCCGTCAATTCGTCGATTTCGGTGGGCACGCCACGGGCAATATCGAGGGCCATCGAGCCGGCATGGGCGGACAAGGGAATCTCCCCGGCACGGACCTTGGCGACGAATTCCATAGGCGGAAATGCGAAGGTACCCCCGAGCGCCTGGACGACGGCCGTGCATTCGGCCGCCATGTCATCAATCAATCCGCGCATCTCGGGTGAGTCGTAACGGGAAGCGTTGTCGCCCATCATGAGCGCGCCGAGCGGGTTCATCACGCAGTTAAAGACGAATTTGGGCCAGACCGCGCCCATCGGATCGGCAACCGTGTCGGTTTCCACGCCGGCTTTGTTGAGCAGGGCGGCTAGCGGCCGGACGTCCTCGATGCTGCCGCGCGTGGGGCCAAGCCAGGTCTTCCCCTCAATCAAACTCTCGACGCAGCCCGGCTCGACATAGCGACCCGCGTTCATCGTGACGCCGCGAATGATGATTGCATCCGGCTGAGACAGCAGAATCTCCGCATTGCCCATGCCGTTCTGCAGCGTGACCAGCGCCGGGTTGCCGTTGAGCACCGGCCGCAGTCGCGACATAGCGGCGCCGGTCATCTTCGACTTGATGAGGAAGATGACGGCGTCGAATGCCGAACCTTTGAGCGTAGCGGGCTCGGCCGTTGCCTCGACGCGCACGGTTCGCGGATTTTTTCCGGTGACGCGAAGCCCCTGCGTGTTGATGGCGTTCACATGGTCGCTGCAGGTATCAAACGCGCTGACCTTGGCAACGGTCGACAGCGCCGCAGCGAATAGCCCACCGATGGCGCCGCAACCGACAATGAGGATATGGGAGGGCATGGATACTTGCTACCCGGCAACGGGCTCAAGCGCCAGTGGTCGCTTCTAACACAGCCATCCACAATGACGTGACGAATGAGAGCGGGAGTGAGCATGGTCTCCCCTCTGAGCTGATCTGCCAACCCGTCGGGGTCGCTTTTAATTTTCCGTGCGGAAAACATGGGATAGCCTCACCCACGCGTGTTCCTGCCAGCCAAATCGGACCCATCCGGATTCTCGCCACCGAGATGTGAAAGGCCGATAGCAGACACGACCAGCAGAAAGAGCAGGATGACCTTTGCGTTTTGGAGCAAGAGAGCAGCCATCGAAGTCACTCTATTTCCTGAGAGCCCGTCCGGGCCCCCTATGCGCGATATCTGTAGTCCGGCGCATAGAATTTCGATTGGGAAACCAGCCTCGCCACGTAAGGACGTCGTAAAGACAGTCAGCCGGCCACTAGGCGCTACGCGGCTGTGCCAAACCCTTCCAAAGATCACCGTTGCAATATTTCCCCGCCATGGGTGCCTGCGTCGTTGAGGGCCCAATATCGATCGCCCCTTCTAGCGCGCGTCTGAGACGATGGTCGTCGATCCGCGATAGTTGCCGCCGCAAGACGGCGATCCGGTTCGGATCGCTTTTGTCGGCGATGGCATTGCAGAACTCGAAGCTGGTCCGAGTGAAAAATGCAAACGGCGCCTCGGCTTCGCCCATACCAGGCCGATCCAGTTCTTGGGCTATCGCCAGGACAGCAGCGCGATCGTTTCGCTCCAACGTGACAGCGAAGCGCAAAATCGTAAACAGCCAATCTCTCGCTTTGTTGGTCAGCTTTTCCGTTTCATTCATAAGAAGTTGAGTCATTGCGAACGTTCCGCGCTCAAACGGCCACGGTCTGAAGAGGGCGGAACACTTTATTGATCGTCCCGATCATATAGTCGGGATACTCGTCGCATAGTCGCGCCATGATGGCTGAGAGGTCGGCGCGCGATCGGTCCGTCAACTCGACCAGCGGCAAGCGGACATTCGCCGACATGAAACCAAACAAGCTCAGCGCATATTTGACCGGAGCGGGGCTCGCCTCCCGGAAGAGCGCCGCGGTTAGTTGCGCAATCGGAACCGCAATCTGATGCGCCTTGCTTAAAGGCCCCTGCTTGCAGGCGAGATAAATGGCTCGGCATAACCCGGGTGCGACGTTGGACGTCACGGAAATGCAGCCATTGCCGCCTTGCGCCAGGAAGGCAAACGCGGTGGCGTCGTCGCCGGAAAGGATTCGGAATTGGGAGCCAACGAGGGACCTGAGCCGTGATGGACGGGTGACGTCGCCTGTTGCGTCCTTGAGGCCGATGATTTGCGGCAACTCGGCGAGACGAGCAATCGTTTCGTCGGCGAGGCCGCAGGCTGTCCGAGACGGAACGTCGTAAAGGATGGCCGGTAGTCCCGTTGATTGAGCGATCGCGCGGAAATGGGCGTACAAGCCGGCCTGGACCGGCTTGTTGTAGTACGGCACGACCGACAAGATAGCATCGGCACCGCCGGCTTCTGCATCCTTGGTCAACTCGATAGCGTGTGCGGTCGAATTGGAACCAGTCCCTGCGATGACGGGGACGCGGCCGCGCGCCACATCAACGGCAGCCCGGACGAGGACGTGATGTTCTGCGGGGCGCAGTGTCGGCGCTTCGCCTGTTGTCCCGCAGACGACGAGGGCGGATGCGCCCTCACGGATCTGGCGTTCACAGAAATCTGCGAAAGCGGCAATATCAACGTTATCGTCGTCATCAAAAGGCGTCGGTACGGCAGGCGCATAGCCCGATAACTTCGAAACGTGTCGGCCGGTGGTTATTGTCATTGCTGGCGCGCATCAGCCTTCAGGCTGCTTTCCGCTGGCCAGGGATGTGCGGATGATGTGCAGGAGCGGCGTTGCGATTGAGATCCAGTTCGAAAATACCGGGCACCATGACGACCGCTTGTGGCTTGTTTCCATTCTCGAACATCGCGAAGCGAAGTGCCTGAGTACGGTCGACAAACAGCCCGCCGCAGAGGCCTCGCTCGTCCTGCACCACCCAGTTCCCACGGCTGTCCTTGCCGATGAGGAAATGGAGAGGTCTTGAACTTGGCACTAGCGAGGGAGGTTCAACCTGTTTCATGACACATCTCCTTGTTGATACGTACCGATCGTTGCGCTGCTAGCGAAAATGGTTAAATGCGATCGCCGCGCCCATTGCGAATTTTACGGCGAGGCCAGCTGCGAAAATTGCAAACACGAACACCAACACGCGGGCTCGATGACGGCTCACACGACCGCGCCCGCTCGGCCTCTCGCCGATAGACGATCGACGGCTTGTTCGAACACCGTTCACAGCGAGCTCCTCGATGTTTCAACGGACGATCGGAAGGTCGTCGTCATTCTTCGACGTGTGCCTGTAGCGGTTGAGATAGAGCTCGGCCTCGATCATCGCTTTTTGCGCCCGGGCCTCGGCGATGGCGTCAAAAATGTTCAGGCTGAGACGTCCAGCGGTCGCGAACATCTTGTGCAAGCGGCCGGCGATGGTCGGTTCGCTGCCGATGTGCGTTGCATTTTTTTTAGATGCAGAGCCGGACGCATTTGGCTTATTCGAATTCGGGTATGTGACGAGCGACATGATCCGCTCCTCTCGGAAATGGCGGGCCTTACCGGCGACGCCTTGAGGCTCACCGCCTCGCGAGCGCAAATCTGTGCAGCGCGGCATAGGAATTCGATTGGGAAATCAATGGCTCGCCATAAGCGGGTCATAAGGACCGGCAGACAGCGCGGCAGCCAAATCGGGCAAACCCAGTCGGCCTTTATTTCCTCTTGATGTATCTCGACCGCGATTCACATCGCTTCTTTATTGTCCCGAACTTAATTGCAGGCCTGCACGGATCATTTGATTGGCGCCGCGCTCCGTACCTTTGAAAGGGAGCAGTCATGCTTGACGTGATTCTTTTAGCCCTCGGCCTCGCCTTCTTCGCATTGTCGATCGGCTATGCCTTTGCCTGCGACCGGCTCTGAGGAGACAGCCATGATTTTCGATTATGCACTCTCCGGCCTCGTTACGGCGGGGCTGCTGTTCTACCTGACCTACGCTCTGCTGCGGCCCGAAAAATTCTGAGAGGCGTGTCATGACCACGATTGGCTGGGTCCAAATTCTGATCTATTGCGCGATTATCGTCGCGATCACGCCGGTGCTCGGCGCCTATATGA
>DASSIJ010000306.1:0-6535 GCA_035692045.1 Pseudolabrys sp. | reverse complement strand
TCCCTCGGCCAGAATTTCCTGTTCGATCTCAATCTGACCGCGCGCATTGCGCGCGCCGCCGAACCGCTCGAAAACATAACGGTCGTGGAAATCGGCCCCGGTCCGGGCGGGTTGACGCGTGCGCTGTTGGCCCTCGGCGCTCGTCGTATCGTCGCCATCGAGCGCGATCAACGCGCAATTGCCGCGCTTGAAGAGATCGGCGCGCGCTATCCAGGCCAGCTTGAGATCGTAGCCGGCGACGCGCTGCGCATCGATCCGCGCGACCAGCTTGGCCCCGAACGCGCCCGCGTGGTGGCGAACCTGCCTTACAATATCGCCACTGCTCTGTTGATTGGCTGGCTGACTGCCGAACCGTGGCCTCCCTGGTACGATTCGCTGTTGCTGATGTTCCAGCGCGAAGTCGCTGAGCGCATCGTCGCCACGCCTGGAAGCAAATCTTACGGGCGTCTGTCGGTGCTGGCCGGGTGGCGCACGGAGGCAAAACTTCTGTTCGATGTGGCGCCGTCGGCATTCGTGCCACCGCCAAAAGTGACGTCGTCGGTGGTTCGGCTTACGCCGCGGCCGGTGCCGCTCGCCTGTCAATCGATTGCACTTCAGCGCGTGACCGAAGCTGCCTTTGGGCAGCGTCGCAAGATGTTGCGGCAAAGCCTGAAAACGCTGGGCGTCGATACCGGAGCGCTGCTCTCGGAAGCAGGCATCGAACCGACAGCCCGGGCCGAGGAAATTCCTGTCGAGGGTTTCGTGGCGCTGGCAAATATTTTCAGTGGGCAGGCTAAAGCCCCCGTGTAGAGTTGCCATCGAATGCAAATGCATCGCCAATCATTGATGGCTTACGGCGCGCCCTTGTGCGAAACCGTCGTTGACCTACCGCAACCGCAAGGCTCCGAGGTCCTGGTGCGGATCGAGCGATGTGGCGTCTGCCATTCCGACCTGCACATGCAGGATGGTTACTTTGCGCTGGGTGGCGACAAGAAACTCGACGTCCGCCCTGGACGCACGTTGCCTTTCACGCTCGGCCACGAAATTGCCGGTACGGTCGAAGGCGCGGGACCGGATTCCGATACAAAATCCGGCGCCAGGGTCGCCGTATATCCCTGGATCGGTTGCGGGCGGTGCGCGGCGTGCAAAGTTGGTGACGAGAACATTTGCACCGCTCCGCGTCATCTCGGAATTAACGTGGACGGGGGCTTCGCCACGTATGTCCTCGTGCCACATCCGCGATACCTGATCGACTACACGCCGCTCCCGGCGGGGTACGCCGGCGCGCTGATGTGCTCGGGGTTGACGGCTTACGCCGCACTCAAACGGCTTGCCGACCGCGCTGCGCGCGCGCCGCTCTTGTTGATCGGCCTCGGGGGCGTTGGGCTCATGGGTCTTGCGCTCGCGCGTGCGATGTACGGCACGGCGCCGTTTGTCGCCGATATCGATCCGAAAAAACGCGAGGCGGCGCTCGCCGCCGGGGCCGCAGAAGCCTTCGATCCGTCCGACCCGAACGCTCGCAAGGCCCTCCTGAAGGCCAGCGGGGGTATCTACGCCGCCTGTGATTTCGCCGGGTCGGATGCTTCGTTGAATTTCGCCACTGGCGTCCTGGCCAAAGGCGGGAAGGTCGTGGTCACCGGCTTGATCGGCGGGGCCTATTCGAGTGCGGTGGCCATGTTTCCGCTCAAGGCCATGACAATCGAGGGCACATCGACTGGCACATTGGCCGAGGCCCGTGAGCTGATCGCGCTGGTGCGAGCCAAGAAGATCGCACCCCCGCCCCTCGCCGAGCGGCCGCTCGCTCAAGCATCAGCGACCCTCGATGATCTGCGCGCGGGGCGAATTGTAGGGCGCGTGGTACTGACCGCCTAAAGTTTTGCCTGGAGGCCACGCACGAAGTCGGAAAGCCCGATCTGACGCTCGCGCTTGACGCGCTCCGCGGCAAGGACCGCGCTCACGTCGGCGAAAGCCTGATCGAGATCGTGGTTGACAACCACATAGTCGTATTCCGCCCAGTGGCTCATTTCATCTGCAGCCTTCGCCATGCGGCGGTGGATTGTCTCGTAATCGTCCTGGGCGCGCGATCTCAATCGCCGCTCCAGTTCCGGGATCGAGGGCGGCAGTACGAATACGGATACCAGGTCGCCGCGCGCCTTATCGCGCAATTGCTGGGTGCCTTGCCAGTCGATGTCGAATAAGACGTCGCGGCCGGCGGCAAGCGCATCCATCACCGGCTTGGCCGGCGTGCCATAGTAGTTGTCGAAGACCTCGGCCCACTCGAGCAATTCGTTGTTGTCGACCATCGCGTCGAAACGCTGCCGATCGATGAACCGGTAGTCGCGGCCCTCCTTTTCGCCGGGACGACTTTTACGCGTTGTTACCGACACCGACAGCGATACGCCCTTGTCCCCGTCGAGCAGTCTGCGCGACAGCGTGGTCTTGCCCGCGCCCGAAGGCGAAGACAGGACCAGCATGAGGCCACGCCTGACGACGGCAATGTCCGGCTGCCGCTGATGGGCCATGTCAGATCACTCCAGGTTCTGCACCTGCTCGCGAAATTGCTCGACCACGCTCTTGAGTTCGAGCCCGATATTGGTCAGGTCGACATCATTGGCTTTCGCGGTAAGCGTATTTGATTCGCGGTGCAGTTCCTGCGCCAGAAAATCGAGTTTGCGGCCGATTGCGCCGCCGTCGGCGAGAAGCTTCTTCGCCTGCCCCACATGCGAGGCAAGCCTGTCGAGTTCCTCACGAATATCCGCCTTGGCGGCAAGCAGAACTGCCTCCTGGTGCAGCCGGTCGGAATCGAAACGCTCCGTTGCGGAAAGCAGTGTTGCCACCTGCTCGGCCAGGCGAGCCTTGATCGCTTCCGGCTTGCGCCCAGGCGCCTTCTCGGCTCGCTCCGCAAGAGCTGCGATCTCGTCGAGTCTTGTCGACAGCAGGCGGCCAAGCGTGGTGCCCTCCGCGCCTCGCATGGCGACAAGCGAAGCCACCGCCTGCTCGAAGCCGGCAATGATCGCCGCCTCGGCAGCGCGATGGTCCTCTTCGCGCTCGTCTTCCTCGGTCACCTCGATCACGCCCTTCAGGGACAGAATTCCGTCGAGGCTCGGCGGCGCCGCATCCACCTTCCCCGAAAGACTCTTGAGCGTCGACAGAACCGCGCCGAGCACCGGTTCGTTGACCTTCACCGTCGGCTGCACGCCTTTGCGCTCAACGGCGAGATTCGCATAAACGGTGCCGCGCGAAAGCTTTTCGGCGGCGCGCGCCCGGGCCGGCACTTCGACCGCGTCCCAGCCTGCCGGCAGCCGGAATCGCAGGTCGAAGCCCTTGGCGTTAACGGATTTGATTTCCCAGCTCCATGCATAGGCGCCGGTGAGGCCTTGGCCGCGAGCAAATCCGGTCATGCTCGACAGAGCCATGGGTGTCCGTCTCGTGCTGTTACGGTTCGAAAGCGCGGCGACCTTAGCCGCGGGAACTCAACGTCACAAGCCTACGGCCTGGCGCTGCCCGCAGCCGGCGCGATCCCGTTGCCGTGCTCGATTCCACGCAGACGCGCGACGTTCTTCTGGTGCTCAGCGTAATTGTCCGAGAAAACGTGACCACCTGTACCATCGGCAACGAAATAGAGCTCCCTGGTTCGCGCGGGATTTGCAGCTGCCTCGAGCGATGCGCGCCCAGGGTTGGCGATCGGCCCCGGCGGCAGGCCGTCGACGACGTAGGTATTGTAAGGCGTCGCTTGTTCGATCTCACTCCTGAGGATCGGCCGGCCCAGTGAGCCTTTTCCGCCGGTCAACCCGTAAATGATCGTGGGATCCGACTGAAGACGCATTCTGGTCTTAAGTCGATTGACGAAAACGGCGGCCACCCGCGTGCGTTCGTCCGGTTTGCCGGTTTCCTTTTCAACGATCGAAGCAAGCGTGACCAATTGCTCCGGGGTCTTCACGGGCAGATCCTGCACCCGACGTTCCCAGACCTCCTGCAGCACGCGTCGATGCGCTTGCTGCATACGTTGTATGATCTGCTCGCGCGTCATCCCACGAGTGAATCGGTACGTTTCCGGCAGCAACGTACCCTCGCGCGGGATTTCCTTGATTTGCCCCGTAAGCACTTCGTTCTCCAGCAGGCGCGCAACAATCTGTTCGGACGTCAGACCCTCCGGGACGGTGAATGCGTGCTGCACCACCTTGCCCTCGGTGATGGTTTCGACAACGTCAGAAACACTGGACTGCTTGCTGAACTGATATTCGCCGTACTTGAGTTCGCCCCGTGCCTTGAGCACAATCACGCCGCCCATGAAAACGTAGGGTTGATTTATCACGCCCTCACGCTGCAACAGATCCGCAATATCGCGAATACCGAGGCCGCGCGGGATGTTGACCACCTTATCCTCGGGCAGCGGGCCGGGCGCTTCGAACCGCTGCTTGCCGATGAACAATCCGGCGCCTACCGCAATGGAGATCACCACGAGCAGCGTGAATATCGCATTTCCAACCACGATGATCGGATGGCGTGCCCGCCGTGAAGGACGGGTTGGTAGCGGTACTCTTTCTGGTTCGAGAGCCGCTCGTGGACTGCGCGGCAATGGTGCCTTGCCGGTCGACGGACCTCTGCTGTCGCCGCCTCCCGGTCGGTTTGAATTCACTTAATCCGCTCCCGCTGTCAGCACCGGCCCGTACCCGTCGCACGTTAGAAAACATTATGGCGAAAGCTTGGGACGCTCGCCGGCGTAGCCCCCTAGGCAGCGTAACGGCGGAATATCAGCGAAGCATTTGTTCCGCCGAAACCGAACGAATTCGACAATGCGGTGTCGACATCGCGTTTGCGTGCCTGGTGTGGGACCAGGTCGATCGGCGTGTCGACCGAAGGATTGTCGAGATTGATCGTGGGTGGCACAACCCGATCGCGAATCGCAAGGATGGAGAAAATCGCTTCGACCGCACCCGCCGCGCCAAGCAGGTGCCCGATGCAGGATTTGGTCGATGACATCGACATCCGGCCGGCCGCATTGCCCACAAGTTTCTGCACGGCGCCAAGCTCAATCTCATCGCCGAGCGGCGTCGAGGTGCCGTGCGCGTTGATGTAGTCGATGTCTCCGGTTGAAATCCCTGCCGTGCGAATGGCACCCTTCATGCAACGCAGTGCACCATCACCGTCAGGGGCAGGCGCAGTGATGTGATGAGCGTCACCTGACATGCCGTAGCCGATCAACTCGGCATAGATTTTTGCGCCGCGCGCCTTGGCATGATCAAGCGCCTCAACCACGACCACACCGGCCCCCTCGCCCATCACAAATCCATCGCGATCCTTGTCATAGGGACGCGAGGCGCGGGTCGGGTCGTCGTTGAAACTGGTTGAGAGCGCCCGCAGCGCCGAGAAGCCGGCAAGCGATATACGATTGACCGGCGACTCTGCACCGCCGGCCACCATCACGTCTGCATCGCCGAGGCCCACCAGACGAGCCGCATCACCGATCGCATGTGCACCGGTTGAACAGGCCGTGACAACCGCGTGGTTGGGCCCTTTCAAGCCGAATGCGATAGATACGAACCCCGAGGCAAGATTGATGATACGGCCCGGAATGAAGAACGGCGACACCCGACGAGGGCCCTTCTCATGCATCTGGATGGCGGCTTCCGCGATGCCTTCGATACCGCCGATGCCGGAACCGATGAGCACGCCCGTGGTCGTCTGCTCGTCGTAGCTCTTTGGACGCCACCCGGCATCATCGAGCGCCTGGCGAGCCGCACACATCGCAAAGAGGATAAACTCGTCGACCTTGCGTTGCTCTTTCGGCTCCATCCACTGGTCGGGATTAAAGGTCGCATTCGAGCCGTCCCCGCGTGGGATCTCACAGGCAATCTTGCATGCGAGGTCAGAGACGTCGAAGCTGTCGATCTTCCCGGCGCCGCTCTCGCCCTTGAGCAGCCGGTTCCAGGTTGGCTCCACGCCGCACCCGAGCGGCGTAACCATTCCCAAACCCGTAACGACGACACGTCTCATGGCCGGCTCCGAGCCAAGTCATTCGTGCCGCTGCATCGCGTACGGATCATAAGCCAATGACGAGCAAAGCGATTGAGCAGCGGCGCGGCGCGCCTGCTCAGCTTTTAGCGTTCTTTTCGAGAAATTTGACCGCGTCGCCGACAGTCAAAATGGTCTCGGCGGCATCATCGGGAATTTCGCAGCCGAATTCCTCTTCGAAAGCCATCACGAGCTCGACGGTGTCGAGACTGTCGGCGCCAAGATCGTCGATGAAGCTCGCTTGATCGGTCACTTTGTCGGGCTCTACGCCCAGATGCTCCACGACAATCTTTTTCACCCGCTCGCCAATGTCACTCATCGTTCCGACCTCGTGCTTTTTAGATTGGGCTGCATCCAGACTCAGATCGCAACCATCGCGTATGGCCTCGTGGTGGTTGACGTTGTTGAGACGATCCCCAATTGCGGAATATCGGTTTCGACGCCCGCGATTAGCCGCCCCAGCCAGGCCAAAGTCCGGTTACCATACTTCAAATACGTTGACTAGCGCGTGAAAGCGAAGCGAGCAAGCCCTGAAAATCCG
>DASSIJ010000305.1:0-23883 GCA_035692045.1 Pseudolabrys sp. | reverse complement strand
CGGCCGCCAGCGCCGCCACCTGCCGCGCGGTCCCATCCACGTCGGCCGTATCGGTATTGGTCATCGACTGCACCACGATCGGCGCACCGCCGCCGACCATCACGCCGCCGACATCCACCGCTACCGATCTGTGACGCTCAGACAATGCCATTCACAATCGCTCCTGGCTCAGAATGCCAACCCAATATAGTACGCCTGATGCTCTACAGCGACACACCTATTCGTGCGCGTCGGCATCAGTTAAATTGCCAAGTCTCATGACAATGAGCCTCATTAACCCAAAAACAGAGGCCAGAATACGCCGATGGATCAGGCAAATCAGCTGACCGTAAAATTTTCATGCCCACCCGAAATGGAGCAGGTCCTGCCGCGGCCGATCCCCGCCGTTCGGGGGCTGCCTGACTGGTTCAAGACCTTGCCACAGCATGGCTTCAGTTCGGTCTCGAACATGGAAATGATGACCGTGAAGAAATGCCCGCCGTTTATCGATGCGATGACGTTCGGCTTTCTGATGCCCCTGACCGCTGACCTCAAGGTGGAGAACGGCGAGTTCAGCTGGGTCAGCAACATTCCGGTGGCCGGGAAGCTCCGAAACCTTACGCGCTCTCCGATCGACTACCACGATAGCGTCCAGGTCAAGGGAACGCCATTTTTCGACGATGATCGTTTCATCATCAAATTCAACAATTTCTGGACGATCGAGCTGCCGCCGGGCTATTCGCTGTTCGTCACGCACCCGATCAACCGCGCGGATCTGCCATTCACGACGCTGACCGGCCTGGTGGATTCGGATCGCTACGCCGACAGCCTGATCCATTTTCCGGCGCGCTGGAACGATCCTGAATTCAGCGGTGTCCTTCCAAAAGGAACGCCGGTCGCGCAGTGCATCGCGATAAAACGGGAAAGCTGGAATGAGCAGTTCGACGTCCTCTCCGAGGACGCCGCGCAGCGTCTGCTCGCAACCGCCGGCGCCATTGCGGAGGAGACCGGCATTTACCGCAGGGAATTTCGCGCGCCCAAACGCTAGCCGCGCGCTAGCTCTGCTCACCCCGGAAAAATCTGGCGAGGCCGCTCGGCCGCAGCCAGAACCGTCCACGGCTGGACGAACTCAGGACCTTCAGCGCCTTGCCGTAGAAACTGGCGCCGCCGCGCGTCACCTGACGCAGGCAAACCGAGGCCGCGCCGGTTTGGCCCAACTCGAGCAGGCAGGCACCAAGATAGAGTCTTGATTGCTGGTCGGAGGGATCGTTCTGCAATGCGCGCTGAAAAAATTCGGACGCCGGCGCAAATTCGCCTGCATCCATGAGCACCAGCCCCATGCCGTACAGTGCATCGCCATGATTTGGCGCGACACCGAGAGCTCGCGCGAATGCTGTCCTGGCGCTGACGCCGTCGTTACGGGCATGAAAAATCCAACCGAGCAACAGGGGCAAATCAGGCATCCATGGGGCCGCGTCCATACCGGCCTTGATCACATTGATCGCTTCGTCGGCCCGATCCAGTGAATGGAGCAGATAACCGTATTCGTGAAAGGCAGCCGGAAATGGTGGCTTGCGTTTGACTGCACGGGCAAGCCGGCTGAGTGCGTCGTCGGTACGGCCGGCTTTTCGCAAGGCAATTGCGAGTTGCGTCTCGATCGCGGGATCGCGAAGTGATCGGAATGCTTTTTCCAGGGGCGCGACCGCCTCGTCGGCGCGCTCCTGCATCAGCAAGGCATACCCGTAAAGATGCAATGCGTTGGGCTGACTTGGATTTTTATTGAGAATGTCCTGCGTCAACCGCAGGGCCTCGTCGGGTCGCTGACTCTGGATCGCGGACATCGCGCGCCGCAGCGTTTCTTCGACAGCAGGCCCCATCAATGCGCCCTGTTCACCAACACCAGACCGACAGCAACCAGCACCACTGCGGCCGCAAAAGCCGTTGTCAGCGGTTCATTTAACACCAGATGGCCAGCAGCAACACCGAACAATGGCGTCAGAAACGTGAAGGCCGACAGGCGGCTCGCCGAATAGCGCGCGATGAGCGCAAACCACACCACGAAGGTCACGCTGACAACCCAGACGGTTTGGTAAGCAAGCGAACCAAGCGCCATCGCCGATGGCATATGCGTGATGCGTTCCCCGACGACCAGCGCCGTTGCCGCCATGATCGGGGCCGACACGACAAGCTGATAAAGCATCACCTTCTCCGCCGACGCGTGCGTCAACGGGCTCGCCTTGATGATCAATGTGGTCGCTGCCCAGAACAGGGCCGCGCCGACCATCATCACATCGCCGATATGCTGGCGGGGATCCATCGCCGGCGTCGGAAGACCGAACGCGATCAGCATGCCCGCGAACGACAAGCCCAACCCCAGCCACTGCGCCGCACCGAAGCGATCAGCCGGCAGAACGATCCGTGCGCCGAGCACTACGAAGAACGGCGCGAGATAGATGAACAGCACGGCGCGAGTCGCGGTGGTGTAGAGGAGACCTTGGTAGATCAGGATAAATTCGACTGCGAAAAGAACGCCGGCCGCAAATCCGAACCACAGCGTGCCATCGCGCTTGAGCAGCCCAATTCCACGCAACCTGCACCATGCGGCGATCAACAGCGCGGCAACGACCGAACGAACGGCAGCCTGCGTCAGCGGAGGAATGTCATTTATCGCGAGCTTTGTGGCAACCTGGTTGAAACCCCAGGACAGGCACAGCACCACAACGATGCCTGCCGCGAGCGCGTCAAGCGGACGCGTGGTCGAGGTGTAGGTGGGACTGGACAATATGAATGGCCGCCTACGCCGCTTTGCAATGGGCGCAGATTCCGGAGATCTCGATCACCGGCGTCTTCGGTACAAAGCCCACGGCGCGCGAAGCGTTCTTGATCGTATCGGCCACCGCGGCCGAGGCCGCCTCGCCGACGGCGCCGCATTTTTCGCAGATCAGGAATACGACCGGATCGCTGCTCTCGTGATCATGCACGCAGGCGATGAAGGCGTTACGGCTCTCGATGCGATGGACCAGTTCCTGCTCGCGCAAAAAATCGAGCGCGCGGTAGACCGTAATGGGAGCTGGGCGCTGCCCGCGGACCGCCAGCCGGTCGATCAATTCGTAGGCGCCGAGCGGCTGATGGCTCGCCAGCAATGCTTCCAGCACGCGGCGGCGCATCGGCGTCAACCGCTCCTTGCGCGCGGCGCACAACGCTTCGGCGTGCGCGATCGCATCGCTCGCGCAGCGCTGGTGGTCGTGATCGGGCCTCGGAAATACCGCGTGCGCGGACGATTTTCTGGACAAGGTAGGTTCCGCCTTCCAACGCAAGTCTAACGTCAAACCACTCGAATCCCTATGTCACGAACATATATATTGCACCGCAACAAGAATAGGGGCAGTTTTCGCCGGCAATCTCTGGCCGGGGGCGTCCACTACAAAACGAGGACCCACAATGCTTAAAGGCAAGGCTGCACTAGTCACCGGTTCAACCTCCGGCATTGGTCTCGCCATCGCGCATGCGCTCGCGCGTGAGGGCGCCAATATCATGCTCAACGGTTTCGGCGACAAAGCCGAGATCGAAAAAGTCCGTGCCGGTACCGAGAAGGATTTCGGGGTCAAGGCACGCTATTCAGCCGCCGACATGAGCAAACCTGCCGAGATCGCCGACATGATCCGCACAACCGAAAAGGAGTTCGGCGCGCTCGACGTGCTGGTCAACAACGCCGGCATCCAGTACGTCGCGAACATCGAGGATTTCCCGATCGAGAAATGGGACGCGATCATTGCGATCAACTTGTCCTCCTCGTTCCACACGATCCGCACCGCATTGCCTGGCATGAAGAAACGCAAATGGGGCCGCATCATCAACATTGCTTCCGCGCACGGGCTGGTCGCCAGCACGCAAAAGGTTGCCTACGTCTCCGCCAAGCATGGTCTCGTCGGCATGACGAAGGTCGTCGCGATGGAAACCGCCAATGAGGGCGTGACCTGCAATGCGATCTGCCCCGGCTGGGTGCTCACGCCGCTGGTCGAACAGCAGATTGACGCGCGCTCCAAAGCCTCCGGCAAGAGCGTGCGCGAGGAAGAAATTGCGCTGTTGTCGGAGAAGCAGCCAATGCATCAGTTCACAAAGCCGGAGAGTATCGGCGCGCTCGCCGTTTTCCTCTGCACCGATGCGGCGGAAACGATAACCGGCTCCGCCTATTCGATCGACGGCGGCTGGGTGGCGCAGTGACACGCAAGCTATGATCGAATTTCTCTCGCGCGCGTTTGGCGGCGACAAGTCGGAAAAACCGAAAGCAGGCAAACGCATCAATCTCGCACTGCAGGGCGGCGGCGCGCTTGGCGCATTCACCTGGGGCGTGCTCGACCATCTGCTGGAAGACGGCCGGCTGACGATCGAAGGCATTTCCGGCGCGTCCGCCGGCGCGGTCAATGCCGTCATGCTGGCGGATGGGCTTGCGCGCGGCGGACCGGAGGAGGCACGCAAGCGCCTCGCCGAATTCTGGCGCGCGGCGAGCCTCGGCGGTAACCTGCCCGACGTCCAGCGCCGCGCCGTTGATCGGCTGTTTTCATTCTGGCCGATCGAGGATACGCCGGTCGGCCTGTGGATGCAGGCGTTGACGCGGTATCTGTCGCCCTACGATTTCAATCCGCTCAACATCAATCCGCTGAAGGATCTCATCGAGCGCTTCGTCGATTTTGACGCGGTGCGTGGCTGCAAGAATCTGCAATTGTTCGTATCCGCTACCAACGTGAAGAGCGGAGCGCTGCACGTGTTCCGACGCGAGGAAATGACGTCGGACATGATCGTCGCCTCGGCGTGCCTGCCGCACCTGTTCCGCGCCGTCGAGATCAAAAGTGAGGCTTATTGGGACGGCGGCTACGTGGGCAACCCGGCCCTTTATCCGCTGGTCGGCGCGACGCAGACCGAAAACCTGCTGCTGGTCCAGATCAACCCTTTGCAACGCAAGCAAATTCCGAAGACGCAAGACGAGATTTTGGCGCGAATAAACGAGATCACGTTCAATTCCTCGCTGATGTCGGAACTGCGCGGCATCACCTTTGTCGGCAAGCTGATTGACGAGGGCAAGCTGCCGCGCGGCACCGGCACAGGGCAATACCGGCGTATCAATGTGCATCGCGTTGCGCTGACCGGGTCAGCTCAAACGCTCGATGCTGCCAGCCGGCTCCACACCGACTACGATTTCTTCGAGATGCTGCGCACCAACGGCCGACGTGCCGCGCGCCGTTTCCTCGATTCACATTACGACGACATCGGCGTGCGCTCGACGGTCGATTTCGAGGCGGCACCCGAAATCGCAAGCGCGTGATATGATCGGCCCATGACTGGGCTCACCGCCGAGGTCGGCCAGACAATCCTCGACATCATCGTCGCCGACATCACCACGCTCGATGTCGATGCAATCGTGAATGCCGCCAACCGCTCGCTGCTGGGCGGCGGCGGTGTCGACGGCGCCATTCACCGCTCGGCCGGGCCGGAATTGCTGGCCGAATGCCGTACGCAGGGCGGTTGCGACACCGGCGGCGCCAAGATCACGCGCGGTTATCGCCTCAAGGCCAGGCACGTGATCCACGCAGTCGGCCCGGTATGGGGCGGCGGCGACAAGAATGAGGAAGCGCTTTTGGCGAGCTGTTATCGCACCGCGCTCGATCTTGCTGCCACCAATGCGCTCGCCTCGCTCGCCTACCCGGCGATTTCAACCGGCATCTACCGCTTTCCGCCCGACCTTGCCGCGCGCATAGCCGTAGGCACCGTTGCCGCGGAAATAGCCGCGCACCCGCGCGGCATTGCGCGTGTT
The DNA here is from genome assembly GCA_035692045.1 of Pseudolabrys sp. Classification (GTDB taxonomy): domain Bacteria; phylum Pseudomonadota; class Alphaproteobacteria; order Rhizobiales; family Xanthobacteraceae; genus Pseudolabrys. Next base: position 18,092 of record DASSIJ010000305.1, on the reverse strand, counting down.
ATTTTTTGCTGCTTCTCGCCGGAGAGCGCGGAGTACCACAAGGACGCGTTTGGAGAGTTGGGGCTGGTGTAGCGCCTTTCCGCGCGCAGAGAGGGCGCTAAACCTTCGGCTCAACATCCAGCCGCACGATCCAGTTTTCGAGCCCGGACTTCACGGCAGGATAAATTTTCAGAACCTCCGGATCGTGACCCGGCACGACGTGGTGGCGCGAGCTCGCCAGTTTCTTCAGCGTCTTGTAACCTTCGAGCGTGTCGCCGACGCTGTATGTGATCGGGAACACGCGGCCCTCATCAAGGTGCGAGTAGAGGTGACAGCAATCAGATGCGATCACCACCGTGCCCCGTTTGGTCTTGACGCGGACGCATTGCAGGCCTTTCGAGTGACCGCCGATCTTGTGCACCGTGATGCCCGGCGCCAGCTCCTCGACACCATCGTGGAACTCGACGCGATAGGCATAAACCTTCCGCACCATCGCCAGCACGTCGCTTTCGCTGAACGGGATACGCAGCATCTGATGGCACATGCAGCGACCGGTGGCGTAAGCCATCTCGGTCTCCTGGATGTGATAGCGCGCATTGGGGAACAGATCGTAGTTGCCGGCATGGTCCCAGTGCATGTGCGTGGCGATCACGTGATCGACCTTGTCCGGCTGCACACCGAGTGCCTGCAGGCCTTCACCGACCGGATGAATGATTGTGCGTGCGCGTTCCCGGGCGGCGACTTCGTCAAAGCCGGTGTCGCATACGAATGTGCCGTGCGGCCCTTTGATCACCCAGACGTAATAGGCAATCGACGTCATCTCGTCGTGCGGGTCACCGAAGATATAGTTTTCCGATCGCCTGCGTGCGTGGGTCGCGTAACAGACCGCGTAGACTTCGTGGATATCATTGCTCATGTTTTCTTGCCTACAGTGACGCCCGCGCGTTTCTCGATCATTTTAACAATGACGGTGAAATCGCTGTCTCCGCCGAATTCCGTATTGGTCATTTCCCATTGGTCGAGGACAGCACTCATCACGGAGTTCGGAACATCCAGGCCCCTGGCTTCCTCGGTACAGAGCCGTACGTCCTTGAGCATCAGCGCAGTGGCAAAGCCGTAGTTGAATGTGCGCGGCAGAATGGCCTGCGGAAATTTTCCGTCCGATGCAGTGGTACGGCCGGAGCCGGCGTTGATGACGTCGATCATCACCGCAGGATCGAGGCCCGCCTTCACCCCCATTGCGACCGCTTCGGAGGTTGCGGCCATCGCCGTGGCCGAGAGAAAGTTGTTCGCGAGCTTCATGGTCTGCGCCATGCCTGGCTTCTCGCCAATGATGAAGACTTTGCCGAACACCGCGAGCGCGTCCTTCACATGTTCGATTTCGGCCTTTGGTCCTGAGACCATCACCGCCAGCGTGCCCTTGTTGGCGCCGCCGACCCCGCCGCTCACCGGGGAATCGATCTGCACAATATTCTTCTTCGCCAATGCCGCCGCTATTCTTGCGGCGACGCTCGACCCGGTGGTGGACAGGTCGATGAAGCGCTTGATGCGCTTGCCGTGGATGACACCACCTTCGCCGGTCGCAACCTTTTCGGAGATCTGCAACGACGGCAGACTTGCCATCACCGTTTCGACGCGGTCGGCGACGTCGGCCGGGGACGATGCAAGCTGCGCGCCGAGCGCCACCAGTGGCGCGACTGCATCATTCCGTGTGTCGTAGATGACGAGCCTGTGGCCGGCCTCGATCAGCCGGCGCGCCATCGGCTGTCCCATATTGCCTAACCCGATGAAGCCGATGTCCATGTGCTGAGTTCCTGTTGCGCGGAAGGCGGGGGCCGCGACTTTGCCCGACGCCAAAGCGCCCGTCATCCACGCGGACCACGCGCGGCAGCCCTGTCAAAATGGCTTATTGCGCTTATTATAAGCTTGCTTATTATTCCCCTGTCAGCACAGAGCAGGCTCATGCCCCAACACCCCGTAAAGCGAGAATTTGCTTTTACTATCATGGACGTAGCACGCCTGTTAAAAACCTATGCCGATCAGCGGGCGCGCCAATTTGGCATCTCCCGGGCGCAATGGGCGGTGCTCGTGCGGATCGGCCGCCATGAGGGCCTCAAGCAGACGGAACTCGCCGACATCCTCGACCTCCAGCCGATCAGCCTGACGCGACTGCTCGATCGGCTGGCAGACAACGGTCTGATCGAGCGCCGCGACGATCCGAACGACCGGCGCGCCAATCGGTTGTACCTGACGCCCGCCGCGAAGCCCTTGCTCGACCAGTTAGCGGACCTCGGCGCCGACATGATGGAAACCGTCCTCGGCGGAATTTCCATGGCGTCGATCGAACGCATGCTCAAAGAACTCGGCGCGGTGAAAGACAACCTGCGCTCCGCCATCGCCCGCAATACGAACCAAGACCAAGCAATCGCTGGATAAGTCATGAATGAAAAAGCCCTGAAGATCGTGCCGGTACCGGAAGCCAAGACATCGCCGGAGGCTAAAACCGGGACGCCAACATCTGCCGGACTGTTCGCGCGCATCGGCCGCAAGCGGCTGCGCATGATTCTGCTCGTCGGCCTGCCGGCGCTCGCTATTGTGACCGGCCTCGGCATCTACCTTTCCGGCGGGCGCTACATCTCGACCGACAACGCTTATGTCGGCGCGCAGAAGGTTTTGATCACGCCGGACATCTCCGGCAAGATCACGCATATCGCCGTCCGCGAAGGTCAGCACGTCAATTCCGGCGATGAATTGTTCACGCTCGACCGCGAGCCTTTTGCGCTGGCATTGCAGCAGGCGAAGGCCAAGCTCGATGCAGCACGCAGCAATTTCAACAAGCTCAAGGCCAACCTCACGTCGCTCAATACTCTTGCCGATCTCGCCAACAAGAATGTCGATCTCAAGAAGCGCGATACCGATCGTAAATCACGACTGGTGAACTCGCAGGCGGGATCGCAGGCCGATCTCGACACTTCAATGGCGGCAGTGGTCTCTGCGCAATTGCAGGCGGAGCTTGCCGTGCAACAGCGTGACTCCACACTGAGCCAGCTGCTTGGCGATCCTGATTTGCCGCTCGAAAAGTTTCCAGAATACGCCCAGGCCAAGGCCGTTCTCGACAACGCGCAGCGCGATTTCGACCATACGATCGTGCGCGCGCCGATGCCGGGCACCGCCACGCAAGTGGACAACATCCAGCTCGGCCGCTTTGTTTCTGCGGGCACCCCGGTGTTCAGCGTGATCGACGATCAGGCGCCGTGGGTCGAGGCCAATCCGAAAGAGACGGACCTTACTTACCTGCGCGTCGGACAGAAGGCGACGCTCGACGTCGACAGTTTCCCCGACCACACTTTCACCGGCACTGTCATCGCAGTGAGCCCGGGCACCGGTGCGCAATTCTCGATCCTGCCGCCGCAGAATGCGACGGGGAACTGGGTGAAAGTCGTGCAGCGCGTGCCGGTTCGGATCGCCTTCGACAAGAGCGAAGACACGCACCTGCTGCGCTCCGGCATGAGCGTGAACGTCGAGATCGACACCGGCCATAGCCGGCTGCCGTTCGCGCCCGCGCAGGCGAAAGAAACGAAAAAATGACCGCGCACTTCGCTTCGATGGATCCGAAGCTGCGGCGCGTCCTGATAACGGTCTGCACCATGACCGCTACGGTCATGCAGGCGCTCGATACGACCATTGCGAATGTCGCGCTGCCCTATATGCAGGGTTCGCTGTCGGCATCCCTGGACCAGATCAACTGGGTACTGACGTCGTACATCGTCGCTGCCGCGATCATGACGGCCCCGATGGCCTGGCTCTCCGACCGTTTCGGCCGCAAGAAGCTGTTCATCATCTGCGTCGCCGGATTTACCGTCGCGTCGTTCCTTTGCGCGCTGGCGCAGAACATCGAGCAGATGGTGCTATTCCGGCTGCTGCAGGGCATGGCGGGCGCGGCGCTGGTGCCACTGTCGCAGTCCGTATTGCTCGATATCTACTCGGCGGAAGAGCGCGGCCAGGCGATGGCGATCTGGGGCGTCGGAGTGATGTTGGGGCCGATCATGGGCCCGACATTGGGCGCTTGGCTCACCGACAACTATTCATGGCACTGGGTATTCCTGATCAACCTGCCGATCGGCATCATCACCTTGATTGGTATGTGGCTTTTCATGGAAGAGACACAGAAACAGGAGCATATGCGCTTTGACTGGTTCGGATTTATCGCGCTCGCGATCGGCATCGGCTCTCTGCAATTGCTGCTCGACCGGGGAGAGCAAGTCGGCTGGTTCGACTCAAATGAAATCTGGATCGAGGCGATCGTCTCGGTGGCCGGCTTCTACTACTTCTTCGCGCATTCGTTGACCACAGATGAGCCGTTTGTCCGGTTCGAGATGTTCAAGGACCGCAACTTCGTCAGCGGCTGCATTTTCATGGTTGTGATCGGCGTGGTGCTGTTCGGCACGATGGCCCTGGTCACTCCGTTCATGCAGAACCTGCTCGGTTATCCGATCCAGACGGCGGGCTACCTGCTCGGGTCGCGCGGGGTCGGCACGCTGATCACCATGATGGCGGCGCCGCGGCTGATGAAGCTGGTTCATCCCCGCTATCTGATTTTGTGTGGCCTGCTGCTCGCCGGCGGCACGCTCTATTACATGACCGGTTTTTCGCTCGACGTAACGAAGACGACGATCGTCGTCACCAGCATCATTCAGGGCGTCGGGCTCGGCCTGTTGTTCGTGCCGATCTCGACGGTGGCATTTGCCACTCTGCCCGGGCACCTGCGCACCGGTGCGACCGCGATCACCACGCTCACGCGCAATATCGGCTCGTCGATCGGCATATCCATGGTGATCGCAAATCTGACCAGCAAGACCACCGAGATGCACGCGCGTCTGACCGAGCAGGTGACGCCATTCAACGACGCGCTACAGATGCCCGATGTGGCCGGAAATCTGGACGTGCACACGGACATGGGCCGCGCGATGCTCGATGCGATCGTCACGCAGCAGGCGGCGATGCTCGCCTATATCAACGACTTCAAGCTCCTGATGATTTTGACGCTGGCCGTGATCCCGATGATCCTGATCATCGGGAATTCACGCCCGACACCGGGCGCGAAAGTCGAAACAGCGGCGATTGATTAGCCTTTGCGGGAGAACTCCTGACGCACCATCTCCGTGTGCTCGCCAAGCGCAGGAATCGGACCATAAGTGCGCTCCTCGCCTGCGCGTAACGGTGGGGGCGCCGGCATCGTCACAGGCCCACTCGGCGCGCCGACCGTGATCCGCCGCAAATGCGCATGCTTCGACAATAGCTCCCAGTCGTTGACGCGCGCGAACGCAATGTCGGCGGCTTCCAGCTTCTTCATCAGCACGTCGACGTCGTGGCCGGCGAAATTGGCAGCGACCTTGGCGTCGGTTTCTGTCCGGTTCTCGACGCGCTTCGGATTGGTGGCGAACCTTGGATCGGGCCCCAGCGCGGCATCGCCCAGCACCTTCTCCGCCAGGACGCGCCACTCGCGATCATTCTGAATGGCAATCAGGATGTCGGCGCCGTCACGGCTCTTGAACACGCCATAGGGAGCGATCGCCGCATGCGCGAGGCCGATGCGCTTGAACGGCACGCCGCCTTCGCCGTGCAGCAGCGGCACCGTCATCCATTCCGCCATGGCGTCGAACATGGAGACGGAGATTTCGGCGCCTTCGTTTGTCCTGCCGCGCGCAATCAACGCCTCGAGAATGGCTTCGTAGGCATTGAGGCCCGCGGCAACATCGACGATCGACACGCCGACGCGGGCGGGCCCTTCGGGACCGCCCGTCACCGATGACACGCCGGATTCGGCCTGGATCAAGAGGTCATAGGCCTTGCGTTGCGCATACGGGCCAGTTTCTCCGTAGCCCGAGATCGAACAGCAGATCAGCCGCGGGTAATCCTTGCGCAGCCGCGCCATGGCGAAGCCGAGCTTGGCAATGGCGCCGGGCTTGAGGTTCTGCACGAAGACATCGGCCCTCGCGAGCATCGCTTCGAGCAGGGCCTTGTCGCCGGAACTGCCGAGATCGAGCACGACGGACTGTTTCCCGCGGTTGAGCCAGACAAAGTTGGCGCTCTCGCCATGCACCACATGGTCGTAGTCACGGGCGAAATCGCCTTCCGGACGCTCGATTTTGATGATGCGCGCGCCGGCGTCGGCGAGCCGGCAGGTGCATTGCGGCGCCGCCACCGCCTGCTCGACCGAAACAACGAGGAGACCTGAGAGAGGGAGCGTCATGATAGTCGGAGCGCGTCCTTAATTTGGGAGCTAGATCCGCTTTCGTGGAAATGAGCGGCTGTAGTCTGTGTGTTCCACTCTCTTCCGCTCGTCCCCGCGAAGGCGGGGACCCAGCCTTCATGAAAACATAGCCAACAACTCAATATGACCGGGGCAATCCCAGCACGTGCTCGGCCAGATACGAGAGGATCATGTTGGTCGAGATCGGCGCGACCTGGTAGAGCCGGGTCTCGCGGAATTTCCGCTCGACGTCATACTCCTCGGCAAAGCCAAAGCCGCCGTGCGTCTGCACGCACATGTCGGCGGCTGCCCACGAGGCATCGGCGGCGAGCAACTTGGCCATGTTGGCTTCCGCGCCGATATCCTCGCCTGCATCGTACTTTCGCGCCGCCTCATGCACCATCAGCTCGGTGGCGCGCATTTGCGCATAGGCACGGGCGATCGGAAATTGCACGCCCTGGTTCTGCCCGATCGGCCGTCCGAACAGCTCGCGGTCCTTGGCATATTGCGTGGCCTTGGCGATGAACCATTTGGCATCGCCGATGCATTCCGCCGCGATCAGGATGCGCTCGGCATTCATCCCGGCGAGAATGTAGCGAAATCCCTGCCCTTCCTCGCCAATCAGGTTTTCGGCCGGCACGCGCAGATCGTCGAAGAAAATCTGCGTGGTGGCGTGATTCATCATGGTCCGGATTGGATTGATGGCGATGTTGGAGCCCTGGGCGAGCCGCATATCCACCAGAAATACCGACAAACCGTCGGTCCGCTTTTTCGTCTGCTCCTTCGGCGTCGTCCGCGCCAGCAAAAGCATCAGATCCGAATGTTCCGCGCGCGAAGTCCAGATCTTCTGGCCGTTGATGATGTAGTGATCATTGCCCTCGCGCCGGGCTGCGGTACGCAAAGACAGCGTGTCGGTGCCCGATGTGGGCTCGGTCACGCCGAACGCCTGCAGGCGGAGTTCGCCGCTGGCGATCAGCGGCAAATAGCGCTCTTTCTGAGTCTTGCTGCCGTGGCGCAGGATTGTGCCCATGGTGTACATCTGCGCGTGACAGGCAGCGCCGTTGCCACCGGAAGCGTGCACCTCCTCCAGAATCGCGGCAGCGGCGCCGAGATTGAGTCCACTGCCGCCGTATTCCTCAGGGATCAGCGCCGCGAGATAGCCCGCCCTCGTAAGCGCTGTGACGAATTCAGTCGGGTACGCGCGGTCGCGATCCAGGGCGCGCCAGTATTCTCCTGGAAACTTCGAGCATAGCGCGCGCACGCCGTCCCGAACTTCGGCAAATTCGTCGTGTTCTGCGGCGCGCTTTTTCATGGCTGCCCTTCACGCGTCATGCCCGGCCAAGCCGCTCGAAGGACGGCGTGCTTTCGCACACCTGTGTGCCGGGCATCCACGGCTTTCTCGTTGCCAGTTGTAAAGACGTGGATGGCACCGGAAGTCGGGCTTGCCCGACTTCCGCATAATAACGATGCGGCAAGTCGGGTAAACCCGACTTCCCGGGACAAGCCCGGCCATGACGATAATAACGGCCGCGCCCAAAGGACATGACATCTCAAATCGGGTCCCAATTGAACACCTCCTCCGAGCGCTCCAGCGGCGTAAACGAGGGCGCGAAGGCGGTTTTGAGCTCCGTTGCGAGCTCTTCCGGTGTCCAGCCTTTGGCGCGATGGATGGTCTTGATCGGCCGCGGCTGGTTGAACAGATAAATCTCGTTGTTGCGGACTGAGAAAATCTGCCCGGTAATGCCGGTGGCCGCCTCAGTGCACAGATAGACCGCAAGCGGTGCGATCTTCTCCGGGGTCATCCGCTGGAAGGCCTCGATGCGGCGTTTGTCCTGTTCCGATTGCGCCGGAATCGACTCGATCATGCGCGTGAACGCAAAGGGCGCGATGCAATTCGAGCGCACATTGAAACGCGCCATATCCAATGCGATGCCACGCGACAGGCCCATGATTCCGAGCTTTGCAGCCATGTAGTTGGCCTGGCCAAAATTACCCACCAGCCCGGAGGTCGACGTCATATGGACGAATGCACCGGCATTCTGTTCACGAAAATGCGGCGCAACCGCACGGCTCATGTTGAACGAGCCATTCAGGTGGACGGCGATCACGTCGGACCAGTCCGACCAGCTCATTTTGTGGAAAATGACATCGCGCAATATGCCGGCGTTGTTGACGAGAATGTCAACGCGGCCGAAAGCATCGAGCGCGGATTTGACGATAGCCTCCGCGTTTTTCGGATCGGTGATCGAGAGCGTCGACGCAATCGCGGCGCCGCCGGCTTTTTTAATGGCGTTGACCGTCTCCTGCGCCGGACCGGAGTCGCTGCCTTCGCCCTGCAGGCTGGCACCGATGTCGCAAACAACGACCTGTGCGCCTTCTTTCGCAAGCAACATGGCAATGCCGCGCCCGATACCGCGCCCCGCGCCGGTGACGATGGCGGTTTTGCCCGCGACCATGTCTGTCATTTTGGTTTGACTCACCCTTAGCAACAATCGTCATGCCCGGCTTTATGCCGGGCATGACGGAGAGCCTAGCCCCATACTTCCTTTGAAAGCTCAGCGATCATACGCAACTTGGCCCATTGTTCGTCCTCCGCCAGCACATTGCCTTCCTCGGTCGAAGCAAAGCCGCATTGCGGCGACAGACACAGCTGATCAAGCGAAGCAAACTTCGCGGCCTGGTCGATGCGGCGTTTGAGTTCATCCTTGGACTCGAGGCGGCCGGTCTTGGTCGTGACCAGACCAAGCACCACAGACCTGTCCTTTGGCAACATTCGCAAAGGTTCGAAGCCACCGGCACGGTCGCTGTCGTATTCCATGAAAAAGCCGTGCACCTTGATCCTGTTGAACAGGATCTCCTGCACCGCTTCGTAGCCCCCACTTCCCATGAAGGTCGACTTATAGTTGCCGCGGCACATGTGCATGGTGATGGTCATGTCGGATGGAATGTCCGACATCGCCGTATTGATGAGATCGCCGTAAAGCTCGCCGAGCTGTTCCGGATCGTCGCCGCGGTCTTTCATCGTCTGGCGATATTTCGGATCGCACAGCATGGCGATGAAGACCTCGTCGAGCTGCAAATAGCGGCAGCCGGCGTCGGCAAAGGCACGAACGGCTTTTTTATAGGCCTGGCCAAGATCGTCGAAGAAGGAATCGAGCTTCGGATAGACCTTCCTGTCGATCGGCGTCGGTACCGGCCGCCCATACGCCGCCGACGGCGAAGGAATCGTGATCTTCGGCGTGCGCCTGGTGTGCGCCGCGACGAACTTGAAATGCTCGATCATCGGATGCCCGGAAAAGCCGATTTTGCCGGTGACCTTGAGGCCTTCGTTACGCGTGGTCACCGCCGCAAAGGCGATGCCGGTATCCATCACATGCTTTTCGATGCCATCGAGGCCCCAAAGAAAATCGAGATGCCACCAGGAACGGCGGAATTCCCCGTCGGTGATCGATTGCAGGCCGACCTCCTCCTGCTTCCCGATCACCCGTTCGATCTCGCGATCTTCGATTTCCTTCAGCTGCGCGGGCGTCATTTCACCTTTGGCGCGTTGCTCCCTTGCCTTTTTCAACGCGGCGGGACGCAACAGGCTGCCGACATGGTCGGCGCGGAACGGCGGCTTGGTACGTTGCATTTATCGGCTCTCCGCAAGTTTACGTCGGCAGCGAAAAAAATCAGCCCCAGACTTCCTCCGCAACTTCTACAATCATACGCAGCTTCGTCCACTGCTCGTCTTCGGCGAGGATATTGCCTTCTTCGGTGGAGGCGAAGCCGCATTGCGGCGACAGGCAAAGCTGCTCCAGGGATACGAATTTCGCAGCCTCGTCGATGCGCCGCTTGATGTCATCCTTTGATTCAAGCCGGCCGGACTTGGACGTGACGAGACCAAGCACAACTGTCTTGCCCTTCGGTACGAACCGCAGCGGCTCGAAACCGCCGGCGCGGTCGCTGTCGTATTCCATGAAATAGCCGTGCACGTTAATGGTGTTGAAAAGAATCTCCGCCACCGGCTCGTATCCGCCCGAGGCGACGAAGGTCGACTGGAAATTGCCGCGACACAAATGCATCGCGATGGTCATGTCGGATGGAATATCCGACATCGCGGCATTGATCATCCCGGCGTATATCGCGGGCAGTGTGTCCGGATCGTCGCCACGGTTGGCGACCTGGGCCCGCAGCTTCGGATCGCAGAGATAGGTGAAGTTGACCTCGTCGAGCTGCAGATATCGGCAGCCGGCGTCCGCAAAAGCGCGCACGGCCTTTCGATATGTTTGGCCGAGATCGCGGTAAAACTCGTTCATGTCCGGATAGATCGATTCCGGCACCGCGTCGCGGCCATATCGAAAATGCAGCGATGACGGCGACGGGATGGTCATCTTCGGTGCCGCGCGCGTGTGCTCTTTCACATACTTGAAATGTTCGAGCATCGGGTGGCCGGAGAAAGTGCCGAGCTTGCCCGTGACACGCAGCATCATTGGCTTCGGATTGACGCCCTGAAACTTGATCTTGCGTTCGCCGAGATAGGCTTCGACCCCCGGAAGTCCCCCGAGAAAATCGTAGTTCCAGAAGGCGCGGCGGAATTCACCGTCGGTGACCGCCCGAAGGCCGATGTCTTCCTGCCTGCTGATGATTGCCGAGATCGCGCGGTCTTCAGCCTCTTTCAGGTCGGCCGCCGAGATCTCGTTTTTCTCGCGCTTCGCCCGCGCTTCTTTCAGGGGCGCTGTGCGCAGGAGACTTCCCACATGATCGGCGCGGAAGGGGGGAGTTGTGCGTTCGGTCATCTTTATCCCGATGTGATCTCGTCCGTCGTCCCGCGCGAGCGTCAGCGAGACCCGGGACCCATACTCCGCGGTCTATAGCGAGGGCCTGGCGTATGGGTCCCGCTTTCGCGGGGGCGACCGCATCAATCACTTCCCCCAGACCTCGTCCGCCAGCTCAACGATCATGCGCAGCTTTGCCCATTGCTCTTCTTCAGCCAGCACATTGCCTTCCTCAGTGGAGGCAAATCCGCATTGCGGCGACAGGCAGAGTTGATCGAGCGCGACATATTTTGTGGCTTCATCGATGCGCCGCTTGATGTCGTCCTTCGGCTCAAGACGTCCGCTTTTCGACGTGACGAGCCCCAGCACGACGCGTTTGTCGCCCTTGAGATGGCGCAGAGGTTCGAAACCGCCGGCGCGATCGGTATCGAATTCCAGGAAATACCCGTCGATATTGACCTTGCCGAACAATTCCTCGGCTACGAATTCGTAGCCGCCGGACGCGATGAAGGTCGACCGGAAGTTGCCGCGACAGGAGTGCATGGTGATCACCATGTCCGCGGGCTTGGCCTCCAGCGCCTTGTTGGTCATCCGAGTGTAGCGGGGCGGCAGCCTGTCCGGATCATCACCGCGCTTGCGTGAATCCTCACGCTGCTTCGGATCGCAGATCATCGACCAGGCGGTGTCGTCGAGTTGCAGATACCGGCACCCGGCGTCATAGAAGGCGCGGATCGCTTTCTGATACGCGATGGCAACGTCATCGAAATAAGCATCAAGGTCGGGATAGACCGTCTTGCTGATCGATTGCCGGCCTTGCCGGAAATGAAATGTCGACGGCGCCGGGATGGTCATCTTCGGAACGACCTTGGTGTGCGCCTTAAGAAATCTGAAGTGCTCGACGTGCGGATGGTTGGAGAAGCCCACCTTGCCGGTCACGCGCACGCTTTCCGCCTTGGTGTCGACGCCCGCGAAGTGAATCCCTTCGCCGGTCTGGTACATCTCGACGCCGTCGAGACCCTTGTAGAAATCGAAATGCCACCACGAACGCCGGAATTCGCCGTCGGTGGCGAGTTTGAGGCCGATCTCCTCCTGCTTCCTGATGATTGTCTCGATTTCGAGGTCTTCGACCGCCTTGAGCGCGCCTGCGTCGATCTCGCCTTTGAGGTGTTTGGTTCGTGCCTCTTTCAAAGGCCCGGTGCGCAGGAGACTGCCGACGTGATCAGCGCGAAAGGGAGGCGTTGTGCGTTGGGTCATCTTTATCTCGATGTGATCTTCGTCCGTCGTCCCGGGCGAGCGTCAGCGAGATTCGGGACCACTTCGCAGGCTATAGAGAGGGCACGGCAAGGGTCCCCGCTTTCGCGGGGACGACCGCATCAATCACTTCCCCCAGACCTCTTCCGCCAGCTCGACGATCATGCGCAGCTTGGCCCATTGCTCATCCTCGGCCAGCACGTTGCCTTCTTCGGTCGAGGCGAAGCCGCACTGCGGCGACAGGCCGAGCTGATCGAGCGCGACAAATTTCGTGGCTTCTTCGATGCGCTTCTTGATGTCCGCGCGCGGTTCCAGACGGCCCGACTTCGACGTGACCAGGCCAAGCACCACGATCTTGTTGCCCTTCGGCAGAAACCGCAGCGGCTCGAATCCGCCGGCGCGGTCGGTGTCGTATTCGAGGAAGTAGCCGTCGTAGTTGCACTTGCCGAGGAGATTCTGCGCCACCGGCTCGTAGCCGCCGGAAGAGATGAAGGTCGAGCGGAAGTTGCCGCGGCAGACATGGGTGGTGATTGTCATGTCGGCGGGTTTTGCCTCCAGCGCCTTGTTGATGCAGCGCGTGTAGGTTTCCTGCAGATGATCAACGTCGAGACCACGCTCCCTGGCCTTCTTCAATTCTTCCTGCGAACACAAATAGGCCCAGGCGGTGTCGTCGAATTGCAGATAGCGGCAGCCGGCGGCATAAAACGCCTTGATCGCGTTCTGATAGGCCACGGCGAGATCGTCGAAGATCGCATCGCGATTGGCGTAGGCCTCCTTGGCAACCGCGCCGGGCTCAAGCCGGAAATGCATCACGGTCGGCGCCGGAATCGTCATCTTCGGCGTGACCCTGGTATGCGCTTTCAGGAACTTGAAATGCTCCAGCATCGGATGGTTTGAAAAACCGATCTTGCCGGTGACCTTGATGCTGCGGGGCTTGGTCTGCACGCCCTGAAACTGGATCCCGTGGTCGAGTTCGTAGATCGCGACGCCATCGAGCATGCCGAAGAAATCGAAATGCCACCACGACCGGCGGAACTCGCCGTCGGTGGCGAGCTTGAGGCCGATCTCTTCCTGCTTCCTGATGATCTTCTCGATTTCGCGGTCCTCGATCTCCTTGAGCTGAGCCGCGCTGATCGCGCCCTGCTCACGCTTTGCGCGTGCGTCCTTGACCGGCGCGGTGCGCAGGATGCTGCCGACATGATCGGCACGAAATGGTGGCTTTGTTCTCTGCATGTTTTCCTCCGCGAGGCCCGCGTTGCCAAGCGGGTCTTAATTACTTCGAGCCATAGCACGGCCGGCGCCGTGCCGTCCTGCGGCGGCTTCGCATGCGTAGCGTGCAGTTTCAAGCGTCCCGCCGAAGGAAAAATAATGCGGCGCCACATCGCCCAGGTCGCCTGCCGCCGAAACCGTCTCGATAATGAGATCAGGGCCGACATTGCCGACCAGACCGCTGACGACGCCCGACGCCAGCCCGCGCAATGAAGCGGCGACGCCGCACCGCTTCGCATACCGCAGGAGCGCCGGGACGCTGGTCGGGCCTGCCATGCCGATCTTCACCGGCTTGCCGATACCGCAGGCGCGCAATTTCTTGAGCCACGCCAGGATGCGTTCGGGAGAAAACGAGAACTGGCTGACGATGTGGACCCGCAGGCCCTGTGCCGTGGCGGCAGCGATCTTTTCGTCGAGTGCGGATTCAAGCCGGCCGGCCGGAATGCGCGGATGGCCTTCCGGATAGGCGCCAATGCCGATTTCTTCAATGCCGGCTTCACGCAGGCCGCCCCTTTGGAGAACGGCGAGGGCATCGGAGAATGCACCGGGTGTGTCGACGTCCCCGCCGATCAGGAGCAGCCGCCGCATGTCGGCTTCGCCACGAAGGCGCGTGAGCAATTCCTGCAACAGACTGGCACCGGCAATCCGGCGTGCCGCGATGTGAGCGACCGGTTCAAGGCCGGCCTTGCGTACGCCCGCCGCCGCCGTCACGAGCTCGTGCCTGTCCTGTGTCGGCACCGCAGTCAGGTAAAGCGGCGTGCCGCGCGGAAGGATGTCGGCCAGTTTCGCAATTTCCGCTGCGCCCGGGCGCGTCGCCTCGAGCGAGAAATATCGCGCGAAGCCGGCAGGATCGGGCGCAGGACTGGCGGCGGGCATGACCGGCACGACTATTCGCGCCGGCGTGAGATCACGAAAGACTCGTCGTAGAACCACAAGCCGCCGTGCGTCTGGAGAACATCGCGCGTTGCGTCGATGTAACGGCGGTCGCTGTTCACATCGGAGAGACGATCGTCTTCCACCTGCGCAACGTAGATCGCCGCGTTCCAAGCAGCGAGCAGTGTCGATGTGCCGATCGAGGACGATATCTCCGATGGCAAAGTGTGCATCTCGTAGCGGAACAGCGAGCGCTGATCGGAATAGGCATTGAAGTTGAGATCGCGGCCAGCGGCGCCCAGCTCGTGCTTCACTTCCTTGAGCAGATCATGGCGGCTGTGCACAAACGGATTGTCGTTCGGCCAGATCTTGCTGATGATCTCCATGCCTGGATCGTGGCCGTAGGAATGGATCGCGATCATGCGGCCCCCGGATCCCAGCGCTCTGGCGAGGGGAGCCAGCACGCGCTTTGCCTTGAATTCGAGCGACGCGCGCGCGCGATAGGGCTGCGATGCTATCACGAGGTCATAGTCGGCGACGGTGCCACCCGGCTTGGGCACGATCTGATCGAGAAGAAAGCGGTGATCGTTGCGATAGATCACCAGAATCACCGGACGTTCATAGACCGGGTTGCCGCTTTTCGCGCTCACCCGCGCCTTCCAGTTCTCGGACAGGAATGGTTCGAGATCGGTGATCTGCGTCTCGAAGCTGTGCGCGGTGTTGCCTTCCATCGCCAGCTCTTTCCAGACCAGGCTCGTGGCGGCGCTCAATGATTTCGCCGCCAGCCAGGGTGCCTCGGCGTAAGCAAGATTGGTCAGCACCAGCACCGTGGAAGGATGCTCGACAAAGCGATCCGCCATCTTGTGCAGCGTCAGGCGGATGTCTTCGAGGCTGATCTCCTTGCCGACAATATAGAATGGCGTGGTCGGGAAGCGATCGTGCATCGAGCGCATGACGCGCGCGAGCACGGTTCCGTCACCGACACCGGCATCGAACACGCGCACGGCCGGCGGTCGCGGATGGATATTGCCGAGCTCCAGTCCGACGCGCGACGCGATTTCCCACTTCTCCGAGCAGGTGTTTACGAACAGCAGATATTTCTGCCGGTTGTCGAAGAAACGAAAATTCCGCTGCGGGTCGTCGGTGGCGAGCCCGGAGGCAACCGGTGGCGCCGCCGGTTTCACGACAGGCAACACGCCGCGTGGGGTCGGTTCAAACAGCACGCGGCGCCGCGCGGGCGCACCATCCGAGTTGCGCGCCATGAAGGCGCGAATGCGCTCGAGCGTGTCGGTGGTGATGCGACCGCCGTTGCGCAGCCGGCTCGCCAGCTTACCGTCGTTGACGGCACGTCGGCCGAAAGTCGATTCGGCCAGCCCGCGGACGCGGCAAAATTCGCTGATCTCCTGGAGAATCTGTTCGTTCATTGCGACGTTTCCTGACCGGCTCTCAATGGCCGTTGCAGCTCGAAGCGAACCAACTCTCCTCGTTTTCGTCAACTCACAAAACGAGAAATGAAAAGGTGGGCGAAGTGGGTGGGCCGCGTGCCCAACAGTAAAATGATGCAATTATTGAAGTAATAGTCAGTTTATTGGACGGCAAGGCTGTTGGCAGGTTATTTTATGGGACAGATCCCACACTCAAAGGCGGATTCGGTGGGCAAATGCGTGAATGCGTGCGCCGGCTTTTTGGCGCGATATCCGCTAAATCGGCCGCCGTTCGGTCAGATATCGAAGAAAACGGTCTCGTTCTCGCCCTGGACCCGGATGTCGAAGCGATAGACCGGCAACTCGCCCCGCATCTCTTTGTGGGCAACGAGAGTCCCGCGCCGGTCAGCCGGCACCAGCCACAGGATGGGATCACTGTCGTTGGCAGGCTCGTCGGCGAAATAGAGCCGCGTATAGATCTGCCGCAGCATGCCGCGCGAAAAGATACAGAACACAATATGCGGTGCCTGTGCCTTGCCGTTGGGTCCCGCCACCGATCCCGGCTTGATTGTGTCGAAGCTGAAAACGCCGAACTTGTCGGTCGCCGAACGGCCAAACCCCATGAATTTCGTGTTCGGCCGTGTCCGGCTGTCGCCCTGGTGCGCATAACGCCCCTGCGCATCCGCCTGCCAGATCTCCAGCATGGCGTCATTGATCGGCATGCCGTCGCCGTCGAGCACGCGGCCTTCAATTTGGATCCTGGTGCCGGAAGCATCCGGCGTCACCAGATTGGCGCCCGCCGTTTCCTTCCAGTCGTAGATGTCTTTGCCCTGCTCGGGCCGCCATTCGCAGCGGCTATGCGGGGCCAGACCGTAGGCGAAGAATGGGCCGACGGTTTGTGAAGGAGTGATGTCCGACATGGAGACTTATTCCACCAGGTTTGAAGAGCGCTAGTGCTTGTCCGTATCTTGAGGCGTGGCTTCGCGTCCGCGCAGCACGATATCAAAGCGGAAGCAAAGCGCCCAATCGGGGATGGTGTTTTCCAGGTCGAAACTCGAGACCATGCGCTCGCGCGCTTTCTCGTCGGTCACCGAATTGAAGATCGGATCGAACGGGAACAGGTAATCGCCCGGAAAGTACATCTGTGTCACGAGGCGCGACAGAAACGAGTGCCCGAACACCGAGAAATGGATGTGGTTCGGACGCCACGCATTGTGATGATTGCCCCAGGGATAAGCGCCCGGCTTCACGGTGATGAAGCGGTAATAACCTTTCTTGTCGGTGAT
The DNA here is from genome assembly GCA_035692045.1 of Pseudolabrys sp. Taxonomy (GTDB): domain Bacteria; phylum Pseudomonadota; class Alphaproteobacteria; order Rhizobiales; family Xanthobacteraceae; genus Pseudolabrys. Next base: position 1,000 of record DASSIJ010000305.1, on the reverse strand, counting down.
GGTCCGCCCGGCGCCGGTAAAGTTCGGGTCGAGGGGCGCCGGATGCTGGTCGATATTGTGGACATAGCGGCCGCAAGCATTGGCCTGCCAGATTTCAACCAGCGTGTCGGCAACCGGGCGCTTGTCTTCATCGAGCACATGGCCATGCACGATGATGCGTTCGCCGAGCGGCTCGCCCTTGTGCTGTTTGGTGAGATCGGCATCTCCTTCCTGCACGGCATCGTGGCCGTAAACCGGCCCCGTCAGCTCGGAAAGCGTATGCGGCACGACGATCAGCGGCTTCGACGGTGACCGCTTGACCGTGCTGCGATAGCCAGGCGTGAGATGCTTGGGAAAAGCACTCAAGCTCTCTTTCGGGAAAACCAGCGTCATTCTTCTTCCTTTGGTGTTGGCGATCTCAGCTTACGCGTTCGATCGCGAGCGATACACCCTGACCGACTCCAACGCACATGGTGGCAAGCGCAAGCTTGCCGCCGCTCTCTTCCAGACCATGAGCCGCTGTGAGCGCCAGGCGAGCGCCCGACATCCCGAGCGGATGACCGAGTGCGATGGCGCCGCCATGAGGGTTGACGTGCGCGGCATCATCGGCAAGCCCCAGCTGCCGCAAACATGCCAGCGACTGCGAGGCGAAGGCTTCGTTGATCTCGATCAGGTTGTAATCACCAATTTTGTGCTGGAGGCGCGCCATCAGCTTTTGCGTCGCCGGCACCGGACCGATGCCCATGATCCGCGGCGGCACTGCCGCCGACGCCATCCCGAGAATGCGGGCGCGGGGCTTGAGGCCGTGCGCCTTCACCGCCGCTTCCGATGCAACAATGATGGCTGCGGCGCCATCGTTGACACCCGAGGCATTGCCGGCGGTGATCGTGCCGGGATTGCGTACGAAGGGCTTGAGCTTCTCCAGCCCTTCGAGCGTCGTCTGCGGCCGCGGATGCTCGTCCGTGTCCACGACGACGGGTCCTGCCTTGCCGCCCGCAACCTCGACCGGGGCGATCTCGGC
>DASSIJ010000304.1:0-3811 GCA_035692045.1 Pseudolabrys sp. | reverse complement strand
GTGATCAGCGCGGTGACGCCGCGTTTGACCATGCGCATGCACAAAATGTCGCCAAAAATTCCCGCCCCGGTCACGCCCATGGCGTCAGCGACCACCACGCAGTTCTGCGGCATGGCTTCAATGGCACCGCGTGTGGAAATCGGTTTCGACCAGCTCTCCGGCGTCGCCAGATCCTCACGAACCGGGACAAAACGAAGCGTGAAAGCCGGGCCCACCACACGTTTGCCCGAAATGCCAAACGGCATTGCACCCGCCATCCAGGAACGGCGGATGCCCTTTTTCAGAAGCATCGTGGTGATGGTACCCGTGGTGACGTTGCGCAGGATGTCGATAGCCGAACTCATAATCAACCCTCATGCGGCTTTGAGACCGAGCCGCTCATCACGGCGTCGCAGATACGCGACGAAAGGAACTGCGAGCAAGACCATCCAGAGTTTTCCGACAATCTGCCCGGGCAGGAACTCGAGCGAGCCAAAAGCAAGCCAGAGAAACACGATCGAGTCGACAATCAGTCCGACGATGCTCGATGTAACGACCGCAGTGACCAATCTGCGTCGGGCCAGCGGCGTATAGACCGCAAAATCGGCAAATTCCGATAGCAGGAATGCGGTGGCGGAGGCCAACACCAGCGACGGCGGCGCAAGGCCTGCCGAGATCGCCGCCCCCGCGACTATTGCGCCAACGCCAAACTCAGCGCCGAGGCGCCGTTGCACCAGATCCCGCAGGACGAGTGCCGCACCGACCATCAGCACGCCGGAAGGCGCCATGATTCCGGGTGCGACAGGGACCAGACAAGGGCCGCCGAGAACGCAAACGCTCCCTACATGCCCAATCATCCAGTTGGCGGCTGGAATGGTCAGGCAAAACAACACAAGAAAAATTATGCCTTCAATGGACTTGCGTCTGTCGTTGTCGGTCATGTCAGCCTTCGATTCATGAATTTCGCAAACCCCTGCGCCCGCAGCTCACAGGCCGGACAGGTCCCGCAGCCGTAGCCCCAGTCGTGGCGTTTCGCCCGCTCGCCCAGGTAACAGCTATGGCTGTCCTCAATGACGAGATCAAGGAATGCCTTGCCTCCGACTTGTTCCGCCATGGCAAAAGTGTCGGCTTTGTCGATCCACATGAGGGGGGTATGTATGGTGATGCGTTTGTCGAGACCAAGGGACAGCGCAACCTGCATGGCTTTGATGGTGTCGTCGCGACAATCGGGATAGCCGGAATAGTCGGTCTCGCACATACCCGCGACTAGATGGCGGACACCACGCCGATAAGCCAGCGCGCCGGCAAAACAGAAAAAGACCAGGTTGCGGCCGGGCACGAAAGTGCTTGGCAGGCCGCTGTCGGCCAATTCGATCGCCGTTTCGCGCGTGAGCGCCGTGTCGGAGATTGCGCCGAGAGTATCGAGCTTGAGCAGATGATCATCACCGAGCCGCTGCCCCCATCGGCTGTTCAAAGCCGACATCCGTTCGCGCAGTCGCGCGCGAACCTTGAGTTCGACGGCATGCCGCTGGCCATAGTCGAAACCGATCGTCTCCACCCGCGCGAAGCGTTCAAGCGCCCAGGCGAGGCAAACGGTGGAATCCTGCCCGCCCGAAAAAAGGACAAGGGCTGTATCGGGTTCAAAGGTCACGGCAAAAAACACCGTCTCAATCCCACTTCGGTGACCAGGTCCAGTCAACGATGCGTCCGCCGCGCCGCGCCAGGCCGGCGATCTCGCGCATCTCAGCATCGCTCAATTCAAAATCGAATAGCGCAAAGTTCTCCTCCAGCCGTTCCAGCTTGCTAGTGCGCGGGATCACGACAATGCCCTGCTGGACAAGCCACCGCAGGCAAACCTGTGCCGCGCTCTTGCTGTGAGCCTTGCCGATTTTCTCCAGCAATTTGTCGCCCGCGGCATTGCCGCGCGCGATCGGACTATACGCAACAACCGCCATTTTATGATGCCGGCAGGCCGCAATCACCTTGTCCTGGTTCAGAAAGGGATGACATTCGACCTGATTGCAGACCAGCGGTTCGCTCGAGGCTTTGGTGGCTTCATCAAGCAGAGCCACCGTGAAGTTCGAAACGCCGATCTGCCGCGTGTAACCCTCGCGCTTCATCTTGGCCATGGCGCCAAGCGTCTCGGCGAGCGGCACGCGGGGGTTCGGCCAGTGGATGAGCAGCAAATCGATCACGTCGAGCTGCAACCGCGCCAGACTCTCCTTCACCGAACGCTCAAGATCGTGCGGCGCAAGCAGCGATGGCTGCACTTTCGTGGTGACCATGACCTCCGCGCGCAAGCCTGATGCGCGCACGCCCTCGCCCACCTCGCGCTCGTTGTCGTACATCTGCGCGGTGTCGACATGGCGATAGCCCAGCCGGATTGCCTGTTCGGTCAGCCGGGCACACTCACGGCCCCTGAGCGCCCATGTGCCAAGCCCGACAACGGGAACCTCGAATCCTTTGACTTCGACCGCCTGCACCACGCTTTTACTTGCCTTCGGAATCGTTGGCGAAACCGAGCAGGAACAACGCGCGCCGCCCGGTTTCGCGGGTCTGGCAAGCCGCCATCATGGGGTTTGCCATGGTGCCCTCGAAATAGTCATAGATAAAACCGCAGGTTTTGTCGCGTGACGCGATCCAGGCCCGTTGCATCTCGCGCATCTTGCTCTGCTGGTTGTCGTCGAGTCTCTCACGCAGCCGGCGGAAGCTGTCGTTGAGGATGCCGTCCCACGCCAACCTTTCGCGATCATAACAGGCGATGACATCCGACGAAGGCATCGAGCCTTCGTTTTTTACGCAAGGCTCCGACACGACACCAATACAATTTTCCCAAGCCCAGTTTCGGCCAGATTTGGTCTTGACGCATTTCTGGATCGCTGCGGAGTCGCGCGCATTCGGCTTTTCGTCTTCGGCGGACGCCGACGATATTGCCAGCATCATGACAACCAATAGGGCGCCCGTCCTTCTCACGGTTCGTCCCACTTCGGCGCGTGTGGCGGATTCACCACGCGCATGTTGGTGGCATTCAACTTCTTGAGCTCTGCCATCTCGTTGTCCGAAAGCTCGAAGTCGAATACTTCAAAATTTTGCTTCAGATGTTCGGGTGTGGCCGTGCGTGGAATTGAGCAAACGCCCATCTGCACCAGGTAACGCAACGAGACCTGGGCCGCACTCTTGCCGTGGGTCTTGCCAATGCGCTCAAGCGCGTCGGCGCCCGGAACCTTACCGCGAGCGATCGGGCAATAGGCGACGACTGCCATGCCATGTTTCTTGCAGGCGGCGAGCACCTTGTCCTGACTGATAAATGGATGCATCTCGATCTGATTGCAGACGAGCGGCTCCGACGTCACCGCCCAGGCTTCGTCCAGCATGCTGGTCGTGAAATTGGCAACGCCGATGTGCTTCGCTTTGCCTTCTTTCTTTGCCTTGCATAGCGCGCCGACCGAAAGCTTGAGTGGAACGTCCGGGTTGTTCCAGTGGATCAACAGAAGGTCGACGTATGGCAACTTCAGATTGGCCAAGCTTTGCTCCAGCACCTTGGCGAATGCATCTGGCATCAGGTCGCCCTGACGTACCTTCGTGCAGATGAAGACGTCCTCGCGCCTGAGGCCTGACTGGCGCAAGCCCTCGCCGTTCTCCGTCTCGTTGCCATAGAAGGCGGCGGTGTCGAGATGACGGTACCCGATTTGCAAAGAGGTTTTGACCGCCTGCACGCAGACATCGTCTTTCAATGTCATGGTGCCAAGGCCGATCGCCGGAATGCGGGCGCCATGAGCTTCAATCACTTGCATTACAGTCTCCTTTGACAGCGTCTTGGAACAGACCGGTG
>DASSIJ010000303.1:0-40901 GCA_035692045.1 Pseudolabrys sp. | reverse complement strand
GCCGTGATCCGCTAAAGGTTTAGAAGGCGGGCCTTATATCACCGCACGGGCCCTGGGAATACCGGGCGTACCATATCCGATTGATTGCAATAGGCCGAAAGTTATCGCTTCTCTATGGGTTCAAATCGGCCGGCAACGGTGGTTCTTCGCGCATCAAGGTAATGGTAACCCGGCGGTTCGGCGACATCGACGGATCGTCCGGGAAAAGCGGATCTGTGTCGGCTTTTCCTGCCACCATAAAGATATTTCCCGATGGTACACCCTCTGCGTCCAAAATCTGGCGTACGGCGTTGGCACGATCGGCTGACAATTCCCACGGCCCATAACCAGGCTTTGGCGGCACCTTGCTTGTGGCGGTATGGCCGACGATGGCGACCCGATACGGCATCGCCTTAAGCTGTGGCGCGATCTTCTGGATCAACTTGCGCGTGCGCTCATAGGGCTCCTTGCCCCCCTCCGGAAACATCGATCGTCCGTCCTGGTCCACAATCTCGATATTGAGACCATTTTTGGTTTCCTCGAGCATAATGTGCTTCGATGCTTCGGTGATTTCCGGCATTTCCTGCAAGGCCTGCCGCAACGACGCGGACGCAAGCGAAAATTTGCGGTCCTCCTTGAAGCGAGCGCCGTAGCTGCGCTGCCGGTCACTGTCCTCCGGTGACGGGGTCGCTGACGCTTCTGAGGGATCGATGTGCGCGGCACTTTTCAGCCTGGGGCGGGTCGGCAAGCCCAGCACTTCGATAATGCCGGAATATCGCACACGGTCCTGAACGCCGAAGGCATCGCGCATTGAGCCGGCCACGACCTGCAGCTTGGCCTGATCTTGCGTGGAAAACGCGACGAGCATCACGAAAAAGCTGACCAACAGACCCATGAGGTCAGCGAAGGTGACGAACCACCCATGACCGCCACCGTGACCTGCTTCCTTGCGTCTCGCCATCAGATGCCTTCAACGCGCCGTTCTAAGCGGGGACTGCCTCCGCCCCTTCATCTGCTTCTTCTTCGCTGTGGCGATGCTTCTCCGGCAGGTAGGCGAGCAACATCTCGCGCACGAGTGTTGGGCTCTTGGCTTCACGGATCATCAGAATGCCGTCGATGATCAAGGTACGATTGATCTCCTCGTCCACAAGTTTGAGGTGGAGCTTGTCGGCAATCGGCAGACACAACAAGTTGGCGACGGCAGCGCCGTAAAAGGTCGCCAGCAACGCCACTGCCATAAATGGACCAAGTTTCGACGGGTCGGTCATGTTGGCGAACATCTGCACCATACCGATCAACGTGCCGATCATGCCGAAAGCCGGCGCGCAGTCGCCTACCGCACGATATATCTTTTGACCTTCATCCAGGTGGGTCAGAAAGTTGTCGCGGTCGCGCTCGAGATTGTCGCGGATAAAATTGCCGTCGTAGCCGTCGGCAACGAAGCGGACGCCCTTGGCGAGAAATGGGTCTTCGATTTCAACCTTTTCCAGACCGATCGGTCCTGACTTGCGCGCGACTTCGGCCAGACCAGCCAGTTCGTCGACCAAGTCGCGTTGACTCATCCGCCGCAATGTGAAGGCAAATTTGGCGCCGAGCGGCAATCCGTGGAAAATCGAGGCGAGCGGGAACCGGATCAGAGTAGCGGCGAATGAACCGCCGAAGATCACGATGGCGGCGTGCATATCCGCAAACATGCGCAGGTCGCCGCCGAGCAAGATGAGGGTTGCGAGGACGCCGGCGCCGGCGAGGAGCCCTAGGCCAGTCGAGATATCCATAACTTACCCACCCAACACGCGCGCGCTTTCGGACAAACCGAGGTCCCGGGACGACCCTAGACTGGCGCTGTTAAGAGGGGGTAAAGGCTAACCGTTGGTGAAACAAAAAACGCCTGAAATGGGCCGTCAACTCGTGACCCGTCGCTGAAAAGCTGCAAAAATCGTTGCAAATGGGCACCAACTGCCCAGTGATCCCGCCAGGGACCCAAAATAATTGGAGGAGTGCGACCCATGCGTGAGATTGGCCATTTCATAGGTGGCAAGGCTGTTAAGGGGGGCTCCGGGCGCTTTGGCGACGTCTTTGATCCCAATACGGGCGAGATCCAGGCCAAGGTCGCGCTGGCCAGACATTCGGAGGTCGAACACGCAATCGCCAACGCGCAGGCGGCCCAACCAGGCTGGGCGGCGACCAATCCGCAGCGCCGTGCGCGGGTCATGTTCAAATTTCTCGACCTGGTCCAGAAGGAATTCGACACGCTGGCCAAACTCCTGTCCTCCGAGCACGGAAAGACGGTTCCCGACGCACGCGGCGACATTCAACGTGGCATTGAAGTGGTGGAGTTCGCCTGCGGGATTCCCCATCTGCTGAAAGGCGAATTCACTGAAGGCGCCGGGCCTGCGATAGATCTGTATTCCATCCGGCAACCACTTGGCGTCGTCGCGGGTATTACCCCGTTTAATTTTCCGGCGATGATCCCGATGTGGAAATTCGCGCCGGCGATCGCTTGTGGTAACGCCTTTATCCTCAAGCCGTCTGAGCGTGACCCTTCCGTTCCGATGCGTCTCGCCGAGTTAATGATCGACGCCGGACTGCCGCCTGGCATCCTCAACGTTGTCAATGGCGACAAGGAAGCAGTCGATACGCTTCTCACCGATCCGCGCGTAATGGCAATCGGATTCGTCGGATCATCTGCCATCGCGGAATACATCTATTCCACGGGCTGCGCCAACGGCAAACGCGTTCAATGCTTCGGCGGCGCAAAGAACCACATGATCGTCATGCCGGACGCGGACATGGATCAGGCCGTCGATGCGCTCGTCGGTGCAGGTTACGGCTCAGCCGGCGAGCGTTGCATGGCGATATCCGTGGCAGTGCCCGTCGGCAAGAAGACTGCAGACATCCTCGTCGAGAAACTCATTCCGCGCGTCGAAAGCCTGAAGATCGGACCATCCAGCGACCCGCAAGCCGACTATGGACCGCTCGTCACCAGGACGCATCTTAATAAGGTGAAGGACTATGTTGATCTCGGCGTGAAGGAAGGTGCCAAACTTGTTGTCGATGGCCGCGGGTTCAAGCTGCAAGGCTATGAGAACGGAAATTTCATGGGCGGCTGCCTGTTCGACGGCGTGACGCCGGATATGCGTATCTACAAGGAGGAAATTTTCGGCCCTGTGCTTTCGGTCGTCAGAGCGCACGACTACGAGGAAGCGGTACGACTTCCCTCCGAACATGAATACGGCAATGGTGTCGCAATCTTCACGCGGGACGGTGACACCGCGCGTGATTTCGTCAACCGCGTACAGGTTGGCATGGTGGGCGTGAACTTCGCGATTCCTGTTCCGCTCGCCTATCATACCTTTGGCGGTTGGAAGCGTTCCGGCTTCGGCGATCTCAATCAACACGGCCCGGATTCGATTCGGTTTTATACCAAGACCAAAACCATTACTTCGCGCTGGCCAACTGGCACGAAGGAAGGCGCAGAGTTTGTGATTCCGACCATGAAATAAGTCGCGTTTTGGGATGGCTGGGGATGATCGCCGTCAGGGCCGCAATTGGCGTCCTTGTCGTCCTGACGCTGACGGCCTGCGCCGGCGAGCAACTCTCTTTGGGCTCATCCGCTCCGACAGCGACGCCGGCGGATTCGTCAATTCCTGGCCGCTGGATACTTAATGTACCGAACGCGCCGTCCTGCGGTTTAGAATTCGGCGGGACGCCCGGTGCACGCGCGGGCAAAGTCGCGCCCGACGGAGGGTGTCCCGGCAGCTTCTATATGAGCCGGCGATGGTCGATGGAAGGGGACGCTCTTACGATCACAGACGGTGAAAGCCGGCCGCTGGCGCAGCTCAAATCCAATGGCACGCACTTCGAAGGTCAATCCACCGCCGGCACGCCGGTCACGCTGACACGCTAACCCCGACCCAACTAGGAGCCCTTATGTCGGAATATCAACTTTATTGCTTCGCCCAATCCGGTAACGCCTATCGTGCAGCGTTGATGCTCAACCTTCTCGGCGCCGACTGGGAACCGATATGGGTCGATTTTTTTGGCGCAATGGTTCAACGCACACCGCAATTTCGCGCGGAAATCAACGAAATGGGTGAGGCGCCAATCCTTGTACACGGCAAAAAAAAGCTTACCCAATCCGGCGTGATTCTGACCTACCTCGCCAGACGCAGCGGCAAGTTCAAACCGGAGAACGAGAACGACGAACTTGAAGCGATGCGATGGATCATTTTTGACAATCAAAAAGTGAACGGCTTCCTCGGTCCATTTCGCTTCCTGAAGAACTTTGCCAAGCCACCCGGCGATCCTGCTGTGCTGGCGTTTCTAAAAGGGCGCATCGACGGCAATCTTGCCATCGTCAACAAGCGATTGACCGGACGCCAATTCCTCGTGAGCGACAAGCCAACCATCGCCGACGTTTCAATGACCGGCTACCTGTACTACCCGAGCGAGGAATTTGGATTCGATATCGCCAAAGATTACCCGGCGATCGGGGCCTGGCTCGAACGCATGAGGGCGTTGCCAGGCTGGAAGCATCCCTACGAATTGATGCCCGGTCATCCGCTTGCAAAGACCTGATATCAGTTCAGGCGCGCGGGGCGGTCCTGGTCTAGATCGCGGTCGGGTTGTCCGGACGGAAATTCTGTACCGGCTGCGGGCGTCGCTGCGGCTGTATCTTTCCGCTGGTACTCGCGGTAGGACAGCAAGCCGAGCGGCAGGCACGCCAGGTAGGCGAGCGTCCCGACCGTCAGCACTTGCCACGGGTAGCTCACCAGCATTGCGAAAAACAACACAACCGTGACGAAGACCGGCAGCACCATTTCCGGCGGCACACGCTTGCCGACGCGCTTTCCGGAAAATACCGGCAGACGCGAGACCATCAAAAACGCGATCGCCAGCGTGTAGAAAAAGGTGAGCCATATCGTAATGAGGCTGACAGGTACGCCGAGGAAACTCAGGTAGATCGGCAACAGCACGGTGATAGCGCCGGCCGGCGCAGGAATGCCGGTGAAGAAGTTTCCAGCCCACAGCGGCTTGTTGGGATCGTCGATCATCACATTAAAGCGCGCGAGACGAAGCCCGGCGCATATTGCAAACACCAAAGCGACGATCCAGCCAGCAGATTTTAATTCGTGCAATCCCCAGAAATAGAGGATCAGCGCCGGGGCCACACCGAAATTCACGAAATCGGCAAGGCTGTCGAGTTCGGCACCGAAACGCGACGTCCCTTTGAGCATCCGCGCGATGCGCCCGTCGATTCCATCGAGCAATGCGGCAAACACGATCGCCGCCAGCGCCAGATCGAGCTTATCCTCTACCGCCAGGCGGATCGCGGTCAGCCCCGCGCACAGGGCAAGCAAAGTAATAAGATTGGGAAGCAAAGTGCGAACCGGAATCGCCTTAAAGCGGCGACGGAACGGAGGCGGAGCCGGGTCGAACGGTGGGAAGACCATGGTCACAATATAATCGCGTAACGCCGTGCGCGCCACGGTGCGGAAATGCTTTTATCGGGTCTCGTTAACGAATTACCCGCTGCGGAATGCCCGTCCCGCCTCACTGGTACGCAGGTCAGCCAGTACGGTTTCGCCGGCAATTGAGGTCTGGCCGACCGCCACAAGGGTTGGCGTACTCTCGGGCAGATAGACGTCCAGCCGCGAACCAAAGCGGATCATGCCGAAGCGCTGCCCAGTGTTTATGGAGTCGCCGTTGCGTACAAAGCAGACGATGCGCCGGGCGACAAGGCCGGCGATCTGCACCACGGCGATATGCGTGCCGGCGGTCGCGATTACGAGCGAATTGCGCTCGTTGTCCGCACTCGCCTTGTCGAGGTCGGCGCTGACGAACTTGCCTGGCTGATAAACTACTTTCTCGATCTTGCCCGTAACGGGACTGCGATTCACGTGGCAATCGAACACACTCATGAAGATCGAGATGCGTGGCAGCGGTTTGGCGCCCAGGCCGAGCTCCGACGGTGGAACCACGGCTGTCACCTGGCTCACGCGACCGTCGGCAGGCGCCACGACCAGGCCGTCGCGCACCGGAGTGACACGTGGCGGATCACGGAAGAAATAAGCACACCAGAGGGTCGCCAACGTTCCGAGCCATCCAAGCGGACTCCAGAGCCAAAACAGAACAAGGCTCACGAACGCAAAGGCGCCAATGAATGGATAGCCCTCGGGCGTGACCGGGACAATTTGGGAGCGGATCGAATCGTAGATCGACATCAGACCACCTACTCCGCCGCGTCGGCGGGCACCTCGAGAGGCACCGTCGCGGCCGCGCTAATGGCATCGTCCACCGGTGGTGGATTGCGGTTGGGCGCGTTCTCCACTTCGCCGGCGAGCGCCAGTTTCTCGCGCGCTTCCTCGGCTTCGCGTTGGCGATTCCACATGCTGGCGTAGAGACCGTTCTTGGAGAGCAACTCATAATGCGTTCCGCGCTCGACGATTTCGCCTTCGTCGAGCACGACAATCTCATCGGCGCCCACGATGGTGGATAGTCGATGCGCAATCACCAGTGTAGTGCGGTTGCGGGAAACACGCTCAAGGGCATCCTGAATTTCCTTTTCGGTATGGCTGTCGAGCGCCGAGGTCGCCTCATCAAGTACCAGGATGGGCGGACCTTTTAGAATGGTACGCGCAATCGCCACGCGTTGTTTTTCACCTCCCGACAATTTGAGTCCGCGTTCGCCAACCTCCGTGTCGTAGCCTTTTGGTGCGATGCGAATAAGCGGATCAATCTGTGCCAGCCGCGCCGCCTCTTCCACTTCCGCATCCGTCGCTTCCCAGCGGCCGTAGCGAATATTGTAGCGGATCGTATCGTTGAACAGCACAGTGTCCTGCGGGACCATACCGATCGCCTGCCGCAGCGATTTCTGCGTCACCTTCGCAATGTCCTGACCATCGATCAGAATGCGGCCGCCCGACAGATCATAGAAACGAAACAACAGCCGCGAAATCGTCGACTTGCCTGCTCCCGAAGGGCCCACGACCGCAATAGTCTTGCCGGCAGGCACCTCGAAACTGATCCCCTTGAGAATCCGGCGCGATGGTTCATAGGCAAAACTGACGTTCTCAAAGCGAATGACTCCTGTGCTCACCTTCAGAGTCGGCGCATCCGCCCCATCCTGGATTTCGGGTTCGCGCCCTAAAATCGAGAACATAAGCTCGATGTCTGTAATCGCCTGCTTGATCTCCCGATAAACCATGCCCATGAAATTGAGCGGCTGGTAGAGCTGGATCATCATGGCATTGATCAGCACGAAATCGCCGACCGTCTTGCTGCCGGCCCGGATTTCGAATGCGCACATCACCATGACGGCGGCTAGCCCGACGGTGAAGATCACTGCCTGGCCTGCATTGAGCACAGCGAGCGAAGTATAGGCCCGCACGCTGGCGTCTTCATAGCGCGCCATGGCGCGGTCGTAACGCCCAGCCTCGCGCTCTTCGGCGGAAAAGTATTTCACCGTCTCGTAGTTGAGCAGCGAGTCGATCGCCTTGACGTTGGCGTCAGTATCGCTCTCATTCATTTTGCGGCGAATTCCGATGCGCCATTCGGTGGCGTGGTACGTGTACGTCATGTAGACCACGACCGTGAGCATGATCGCCACCACGTAGCGCCAATCGAATTGCCACATCAGCACCACAACGATCAAAGCAAGCTCGACGATCGTCGGCGACAACTGCAGAATTACCATCCGCACGATGGTTTCGATGCCATTGCGCCCTCGTTCGAGTACGCGCGTCAGGCCGCCGGTTTTGCGCTCCAGATGGAAGCGCAATGAGAGCTCATGCATATGCACAAAGGTGCGATAGGCCAGTCTGCGCACCGCATTCATTGCCACCTTGGCGAATAGCCCGTCGCGCAGTTGAGTGAGCGCCGCCATCAAAATGCGCATACCGCCATAAGCGATGGTCATGGCGATCGGCGCCGCGATCGCCCATAGCAGCCAGTTGGAAGCCGCGACTGGCGCAGTGCCGTGCCCCGCAAGTGCATCGGTGGCCCATTTGAACGTAAACGGCACCGCCATGGTCGCGAGTTTTGCGGCCAGCAAGAGCACGACAGACCCGATCACGCGCTTTTTCAGATCGCGGCGATCCGAAGGCCAAATGTAAGGCCACAGGTGGATGAGGGTCGTCAGCAGCGCTCCACGGTCTGCAGAGACGCGCGATTCGCTAGCGGATGCCCGATGATGGTGATGATCGCTCATTCAGGGTCTTCATATAGGGGGATTCTGTCCAGTAATCACCCTTTCTGGCGCGTTCGCGAGGCAGATCGTGATTTTCGGCAACCGCCTTGACGATGCCGCAAGCCGGATGCACATGCATGTCCATGAACAGAAGCGAAAAACCCAGCAAAATTCGGAAAATTTGCGTCTATTGCGGCTCCGGCCCGGGCATTGATCCGGCCTTCGTCGAGAGCGCCCGCGCCTTCGGCACTCTTCTCGCCAAAAACGGCATCGGCCTCGTCTTTGGCGGCGGCTCAGTTGGAATGATGGGAGCCATTGCCAAATCTGTCCGTGAGCACGGCGGAGAGGTGACCGGCATTATTCCCGAATTCCTGGTCGCGCGTGAGCATGCGATGCGCGGTGCCGACAATCTCATTGTCACGCGCGACATGCACGAACGAAAGCGCAAAATGTTCGAGATGGCCGATGCCTTCGTGGCCATGCCCGGTGGTGTCGGGACGCTCGAAGAAGTTGTCGAACAGATGACATGGGTTCAGCTTGGTCGTCATCGCAAGCCGATCCTGCTTGCGAATATCAAGCACTTCTGGGATCCGCTTTGCGCGCTGATCGATCACATGAAGGCTCTCGAATTCATCCGTGGCGATCTCAACTTCGACCTGCTGGTGGCCGACAAGGTCGAGGACATTCTGCCGATGTTGAAGAATGCGGCTGCTGCGGTGCCCGCGGAAGAAAAGGAAATGCCAGCGGTGATTGCAGACCGCTTATAGTCGGCTGCTACCACGATCCGCGCTTGTTCCCGCGCAAGGGCGCACTATCGAGCTATTCCATCTTCACGAATGTCACCGCTTCGATGCGGTTGCCATCAGGGTCGCGGACGAAGGTCGCGTAGTATCCCTCGCCATGCTGGGGCCGCAAGCCGGGCGCGCCGTCGCTCGCGCCACCCGCGGCAAGCGCAGCCCCGTGAAACGCGTCGACCATGTCGGTCGTGCCGGCGCGAAAACATACATGAGCCCCATTTGGGGCTACTGCCGTATCAGTACGCAGATTGATCCAGAACTCCGGATATTTCTTGCCAAATCCAACGGTTGCCGGCCGGATTTCGAGTTTGCCGATCCCGATGGTCGCGAGCAGCGCTTCATAGAAACGCGTTGCTGCCGCGATATCCCGTACCGCGACAGAAACGTGATCAATCACGCAGGCGCTCCGGACTTCACCAGTTTAAAAATGATGGAATCCCTTAAGGCCTGAAACGAGGCGTCGATGATGTTGGGCGACACCCCAATCGTGGTCCAGCGGTCGCCATTTTCATCCTCACTCTCGATCAGAACCCGCGTCACCGCCTCGGTCCCGGCATTGAGGATGCGGACGCGATAGTCGGTCAGCTTCAGTCCCGCGATATATTTCTGATACTTGCCAAGATCCTTACGCAAAGCGAGATCAAGCGCATTGACGGGACCGTTGCCTTCCGCTGCGGAAATCATGTTGTCGTCGCCAACCTTCACCTTGACCACCGCCATTGTAACCGTCACGCGCTCACCCTTGGCGTTGTTGCGTTGTTCGACGTTGACGTCGAACTGCGTGACTTCGAAATAGTTCGGCACTTTTCCGAGCGTACGACGGGCCAGCAATTCGAACGACGCATCCGCGGCCTCATAGGCGTAGCCGAGCGTCTCCCGTTCCTTGACGATCTCCAAGAGCCGTCCGATACGCGGGTCGTCCTTATCCGCCTTGATACCCACCCGCTCGAGCTCGGCCAGCACATTTGATTTTCCGGCCTGCTCGGACACCAGCACCTTGCGTCGGTTGCCAATCGTTTCGGGCGCGACATGTTCGTAGGTTGCCGGATCCTTCAAGATTGCAGAGGCGTGAATACCTGCTTTGGTCGCAAAGGCGCTTTCGCCTACGTAAGGCGCGTGCCGATTGGGAGCCCGATTGAGCCGTTCATCGAGCGCGTGCGAAACATGCGCAAGCTTCTTGAGCGCCGCGTCACTGATACCGATCTCGAAACGTTCGGCGAACTCCGGTTTCAGCTTGAGCGTTGGAATGATCGAAACAAGGTTGGCATTGCCACAACGCTCGCCGAGTCCATTGAGCGTACCCTGAATCTGCCGCGCACCGGCTCGAACCGCGGCAAAGGAGTTCGCCACCGCCTGGTCAGTGTCGTTGTGGGCGTGGATGCCGACGTGATCGCCGGGAATAGCTTTCACCACCTCACTGACGATCTTTTCAACTTCGTCCGGCAGCGTTCCGCCATTCGTGTCGCACAGGACAACCCACCGCGCGCCTTCTTCGTAAGCGGCCTTGGCGCAGGCCAGGGCGTATTTCGGATTGGCCTTGTAACCATCAAAGAAATGTTCGCAGTCGAGGAGGACCTCCCTGCCCTTCGCTTTCGCAGCACGAACACTGTCACGGATTGAGGAGAGGTTCTCCTCGTCCGTCGTCTCCAGAGCGACTTTGACGTGGTAATCCCACGACTTCGCGACAAAGCAGACGGCATCGGCCTTGGCATTGAGCAATGCGGCAAGACCGGGATCATTGGAGGCCGAGCGGCCGGGCCGACGGGTCATGCCAAAGGCGGTGAACGTCGCATTCAGCCCGCGGTCCGCGCCAAACAACTCCGAGTCGGTCGGGTTGGCGCCGGGATATCCGCCCTCGACATAATCGATGCCGAGTTCGTCGAGCATGGCAGCGATCGCCAGCTTGTCGGCAAGCGTGAAATCGACGCCGTTGGTCTGCGCGCCATCACGCAGCGTGGTGTCGAAGAGATAAATGCGTTCGAGGGCCATTTGCCGTCACCACAAATAATAATTCGCTGCCAGCGCCGCCGCGATGACGAGGGCGATCACACCAAACACGATATGGTGGCGCTGGAACTCCATCAGGCGATCAGGTAGCCGACATAGAGGGCGAGCGCGATTGCCGCCGCGATCACCCCGTACTTGAGCACGATGTAGTAAAGCCAATGACGCGGAAATGGTGTGTCGGGCTTGGTCATGATGCCTCCCGTTTGGCGGCAAGTTGTTTGTGCAGCGTTGTGTTCGCGAGCCATACGTCGCCGACCAAAACGGTGTTGCGCTGCTGGGCAACATAGCCGCGCTTCTCGAAGAAGCCGCGCGCGCTGTCGCTGGCATCCACGACGATTTTGACCTCGCCCCGCGACCTCGCAAGCTTCTCCAGCGCGTCTACTAGCATGGCGCCAACGCCCTGACCCGTCGCGGCCGGATGGACATAGAGCATGTCAATCTTATCCTTGCCTTCGAGCGAGGCGAAACCAACAGGCGAGCCCTCCATCGTCGCTACCAGCGTCAACCGCCCTGAAAGCTTCTTGCCGAAGTCGGCGACATTGTCGGCGACTGAAGCCCATACTTCCTGCTGCGCCTCCGTGTAATCATCCGAGGTCAATTCCTCGATACTGTCGCGGAATATTTCACGCAGCAATGGCGCGTCCGCCGGCAAAAATGGCCGTAGCGCGAGTTTGGGATGCGCAACCGCCATCACCGCGCGATCTCCCAGGTGGTACCATCCTTGGAATCTTTGAGCACGACGCCCATGGCAGCGAGTTCATCGCGGATACGGTCGGATTCCCTGAAGTTTTTTTCTGCACGTGCTGCCGTCCTAGCCTCAATCAGACTTACGACCTTGTTTTCGTCGATGGAAAGAGACGCAGGGCGGAAGGCCGCCCATTTGGTCGCGGGCAATTGCAGCAGGCCGATCAGTTGCGCGCTCGCCTTCAGAGAGGCCGCCGCAGGTTTGACACCTTTCGCAGCCTCACCACGCAAGTCGTGCAGCGCGGCGAAAGCCTTCGGTGTATTGAGATCGTCCAACAGCGCACCAAGCGCGTCTGTACAAAGATAACCGGGCTCCACGTCAGCGGTTAGGTCGTACCAGTGATCAAGGTTCTTTTGCCCTTCACGCAATCCAGCGATCGTCCAATTGATCGGTTGCCGATATTGTGTTTGCAGCATCGTGAAACGCACCACCTCACCCGGCCAATCCTTCAGCAACTGGTGGATAGTCACGAAGTTGCCGAGGCTTTTGCTCATCTTCTCGCCTTCGACTTGCAAAAAGCCATTGTGCATCCAGTAGTTCGCCATCACCGGCTTATGGAATGCGCAACGTGACTGCGCGATCTCGTTCTCGTGGTGCGGAAACACCAGATCGATGCCGCCGCCATGGATGTCAAAGGTCTCGCCAAGATGCTTCCAGGCCATTGCCGAGCATTCGATGTGCCACCCGGGCCGGCCCGGTATCTTCACACCCGCCGGTGAGGGCCATGCCGGTTCGCCCGGCTTCGATGGCTTCCACAAGATGAAGTCCTGCGGGTCCTTCTTGTAAGGCGCAACCTCGACGCGCGCACCTGCGATCATTTCATCGAGCGGTCGGTTTGAGAGCTTTCCGTAATCCTTCATCGACGGCACGTGGAACAGGACATTGTCTTCCGCCACATAGGCGTGGCCGGATTTCAGCAGCCGTTCGATCAATTCTTTCATCGGCTCGATGTAAGCGGTCGCACGAGGCTCATGAGTCGGATCGAGGCAGCCGAGCGCCAGCACATCGTTATGGAAAATATCGTAGGTTTCTTTTGTTAGCTCGCCGATGGAAATTCTGCGCTCGGCCGCACGCGCATTGATCTTGTCATCAACGTCGGTGACGTTGCGGACGTAGGTGACGTGATCCGGCCCGTAGATGTGACGCAGCAGCCGGAACAACACATCAAACACGATCACCGGGCGTGCATTGCCGATATGGGCGAAGTCGTAAACCGTCGGCCCGCACACATACATACGGACGCGCGACGGATCGAGCGGGGTGAACTCCCGCTTCTCGCGTGTCAGCGTATCGTAGAGCTTGAGTTCCATAGCAAATGACATCCGTCGGCCCCGCTGGCCGGGCGTCCTGCTATCTCAACGATGAGAAAAGACGGCCGCAGCCAGCGTGATGCGCTAGCGAATAATCTCCGGGCAAATGCCGCAGATATGGTTAAGGCCGTTCATGGCCGCACAATGATTTGTCGCGTCTTTGCCGTCAAGGTCCTGGCGCAAACCGTGAAAAACACGGGAAAAAATTCCATAGCCCGCCCGGTTAATCGCTGCTTAACGATTTTGCTCACATTCTGGGAATCGGCACCGGGCGCGGTTCGGCGCCTCCATTCACGGGTATTTTCGTAATGCGGACGGTCTCGGTCGGTCTCGCTGCTATGCTGTGTCTGGGCTTGGCGACTTCGGCAAATGCCGAGCGCCGTATGTTCATCGTGGCCAACGATTCCGACGGCTACGGCATCGACCGCTGCCTCGCGTCAGGGGAAAAATGCGGTGCGGCCGCCGCGAACGCCTACTGCAAGACGCAGGCTTTTGCGGAAGCTTCGACCTACCACAAGGTCGATCGCAACGACATTACCGGCGGCCCGACTGCCAGCGACGCACAGGGCTGCCAGAATAATACCTGCAACGTCGTCGCCATCGTTTGCACGCGCTGACCGCACCACCGCTAGCCCTGCAAAGCTGCCCACATTTCCCGGTCACGGTCGGTAGTCCAAACGACAGGCCATTCAATGCCGCGCGCCTCGTCATAGGCACGCGAGACGCTAAATGGCAGACAATGTTCGTAGATCGCGAAATCTTTGAACTTGGGATCCATCGTGAGACGGGCGAAGTCAAAGGCATCTTTCAGAGAGCGTCCCTTGCTCACGCTTTCCTGTATCGACGTGTAGAGAGTCGAAACAAAATCGGCCGTGAGCTCGATTCCCTCCTTGACCATTTCCGGTGTCGTGAGCGCTGCACCCCGTCCCGGCACAAGCACACTGGCCTGCAATTCGGCCAGATGATCCAGCGTCGCAAGCCAGTCGGTGAAGTGGGCATCTCCGCAATAACAAGCTGATTTGTATTCAACGAGATCACCGGAAAATATGACACCTGCGTCAGGAACGATCGCAACCACATCGCCCGCCGTATGCCCACGTCCCATGTGAATGATCCGCACTTCACGCCGACCTAGCCAGACCGAGATCTGATCGGGGAACGTTACAGTTGGCCACGTCAGTCCAGGAATGGTTTCAGCGGCCCGAAACAGGCGTGGAAAGCGGCCGATTTCAGAGTCCATGTCTTCCTTGCCGCGCTCCGCGATCATGTGACGCGTGGCATCTGACGCCAGGATCTCTGCACTCCCGAAGGCCGAGGCACCGAGCACCCTCGCCGCATGATAGTGAGTCAACAGAACGTATTTGACCGGCTTGTCGGTGATTTTCGCGATCCTCGCGATCACGTCGCCGGCCATTGCCGGCGTGGCCTGTGTATCAATCACCATCACTGCGTCGTCGCCTACGATGATGCCCGTATTGGGATCACCCTCTGCGGTGTAGGCATATAACCCGACACCGATCTGGTCGAACGAGACTTTCTTTTCTCCGAGATCTTCGGTGGAAGCGAATGCCGTCACCGCGCTACACCTCGCATCCGATCAACGCATCGACAGACCATGGTCCCCCACCCCGTATTAGGAAATGAAAAACCACAATCGCCCAAAACAAAGGATATTCGATACCGCGGTTTTCCCACGCAAAACCGAATTGCCAGTGATACGTCACGATTGCAATCAGGAGAAACCCGATTATCGGTGCGGCGACCAGCCGGGTCAGAAATCCGGCGGCAAGACAAAGGCCGCACACCAGCTCCACGACGCCGACGACGTACGCCCAAAATAATGCATTCTCGAATCCCACACTTTCCAGAAATTTCGCTGCGGCTGCGGTATTCCCGAACAGAATTGGGAAGCCATGAATTGCAAGTGAGCCTCCGGCAATCACTCTGATAAGGGGCTCGGTAATCGGCGCAAACGCACGGTAAACGCTCTCAAGTGCCGGTATCACGTGCCGCGGTTGGTCCATGACGGCCCTCATTTGCAGCACTTGTACCGTACCAGTTCCGGCCGGGACAGCGCTTTAGTCGCAACCGCAACAATGTCCGTACCCCCTCAGGAACGGCCGCTAGGGTTACGCGTTATCAGGCCGGCATCCATGGATCGGCTCGATGGTAATACTGATCTCCAGGGTATGCGCCAGATGGGTCCTCATCATTTCATATGCTGAGGACTCAAGACCGGGTGTGCTTTCGAGAAGACTCGCCGCCCTTCGGGCGTGGCCATCTCGCCGCCCAGACACGCCCTAGTCCCGGGCCCCACCCTAGAATCGTTGCAAGCCGGCTCAAGTCGGTCAGATTCTGTCACGCGCGCGCAAGCGTATCGAACGGCCCGGACTCACTCACGGAGTGCTCGGCGCAGCTTGTACCCATATCGCCAACGGACACCGTCCCGGCTAAGTTGCGCTAGCACAAGTCGGGGTTAATCCGTGAAACTCTATTCCTATTTTCGTTCGTCCGCCGCGTACCGGGTCCGCATAGCGCTTAATCTCAAGGGCCTTCCCTACGAAATGGTGCCCATCCATCTGACAAAAGATGGTGGGCGCCAGCACACGGCCGCATTTCGTGCCATTAACCCACAGTCGCGCGTACCCGCACTCGAACTATCGAGTGGTGAGGTGCTCACCCAATCGCTCGCGATTATCGAATATCTGGACGACATTCACCCCGAACCTCCCTTGTTACCGGCCGACGCGCTCGACCGGGCCAAATCGCGGGCGATTGCGCAGATGATTGCGTGCGATATTCATCCGCTCAACAACCTCATCACCTTGCAGTACCTCAGACGCCAGCTTAAGCACGAGCAACCCGAAATTGACGCCTGGTATCACCACTGGATCATCGAGGGGTTTACTGCGCTTGAGGGATTACTCTCCGCCGGTCCCTACGCGTGCGGGGCACACATTACGCTTGCCGACCTTTGTCTGGTGCCACAGGTCGCAAATGCGCGGCGCCTCAAGGTGCCACTCGACAACTTTCCAAAGATTGTGGCAGTAGACGCCACCTGCCAAAAGCTTCCGGCCTTCGAGAGGGCAAAGCCCGAAAATCAGCCGGATGCGGAATGACTCGGCGCACGCCCGACAATTACACCAAACCACTCGATCCCTGCATCGCCAACGGACAGCACGTGACCGACAATAAAATCGCGCGCGTTGTCCTTTGGATGGTCGGCGCATTGCTCTCGTTTTCTGTCATGGCAGTGTCAATTCGCGAATTGTCGCGTGCCGGTTTGAGCATTTTCGAAATCCTCGCCATCCGTAGCGGCGTCGCTCTTTTCGTCCTTCTTACGCTATTGGCCGTACGGAAGGATCTGCGTGTCCACGCGCTGCCTCGGCGGATGGGCCTCAATCTCTTCCGCAATACGGTCCACTACGCTTCGCAATATTCGTGGGCTCTTAGCCTTACAATGCTGCCGCTTGCGACGGTGTTCGCGCTGGAATTCACGATGCCGGCGTGGACGGCCATCCTCGCTGTTTGGTTCTTGCACGAACGTATGACACCGAGTCGTCTCGGCGTCGTTATACTTGGGTTGATCGGCGTGCTCGTAATCCTGCGGCCCGGTATCGCAGGCTTCAACCCAGCAGCGATTTTGGTATTGCTGGCGGCGTTCGGCTACGCCATCACCATGATCACAACCAAGCAGCTGACAAAAACCGAGACCACATTTGGCATCGTGTTTTGGATGGCGGTAATCCAGCTCCCTCTCTCGCTCATCGGCAGCGACCCGACCGTGTTTTTGCGATTCGAACCCCGTCACATTTTGCCTGCAATCGGGGTCGGCATTGCGGGACTCACATCCCACTATTGCCTGAGTAACGCATTCCGATCCGGCGATGCGACTCTGGTTGTGCCCCTGGATTTCATGCGTATTCCACTGATCGCAGTCGTTGGCTGGGCTTTCTACGGCGAGCGACTTGACGTTTTCGTCTTGCTTGGCGCCATGATTATCGTTTCCGGCGTCCTCTGGAACCTGCGTTCTGAAGTCGCACGCGCGCACTGACAACAAGGCTCGCGCCAATGTGATTCTCAGCCTAGAGTGCCCACGCATGAGGGGTCTATCCTATAAGTGTGGGGCGACTGCCGCCTTGCTGGTGCTGACGGGCCTTGCTTTGGCGCACGCCCAGTCGTCCAATCCCGCCTGCCAGCGGCTGGAAGCCCAACTCGCAACGCTTGATCGAGGCAACGCCGATCCGGCACGCGTTGAACAGATCCGCCGCATCGAGGACACGGTCAATCGCCAGCAATTCGAAGTCGACCGGCTGGTGGCACAGTCGCGTCGGGTCGGGTGCGAAAACTTCGGCTTTTTCTCGATCTTCAGCAATATGCCGCCGCAATGCGGCGGTCTGAACCGGCAGATCGATCAGCAGCGCAACGCGCTTCAGCGCATGCGAACTGATTTGGAGCGGCTCAACGGCGGCACCACTGAGCGTGCTGCCCAACGCCGGGGACTATTGATCGCGCTGGGTGACAATGGATGCGGCGCGCAATATCGCTCCGCCGCTCTCGCCGGCCAGCAGGGCGGTTTCTGGGATCGTCTGTTTGGTGACAATGGCGGCGGCAGTGTGGTTTCGACGCCCCTTGGACCAATGGGCGGGACCTTCCGGACCGTGTGCGTACGAACCTGTGATGGTTTTTATTTCCCGATTTCCTACTCGACGTCGCCCGATCGCTTCCGCGATGACGAGCAAAGCTGCCAGCGCATGTGTCCGGCGTCCGAAGTTTCGCTCTACACCTATCACAATCCAGGCGAGGAAGTGGCGCAGGCGGTTTCGCTCAATGGCAGACCCTACACAGAGCTTCCGACCGCCTTCCAGTATCGCAAGGCGGTGGACCCTGCCTGCAGTTGTCGCCGGCCCGGGGAAAGCTGGGCGCAAACGCTCAAGGCCCTTGGCCCGGACGATACGGTCGTTCCGGGCGACGTGGTCGTTACCGAGCAGAACGCCAAACAACTCTCCCAACCGCGGATCGGCGCCGATGGCAAGCCAATCCGGCCCGAACAGCGTACGTCAGCACCCGCACCGGCAACTACGCCCGCGGATTCGGCTCCAGCTGCGGAGGCGCCTGACCAAACTGCTCCCGGCAAACGCACTGTACGCACGGTCGGCCCGACCTTTCTGCCGACGCGATAGTGTAGTCGGTCAAAAGTCGAATGCCTCAGACTTTACGGGCTTGCCGGTGATCAAGGAAACATCGGGCGGCGGCATTGGCGTGCCCGGATCGCGGAAACGATTTGTGATCGGATAGCGCCGGTCGCGGCCGAAATTCTTGAGCGTGACCTTCACGCCGGGGGCTGCCTGACGGCGTTTATATTCCGCGATATTGATCATGCGATCAACGCGCATCACGGTATCGCGGTCGAAACCGGCGTTGACGATAGCGGACACCGGCTCCTCGCGCTCAACGAGGCGCTCGAGGATGGGATCAAGCACCGCATAAGCTGGCAGGGAGTCTTCGTCCTTCTGATTTTCCCGCAATTCTGCGGTTGGCGGCCGTGTAATGATATTTTCGGGAATAACCGGCCCATCCGGTCCTTTGGCACCTTCCGGCTTCCAGCCGTTGCGCAAGCGAGCTAGCCGGAACACCTCGGTTTTGTACAGGTCCTTGATCGGATTGAAGCCCCCATTCATGTCGCCATAGAGAGTCGCATAGCCGACCGACATTTCCGATTTGTTTCCGGTCGTCACCACCATGAGATTGAACTTGTTGGAAATCGCCATGAGCATCGTGCCGCGCGCACGGGCCTGCAAGTTTTCCTCTGTGACATCGCGCGGTACGCCCGAAAAAGCCGGTGCAAGTGCCGCTTCGAACCCCTCCACTGCCGATGCGATCGGCAACGTCTCATAGCGCACGCCGAGCGCCCTGGCGCACGCTGCGGCATCCTTGAGCGACTCCTGCGAGGTGAACTTATACGGAAGCATTATGCAGCGGACTCGCCCCGCACCCAAAGCATCGACCGCCATCGCGCTGCACAAGGCAGAATCGATGCCGCCGGACAAGCCCAGCACGACGCCCGGAAATCCATTTTTGTTGACGTAGTCTCGCAGACCCAGCACGCAGGCCGTGTAGTCGGCACGATCGGCTTCCACGCTCCCGACCACCGGGCCATTCTCGCAGCGCCAGGTGCCGTTGCGGCGAACCCACTGGGTGGTGACGATCGTCTCTTCAAAAGCAGCGAGTTGGAATGCAAGCGAGCAATCCGCATGCAAACCGAACGACACGCCGTCGAACACCAACTCGTCCTGACCGCCTACCTGATTGACATAGACCGTCGGCAGTCCCTGCTCGGTTACGCGCGCGATCGCAATATTCAGACGTACGTCGCCCTTCTGCCGCCAGTATGGCGAGCCGTTCGGGACAATGAGCATCTCCGCGCCTGTTTCTGCCAGACACTCAACGACCTCAGCGCCCCAGATATCCTCACAGATCGGAAGCCCCAGGCGGACCCCGCGGAAATTCACCGGTCCTGGCATCGGCCCCGGCACGAACACGCGTTTTTCATCGAATACGCCGTAGTTAGGAAGATCAACCTTGTAGCGCAGGGCAGCGATGGCGCCGCCATCGAGCAGCGCGACAGCGTTATGAAGCTTCCCGCCGTCGAGCCATGGCGTGCCAACCAGCAGAGCCGGTCCCGCGGAGGCAGTTTCTCGTGCCAGCGCTTCGATGGCTGACCGACAGGCATTCTGGAATGCCGGCTTGAGCACCAGATCCTCGGGCGGATACCCGGCGATGAACAGCTCCGGAAAGACAACCAGGTCGGCGCCCTGCGCGGCGGCAGCCGCGCGAGCACTTTTCACCTTTTCGACGTTGCCGGCGAGGTCGCCAACGGTCGAGTTGAGTTGCGCGACGGCGATGGCCAGCTTCTCAGCGGGACGGACGCTCATAGGAAAGCTCTACCGCCTTGACGTCCCATCCGGCAATGGGGTGCTTGCATCGCTGATTTGCACGAAAAAACGATCAAAGCGGGCCGAAACAGTAGCTGCCCTGCGGGACGCTATGGACTCGAATACAATGGACCGGCGGGCACTGGAGTGATCCAGCACCCGCCGGAAAGCCAATGTCTCTACTTCGCCGCCGTCCGCAATCCAGCGCCACCGCCGCTGAGCGGCACCGTGCCCGCTGGCTTCAGACTGCGGCCGTCAAAGTTAAAAGCCTGCAGGTTTTTTTCGACCATGCACTGGATCACCACGGTCTTATTATTTCTACTGAAGGCTGCGCCTTGACACCAATGACCGACTTTGGCCTGCGCGACTTTTGTGAGATTGGTTCCCTTGATCGAGTAGATCTGCAGCAGGCCGTAGTCGTTGAAAGCCGGGTGATTTTTAGGTCTGTTTGAACCGTTCATCACCGTGACAGCAACGTAAGCACCATCACCGGACATTCCGACGCCTTCGGGCGTCTGGCCAACGCTGATCGTGTCAACAACGCGTGGGGGCTTTGCCTTGAGGTCAATTACAGTGATGGTGTCGATATCGCCCTGCCCGCCACCTTGATTGCTGACCACGGCGACATCGCCCTTTGAGCTGATTTCAAGACTGTAGGGTCGAACACCACCCATCATGAACGCCTTACTGTCTTGTACTTTGTCGCCATCGACTGACAGGATCGAAATTCGATGATCGCCGTCGCGCGTCACTAGCGCGCTTTTGCCATCGGGCGTGAATGCGACATGGCTGGGGCCCGACTTGGGATCACCGAGGTCGATCTTGCCGGCCGGCGTAAGCTTGTTGCCGGCCACAGTGAAAACCGAAATGGTGCCTTCATTACGGTTTGCGACCAGCGCCAGCGTGCCGGTGTTGTTGATCGATACGCCTGCTGCGCCAAGGCCGGCTTCCAATGTGGCAATAACCGCAGGCGGCTTGGCCTTGAGGTCGATCACCGAAAGCCTGTTATCAGGAACGGCCTTTTTCGCATTAGTCGGATCGACCTTGAAGGCTCCCGTCACCAGCGCAAAGCTTTCGTCGCGCGATATCGCGACGCTCTGTGGCGGCCCGACCACGCTGGCCGGTGCCTTGACTTCGCCGATCACCTTTGGCGGCGAAGCACCGAGGTCGATGATGCTCACCGTGTCGGCTGCCGGCGTGTCCGGCACCACATTGGCGCCGTTGACCAGCACGGCCTTGTTGTCATTTGCGGAAACCGCAATCTGCGCTGCAGCTCCGACCGTAAGAATCGGTAATACGGCCAGCGCGAAGCAAAGCTTCGCTGGCTGCCAATAGTGATGTTTCATAAGGCCTCCCCGGCTCGGACATATTTGTTGTGGAGCGGCAAGCCGCACCGAGCTCGCCGCCTGCCTAACCGATATTAACACCAAATCGGAATGAATACTTCCGGCCTCAGAGTCCGGCAGCCACTGGCATTGGCTTGGTCCGTACAGACCGCTCTTTCTTGAGCAGTTCTGCCAGCAGGAAGGCGAGATCAATCGCCTGCTCCGCGTTGAGCCGCGGATCGCAGACCGTGTGATAGCGGTCGTTGAGATCAGCTTCGCTAATTGCACGGGCGCCGCCAGTGCATTCCGTGACATTCTGCCCTGTCATCTCCAGATGCACGCCCCCGGCATAGGTGCCTTCGGCCTGGTGAACCTCGAAGAAGTTGCGAACCTCTTTCAAGATCAGATCGAACGGCCGGGTCTTGTAACCGCTCGCCGAGGTGATTGTGTTGCCGTGCATCGGATCACACGACCACAGCACCATCTTGCCCTCGCGCTGTACGGCGCGGACGAGTGGCGGAAGAAGCTCACCAACCTTTTCGGCACCAAAGCGGCTAATCAGCGTGAGCCGGCCCGGCTCATTGTCGGGATTCAGGATTTCGATCAGGCGCAATAAGTCGTCAGGCTTGCTCGACGGGCCGCATTTCAGTCCAAGGGGATTCTTGATCCCGCGCGCGTATTCGATATGCGCATGATCATGTTGCCGCGTGCGATCTCCGATCCACAACATGTGGCCGGATGTCGCGTACCAGTCGCCGGTCGTCGAATCGACGCGCGTCATTGCTTCCTCGAAACCGAGCAGCAGCGCCTCGTGACTCGTATAAAACTCGGTGGTGCGCAGTTCGGGATGGCCCTCTAGATCGAGGCCGCAGGCCTGCATGAAGCCAAGCGCTTCGGAAATTCGGTCCGACAATTCGACATAGCGTCGAGACTGTGGGCTATCCTTGACGAAGCCGAGCATCCATTGGCGTACGCTGGCGAGGTTGGCATAGCCGCCTTGCGCGAACGCACGCAGGAGATTGAGCGTTGCAGCCGACTGCCGATAGGCCTCGATCTGACGACGCGGGTCCGCGCGACGCGCCTCTTCGGTGAAAGCGATGTCATTGATAATATCGCCACGGTAACTCGGCAATTCCTTTCCGTCGCGCTTTTCGCTTGGCGAGGAACGAGGTTTTGCGAACTGGCCGGCAATGCGGCCTACCTTCACCACCGGTGAAGCCGCGGCGTAGGTCAACACCACCGCCATTTGCAAAAACATTCTGAAAAAGTCGCGGATGTTGTTGGCGCCATGCTCCGCAAAACTTTCCGCGCAGTCGCCACCTTGCAGCAGGAAAGCGTCACCCTTTGTAACACGCGCCAATTGTCTCTTCAGACTGCGCGCTTCGCCGGCAAACACCAGCGGTGGGAAGGTGGCAAGTTGCTTCTCGACGTCAGCCAACGCCTGCCGGTCCGGATAATCCGGGACTTGCTGAATTGGCTTTTTGCGCCAACTATCGGGCGTCCAACGTTCGGCCATTACGCACTGCTCCAGCGTTTGGCCGGCGTTATACACGACAGCGCCCCGCTCAGGCCAGTTATTCCAGTCAACTGGGTTATTTAGGCATTATTCTGCTGCCGCGCGACCGTAGCTCACGGCTTTTTCGCGCATGGTGACCAGTTCCTCGGCGGCAGTCGGATGGACGGCCATGGTGGCATCGAAGTCGGCCTTGGTTGCACCCATCTTCACAGCTATTCCGACGACCTGGATCAACTCGCCTGCGTCGGGACCGACGATGTGGCAACCGACGACGCGGTCAGTAACGCCGTCGACCAATAGCTTCATGAACGAGCGCGTGTTGCGGCCGGACAGAGTCGCCTTCATTGGACGAAACGTAGTCTTGTAGACATCGACTTTGCGTAACTGTTCGCGTGCTTGAGCTTCGGTGAGTCCAATGACGCCGACTTCGGGCTCGGAAAAAACTGCCGTCGGCACATTGCTGTGATCCACCGGCGTGGGTTTCCCGCCGTACACCGTGTCGGCAAATGCGTGGCCTTCCCGGATCGCCACCGGCGTCAGGTTGACTCGGTCAGTCACATCGCCAACGGCGTAGACGTTCGGTGTCGTCGTCCGTGAGTACTCGTCAACCTCGATGCCGCCGTGCTCGTGAATCTTGACGTTCAATTTTTCAATTCCCAGCCTCATCACATTCGGGCGGCGACCGACCGCAAACATGACGTTGTCCGCAATGATTGTACTCTTGTCCGACAGCTGCGTGACAAATTCGTCACCTGATTTATCGATTGCCGTAACGGTGTGCCCGCAATTGACCGTGATGCCGCGTCCACGCATCTCGCTGCGCAAGTGCTCGCGCACATCATCGTCAAATCCGCGAAGAATATTTTCACCGCGATATACCAGCGTCACCTCGCTGCCGAGTCCCGCGAAGATACTGGCAAATTCTACTGCAATGTAGCCTCCGCCCTGGATCACAATTCGCCTGGGCAACTTGGCAAGATGGAAAGCCTCATTTGAAGAAATTGCGTACTCGATGCCCGGAATTTTCGGACCAAAATACGGCCACGCGCCGGTCGAAATCAGAATCGTCTCAGCGCGCACACGAGCGCCGGTCGCCAGACGCACGGTGTGCGCATCTTCGAGCACGGCGCGGCTCTTTACGAGGCTGACGTTGAAGCGTTCGAGTGTGCTTTGGTAGGCCGCTTCGAGTCGTGCAATCTCGCGATCTTTGTTGGCGATCAGCGCAGGCCAATGGAATGTCGGCTCTGATATTGTCCAGCCATAACCGGCAGCATCCTCGAATTCGTCAGAAAATCGCGAGGCATAAACCAGGAGCTTTTTTGGCACGCAGCCACGGATAACGCATGTGCCCCCGACACGATATTCCTCGGCGATCATCACCCGAGCGCCATAGCTCGCAGCGACGCGCGCGGCGCGTACGCCGCCGGAACCAGCTCCGATAACGAAAAGATCGACGTCGTGATCCGCCATCAGCCGAACCAACTGCTATGCCACGACCGGCGGACCGATCGCCGGCGGTCGCCTGTCAAAGTGCGTGACCCCGCTTTTTCAGTTCGTCACGCATATTTGCGATCACCTGGTCGGATAGTTTGTTTGCCCAGTCCTGCGCAAATTTCAGACTCTCTTCGCCGACCTTCGGCTGTTCGGCAATCAATTTCATGCCTATCGGTGACTTGTAGAACGCCAACACTTGCTTGAGCTCCGCCTCACTGAAGTGAGCCGCATAGAGCTTTGCCACCTCGTCGGTCAGTTCAGTAAAGCGCGGCGCAAGGTCGGCACGCATTTTGGTGACAATCTCGTTGAGATCCTTGCCCAGACCTGGGTTCTGCTGAAGAAACAGATTCTTTGCTTGCTCTACCACACCGGCAATCAAGGGATTGAATAGAGCCGTGGCACCGGTAACGCTCACTATTTCCTTGGCTGTCTGCACGGCCGCTGTGGATGTCTGTTGGGCCGTGGCGCCAGCAGTGAACGCAACCAACGCAATGACAGCACCAGCCGGCCTGACAGTGCTTTTAATGAACTGAACAACACGCATCTTGAAACTCCATCTAGCTCGAGATTCTGCGGCCTTCGATGATTTCCACGCCGTCAGGCCCGCCAACAATGGCCATGTGCGCCAGGCCAATAAACAGACCGTGTTCCACCACTCCCGGCACACCCGAAAGCGCATGCGCCAACGCGGCGGGCTCGTCAACCCGGTCAAGTGCAGCGTCGACAATCCAGTGGCCGCTATCCGTGACGAAAGGATGGCCGTCTTTGCCTCGCCGCAACGTTAGTGGGCTGGGTTGCTGAATTGCGCCAATGGCCTTCTCAATCGCACGCTCCGTTGCCGGCAGACCGAACGGGACCACCTCGATTGGCAGAGGAAACCGGCCGAGTCTGGTAACCATTTTGCTGCGATCGGCAATGACGATCATGCGCGCAGAGGCCGCGGCAACGATTTTTTCCCGCAGCAACGCGCCACCCCCGCCTTTGATCAGGGAAAGGTCAGGCCCAATCTCGTCAGCGCCGTCCACGGTCAGATCAAGCTCGGGCGTTTGATCCAGTGTGGTGAGCTCAATGCCGCAACGCTTTGCATCGGATAGCGTCGCCTCCGATGTCGGTACCGCAATGATCTTCAGGCCTGAGCGAACACGCTCGCCAATTTGCTCTACGAAATGCTTCGCGGTCGATCCAGTGCCGAGGCCGACCCGCATTCCGGGGCGCACAAATTCAACAGCACGAGCGGCGGCTGCGCGTTTCTGGGCGTCGGCGTTCATTGGTACAGGCTAAAGCGACATCGGTTGGCGGTGGTGGTGTTACGTCTGTCTAGCTCCGATCGCTGTTCCTGAATAGCCGAATTTTGCTGGACCGCCAGCGTCCGGTAAATCGCCCTTGCAACGTTGCCGAACGACGGTTAGCGATCCCCGTCATGGCTGTACCCACGATTGTCTTTGACCTCGACGGCACCCTGGTTGATACAGCGCCGGATCTCGTCGAGACCCTTAACGTGATTTTCGTGCGCGAAGGTTTGGCGCCATTGCCTTACGACACCGCACGCAACCTGGTCGGCGGCGGTGTCAAGGCAATGATAGCCAATGGGATCGAGGCCGAGGGCGGTGTTCTTGCGCCGGCCAGGCTCGAGCAGATGTTCACTGACTTCATTGGGCACTATTCGGACCACATCGCTGACCGTTCACGACCTTTTCCCGGGTTAACGGAGGCGCTGGATACGCTCGGCGCACATGGGCATCGGCTTGCAGTGTGCACGAACAAGCTTGAACGGCTATCGGTGCGTCTGCTTGATCAGTTCAAGCTCGCAGACCGGTTCGCAGCGATCTGCGGCCGGGACACCTTCGGCATTCAGAAACCGGATCCCGAAATTCTGCGGCGAACCATCGCTGCCGCAGGGGGCACGACGCAACGCGCCATCATGATTGGAGATTCCAATACCGATATTCGCACTGCACGCGCGGCCGGTGTCCCGGTCATCGCGGTCGACTTTGGCTACAGCGAGCGCCCGATTACCGAATTTGGGCCCGACCGGACCATCAGCCATTTTGCCCAGTTGCCGGCGTCAATTGCCGCCATTTCGTCTACAATTTGACGGGTATGCTACGAAATGGCGGTGAATCTGGTAAGGTTAATGGGGCGCCGTCAGTTGCACCTCCATGGCGACACCCGTATCCTTATAAAGGGCGGGCGGCGTCAAGTCGCTCGAGTGGGACGGTTAATATGATGTACCGAGTTCTCGCGGTTATCGGCAGCGCGCTTGCGCTCGCCGCGTGTTCGTCAAACTCTGACTGGATGAATCTCGATGCTCTTAAACCAGGGCCTTCCCTGGATACGGTAAGTCTCGAATCGGAACCGCCGGGCGCCGAAGCGAAGGCATCCAATGGCCAGACCTGCCGCACGCCGTGCGCGCTTGCGCTACCGGTAGATGCAGCTTCCTCGGTCACTTTCACGCTCAACGGCTACCAGCCGGAAACGGAAAGACTCGAGGCGATCACGGCCACCGGTGAGCCGCCGAGATTGCGTCCCAATCCCGTGGTCGTTGAACTCACACCGGGAGGTCCCTCGGTGGCAAAGAAACCGGCACCAAAGAAACCTGCGGCCAAGAAGCCTGCCGCGCGCCCGAAGCCGGCGGCGGCTGCGGCCCCAGCTCCCATGACGGCAGCACCGGCGCAGGCGCCCTCGCCCTGGCCGACCAGTTCGGCCCCACGTCAAAACTAGACGGCCCTACGTGGGCGTGCGCGTCGCCGGCCACACGCGGGTTCGGCGCTATGGTCAATATCGACCGGAATTCCTATATGAAGTGAGGCGGACCGAGGTGTTCGCTGTGCAGGGACCGACCGATGGTGTTGGCTGACGGCAGCTCCGCAATCGAACTTGATCGTGGTCGACAAAGGCCGGCCGCGCTGGTCGATCCCTTCCAGCGCGCCATCACCTATTTGCGCGTATCGGTGACCGACCGATGCGATTTCCGCTGCGTCTACTGCATGTCGGAGCACATGACGTTTCTGCCGAAAGGAGATCTCCTGAGTCTCGAGGAACTCGACCGAATGTGCAGCGCATTCGTCGCAAAAGGCGTAACGAAGCTGCGCCTCACGGGCGGCGAACCCCTGGTACGGCGGGGCATCATGACACTGGTGTCTTCGCTTTCACGTCATCTCGAAAGCGGTGCGCTCAAAGAGCTCACACTGACCACCAATGGCTCGCAGCTGGAAAAATATGCTTCGGAACTCAAGGCAAGTGGTATCGACCGCATCAACGTTTCACTCGATACGCTTGATCCCGATAAATTCAGAGCAATCACGCGCTGGGGCGATCTTGGCAAGGTCCTCGATGGCATTAACGCCGCACAGGCGGCCGGCCTTCAAATCAAGATTAATACTGTTGCACTCAAGGGTGTGAATGAGGATGAGATCACGAGCCTGCTTGAATGGGCGCATGGGCGCGGCATGGATCTCACCGTGATCGAAGTAATGCCGCTCGGTGATGTCGATGAATCGCGTCTCGATCAATATTTGCCACTATCGATCGTACGCGCGCAGGTCGCCGGGCGGTATACGCTCGACGAAATCGACTACCGCACGGGGGGGCCGGCGCGCTACGTGCGCGTGAAAGAAACCGGTGGCCGGTTGGGTTTCATTACACCGCTCACTCATAATTTCTGCGAATCGTGCAACCGTGTACGCATTACTTGCACCGGCACACTTTACATGTGCCTTGGCCAGAACGATGCCGCTGATCTCCGCAATCCTTTGCGGGCTTCGACAAGCAATGACCTCTTGAATGGTGCGATCGATGAAGCGATTACACGCAAACCCAAGGGGCATGATTTTCTGATCGATCGACGACATCAGGGCCCTGCCCTGCCCCGCCATATGAGCATGACCGGCGGCTAGTTCGGCGATTGTTGAGCTGCCGCAATTGCGCACCTTGCCCACACCCGAACGCCGGGCTCGAAATGGAGGGGTTTTCCGCCCCCGGCAGACGGTTGGGGGTGTGCTCCGGCTGCAAAGGCAGCGCCCAACATCAGGCTAAATAACGAGACCTATCCCCAAAATCTCCATTGACGGCAGATAGCGGCATCGGATTAAGGTGGCGGGGTCCGTGGGGGGACACGTGCTGGGCCGGGTCAACTTCTCAGGCCTCTGTGGGGAGAGGGTGTGAACGTTCTGCTGAAGCTCAGTCGTGGGATCGACTGGTTCAATTCACAATTGGCCGTTGTCGCGAACTGGCTGGTTTTGCTGGCAGCCGTTATCAGCGCCGGCAATGCCGCTAGCCGCTATGTTTTCAGCGAGAGTTCAAACGGTTGGCTTGAAATCCAGTGGTACATGTTCGCCGGGATGGTCCTACTCGGCGCGCCGTACACGCTCAAGATGAACGAGCATGTGCGTGTCGACCTCTTCTACGGCATGTTTGCATCCGAACGCACGCAAATCTGGATAGACATCGTCTGCGGCGTGCTTTTCCTCCTGCCGATTTGCGTTATCCTGGTCTACTTCACCTGGCCCTGGTTCGTTGAGTCTTGGAACATCAATGAAGCTTCGTCGAATGCGGGCGGGCTGATCCGCTGGCCGGTGAAACTTCTGTTGCCGGTCGGGTTTACGCTTATGGCGTTTCAGGGCGTTTCTGAAATCATCAAACGCGTCGCCGCGCTTGAACACGTCATCGACGCTGAATTCAAGTACGAAAAGCCGCTGCAATGAGTTGGATCGCGGAAAACCTCGCGCCCCTGATGTTTGCGGGCATGGTTCTCTTCATGCTCATCGGATATCCGGCGGCGTTTTCGCTTGCTGCGACCGGCCTGTTCTTTGGATTCTTGGGCATCGAATTTGGCCTGATCCGCCCCGACTTTCTCGGCAACCTGACCTATCAACTGTTCGGTATCGTCTCCAACGACCTGTTGTTGGCGATTCCGTTTTTCACCTTTATGGGCGCCATTCTCGAACGTTGCGGTCTCGCGGAAGACCTGCTCGATTCATTCGGTCAGCTCTTTGGACCGGTGCGCGGCGGTCTCTCGTACGCTGTAATTTTCGTCGGCGCCATTCTCGGCGCGATTACCGGTACCGTGGCAGCGTCGGTTATCGCCATGGGTGTGATCTCCATGACGCCGATGCTCAAATACGGCTACTCGGTTCGTCATACCATGGGCGTGATCGCGGCGTCAGGCACGATCACGCAGCTCATTCCACCCTCGCTCGTGCTTGTCGTCCTGGCCGATCAGATGGGGCGATCGGTTGGCGACATGTATGCCGGCGCGATAGGGCCGAGCATCATCCAGGTCATGTTGTTCTGCGGTTGGGTGTTGATCGTCAGCATCATCTGGCCGGATGACGTGCCTGCACTTCCGAAGGAGGCTCGCACACTCCAGGGCTGGGAGCTGTGGAAGCGATGCATGCGCGGCATGATCCCGTCGCTGGGCCTCATCTTCCTGGTGCTGGGAACAATTTTCATGGGCCTTGCGACGCCAACCGAGGCCGGCGCGATGGGCGTGGTCGGCGCGATCGCGTTGGCGTGGTTCTACGGCTCGCTGACCTGGCCGCTGCTCTATCAGGGGATGGCGTCGACCATGCGCCTCACCGCAATGGTGGTTTATATCCTGATTGGCGCGCGCGTCTTCAGCCTGGTATTTCAGGGAGTCGGCGGCAAAGTCTGGATTGAAGACCTGCTGACATCATTGCCTGGAGGTCCGGTCGGTTTCTTGATCTTTACCAACGCCTTCATTTTCGTGATCGCGTTTTTCCTCGATTTTTTCGAAATAGCCTTCATCATTATTCCGATGCTGACGCCCGCCGCCGAAAAACTCGGCATCGATCTCATCTGGTTCGGCGTTCTTATCTGCGCGAACATTCAAACGAGCTTCATGCATCCGCCTTTCGGATTTGCATTGTTTTATTTGCGAGGCATCGCGCCAAAATCGATCAAGACATCGGATATCTATTGGGGCGCCATCCCCTGGATCGGATCAATGGTGATCCTCGTCGCGATTGTCATTTTATGGCCGTCATCGGTTACATTCTGGATCGATCGGACGACCAAGATCGACCCATCCAAGGTCAAGATCGAAATTCAGATGCCGGAAATGCCGCCGCTTAATTTCAAATAAGATTGCCACTCACTACGGAAAAGCCGAGGCCCCGGAACCAGGTTCCGGGGCCTCATCGCTTCGTTTGATGCTTAGCCGCGCGCACGCGCGCGTATCATGTAACTGTCGTAGCTGTATTCCGCGACTTGCCACCACAGATATTGATCATTGCGGAAGGCCAGCATCGCATCGAGCACCTTCTTGAAGTCCGCGTTGGTTGCGGCAACTTCATTGTGCAGTTCCGCCGCTGCCTTGTAGCAGGCGTCCATGATCGCCGGCGAGAAAGGCCTGAGCTGGGCGCCGCCAGCAACAAGCCGCTTTAGTGCCTGCGGATTTGCGGCGTCGTATTTCGCCATCGACCAGGTGTTGGCATAGTGGCCGGCGGCCGTCAGAGCTGCCTGATAGGCTTTCGGCAGCGAATTCCACTTATCGAGATTGACGAAGGCAAAGATCATCGATCCGCCCTCCCACCAACCCGGGTAATAGTAATGCGGCGCGATCTTCTGGAAACCGAGCTTTTCATCATCGTACGGACCGACCCATTCGGCGGCGTCGATGGTGCCCTTTTCCAGCGCCGGGAAAATATCGCCGCCGGCGATCTGTTGCGGGACCACGCCAAGTTTCGCCAGCACCCTGCCCGGGAAGCCGCCGATTCGGAATTTCAGACCCTTGAGGTCATCAACTGTGTTGATCTCCTTGCGGAACCATCCACCCATCTGACAACCAGTGTTGGCAGCCATTAACGCGGTGACGTTGAACTTCTTGTAGAAGTTGTTCAGAAGATCCATCCCGCCACCATGGATCATCCATGCCTGGTTCTGGCGCTGATTGGGGCCAAACGCGACCGAAGTGCCGAACGCGAATGTCGGATCTTTGCCGAAATAATAATAAGAAGCCGAGTGGCCGATTTCGACGGTTCCGCTCGATGCCGCATCCAAGGCTTGCAGCGCGGGTACGATTTCGCCGCCGGCAAAAACCTGGATCTGAAATTTATTGTCGGTCGCCTCAGCAACGTTTTTCGCCATGATTTCAGCGGCGCCATACAGCGTATCCAGCGATTTTGGCCAGCTGCAGGTCATCCGCCATTTGATCTCGGGCATCGATTGCGCGATTGCCGGCGCGGCAACCGCGCTTGCGGCGATGCCAAGACCGGCAGTCTTGATAAATTGACGACGTTTCATTCCATTTCCCCCTCTTTTTTGTGCGGAAGCTCCCGCCACTCCCCGGCTACGAATTGCCATCGGGACTGGCTTAGACCATGACGGAGCACCCTCGCTAAATCCAGTCTGTACGGGTTAAACAAAAGTTGTAAATGGAAAAGAACGGCCCATTTCTTGGCCAAAAATGAAAGGGGCCAGCTTTTAGGCCGGCCCCTCAACGTGTTTGCTTTGGGCTCTCTCAGCCTTTTGCGCCACTGCGGATCATAAAGGTGTCGAATCCGTATTCAGCGACCTGCCACCAGAGATACTCGTCGCGCCGAAATGCCGCCATCGAGTCCAGCACCTTCTTGTAGTCAGCATTGGTGGCCGAGGTTTCGACATTCACTTCATTCGATGCCTTAAGACAGGCCTCCATTGTCGCTTGCGTGAACGGACGCAGCTGAGTGCCGCTGGCAACTAGCCGCTTCAAGGCTTGCGGGTTCTTCGCATCGTAGTCGGCTTGCTGTTTCACATTGCATGCCGCGGCCGCCGCTTCCAGGATAGATTGGTATGATTTCGGAAGTTCGTTCCACTTCGCAAGATTGATCAGCAGGTGGTTGGCAGTACCGCCTTCCCACCAGCCGGGGTAATAGTAGTACTTGACGATCTTTTGGAAGCCGAGCTTCTCATCATCGTAGGGCCCGACCCATTCGGCGGCGTCGATTGTACCCTTCTCCAGCGCCGGATAAATATCGCCTCCGGCGATCTGCTGCGCGACAAGGCCAAGCTTGGCGAGCGTCTTGCCGGCCCAGCCACCAATGCGCATCTTGAGTCCTTTGAAGTCCCCGGGCTCCTTGATTTCCCTGTTGAACCAGCCGCCCATCTGGCAGCCGGTGTTACCGGCGAGCAGACACTTGGTGTTGAATTTGGCACCAAACTCGTCGATCAGTTTCTGGCCGTCACCATGATAAAACCATGCGTTCTGTTGACGGGAATTGAGTCCGAACGGAACGGCGCAGAACAAGGCCCAGGTCGGATCCTTGCCAATGTAGTAGTACTGAGCACTGTGACCCAGTTCGACCGTGCCGTTTTGGACCGCGTCAAGGACCTGCAGGCCGGGCACGATTTCACCGGCAGCGAATGACTGAATCTGGAATTTGCCATCGGTTGCTTCCGACACATATTTCGAAAGCATCTCGCAAGTGCCGTACAACGTATCAAGGGATTTCGGCCAGCTTGCCGTCAATCGCCATTTCAAGGTCGGGGACGATTGCGCGATCGCCGGCGCGGCAATCGCGGTGGCGGCGGCGCCGGCACCCATTGCAGTCAAAAATTGTCGTCGTTTCATTTGTTCCTCCATCTGGGCGTCCGCACGCTTCCTCTTTCACCCCTCATCAGCGAACACGTCGGACAGAACAGGTACAATGCTGCGGAGCCGCAAAGCACACAAGGCAGAAATCACGTAAATCGCCTAGTCATTTCGCCAGAGACGAAATCCCAATATCTAAGCCTCAATCACGATCTTGGGGGCCGCCCGGCCAGCAGACGCGCCCTTAAGTTGGGCAAGGACTTTGGTCGCGATGTCGCGATAAATGCGGGCGTGCTCGCCGTCCGGCTCCGTTGCAACCACTGGCAGTCCGGCATCCGATTTTTCCCGGATGGTCATATGCAGGGGCACCTCACCGAGGAACGGTACGCCAAGCCGTTCCGCCTCATGCCGAGCTCCGCCATGGCCGAAAATATCGGACCGCGTACCGCAGCTCGGACACAGGACATAGCTCATGTTCTCGACCACGCCGAGCACGGGCACATTCACGCGCTTGAACATGGCGACCCCGCGTCGCGCGTCAATCAACGCGAGATCCTGCGGCGTAGAAACAATCACCGCACCCTTCAGCGGGACCTGCTGCGCCATCGTGAGCTGTGCGTCCCCGGTGCCAGGCGGCATATCAACGACCATGACATCGAGTTTGCCCCACTCGACCTCGCGCAACATTTGGGTGATCGCCGACATCACCATAGGCCCACGCCAGATCATCGGCGTATCTTCATCGATCAGGAACCCGATTGACATCACAGTGAGGCCATAGCGTTCGATTGGTTTAAGACGCGTGCCGCCAATGGTCTGTGGTTTTTCCTTGATCGCCAGCAGCTTTGGGAGCGACGGGCCGTAGATATCGGCGTCGAGCATGCCGACCTTTAAACCCAGATCACGCAGCCCCAGCGCCAG
Organism: Pseudolabrys sp.; assembly: GCA_035692045.1. Classification (GTDB taxonomy): domain Bacteria; phylum Pseudomonadota; class Alphaproteobacteria; order Rhizobiales; family Xanthobacteraceae; genus Pseudolabrys. The sequence continues at coordinate 7,154 of DASSIJ010000303.1, read as the reverse complement.
ATTGACGGCCGTGGTCGATTTGCCGACCCCGCCCTTCCCTGAGGCGACTGCGATGACCGCGTCGACACCGGGAATGCCCGGCTGAACCTTGTCGGTGGGGTGCGCGGCACGCGGCGCACGGGCGGCGGGACCCGCGGATCTCTCGGCAGTCAATGCAACCAACGCCGATTGCACACCGGGAATGGCACGCACTGCGTCTTCCGCCGCCTTGCGTACGGGCTCCCACATCTTCACGGCGGTCGCATCAACCGTCAGCGAGAAGAAGACCTTGCCCTCGGAAACGACGACGTCTGAGAGCACGCGCGCATCAGGCAAGGCCGTGCCGCCTGGCGATGGCACCTTGGCCAAGGCCGCAAGCACCTGCTCTTTGTTCACGGTCATGATCACCGTCCATTTTGTCGGCGCCACCATAGGCAAGGCAGCAGGCTGGTCAATGTGGAGAGCTACGACCGAGACCGGTTGACGCACCTGCCCCGGCAATGACTATTGGCAGATAGGCATCGGCTACGGCCGGCCAAGGGATACTGGAAATTGGTGAGGGAGATTTACGATGGCGAAGGTAGCGTTTCTGGGCCTGGGAGTTATGGGCTACCCCATGGCGGGGCATTTGAAGAACAAAGGCGGGCACGACGTAACCGTCTACAACCGGACTGCCGCCAAGGCCGACCAATGGGTCAAGCAGCACGGCGGCAAGTCGGCCCCCACTCCCAAAGCTGCAGCCGAGGGTCAGGACTTCGTTATGGCGTGTGTCGGCAACGATGACGATCTACGCGAGGTAACATTGGGTCCGAACGGCGCTTTTGCCGGGATGGGCAAGGGAAAGGTATTCGTCGATCACACCACCGCCTCAGCGGAAATTGCGCGCGAACTTTACGCAGCCGCAAGGAAAGGTGGTTTCGATTTCATCGATGCGCCGGTATCCGGCGGTCAGGCCGGCGCCGAAAATGGCGCATTGACGGTGATGTGCGGCGGCGATGCCGAACCATTCGCTCGGGCCGAGAAAATCATCGCAGCTTATGCGCGCGCCTGCAATCTGCAGGGATCGCCCGGGTCGGGGCAACTCTCGAAGATGGTCAACCAGATCTGCATCGCTGGACTGGTACAGGGTTTGGCAGAAGGTCTGCACTTCGCAAAAAAATCCGGGCTGGATATCGAAAAACTGATTGCCACAATCTCCAAAGGCGCCGCGCAATCCTGGCAAATGGAGAATCGTTACAAAACGATGGCGGCGAACAAATTCGACTTCGGATTTGCGGTTGACTGGATGCGCAAGGACTTGGGGATTTGTCTGGGTGAGGCGCGGAAGAACGGTGCACACCTTCCGGTCACAGCCCTCGTCGACCAGTTCTATTCGGAAATCCAGGCGATGGGTGGCAAGCGCTGGGATACGTCCAGCCTGATCGCATTGCTGGACCGCTGATTATTGGTGCATGGAAGTCCCTGTCATGCGCCTGCGCTGGGCCGCGCTGACACCGCGGTGTGCCAACGTTTCACATTGGTCGCACCGTCTGGCATGGAGAGTCGTCCCGGCTTCATGAAATCGACCGCAACCTGCATGGTAATGTCGGCGACCGTATAACGGTCGCCGGCAACAAATTCGCGTGTCGCAAGTTCACGATCGAGCATTTCCAGAAACCAGGAGACGCGCGGCCGGTTGGCCTCGGCCCAGGCTGGCACCTGCGGCACCTCCAGGTCTTTCATCGCCGGATGAGTGTGACGGAATACTGCCGCCACATTGGCCAGAAAATTGATCTCTGCCCGTCGATTCCACATCTCCACGATCGCGGTATCTTTGGAGCCAACGCCGAATAGCGGCGGCTCAGGACGCAGCATTTCGAAATATCGACAGATCGCAATCGATTCGGTGATGATCGTGCCGTCATCGAGCACGAGCGATGGCATACGCTGCAATGGATTGATCGCCGCATATTCCGGCGTCTTATGCTCCTGCCGCGCGATGTCGACCTGTTCGGTTGGCACGGCGATACCCTTCTCAGCGAGGAAAATACGCACGCGACGTGGGTTCGGGGCGAACGTGCTGTCATAGAGCTTCATGGCACTTCCAATCCGGTAGCGATTTCCCCAGCCGAACATGGCCGAAAACCCCTGTCAAAGGGAGTAAGCAATCGTTAACCAGGGTCTTTAGGTCGCTCTTAAGCTTGGTCTTAAGGATTTTGCGCAACGCTGCCGGCGGTCTTTGTAAGTACCAGTGCCTATTAATGCCAATTCCAGGCGAACATCCCGATCTTGCCGCGCTGCCTCCGGAAACCTCTCCCGTGAAGCGGCGCCTGGCCGCGCAATACGTGCGCGAAGCACGTGATCGCCTGACATCCTCGAGCGGCACCCGTCCGGCCTTCGATTACGAACTGCTCCGGCAATACGCGCAAAATCGACTTTCCGCTTCACTGGTCATCCTGCTTCTCGTCGCGACTGTCGGTTTCATGTCGAGCATATGGAGCGGCGCGCTCAGAGCCGGTGCCTGGACTGCTGCCGTGCTGGTCATCCACGCCATCACGGTCAGGAAGTGTCGGCAATTTCTCGAACGACCGATGAGCGAGATTTCGGCGCATGCGTGGCGTCTGCGATTTGTGGTGCTGGATCTATTCTACGGACTGGCCTGGATGTTCATCCTGATCCACCCGGTCGGCGCCGACGAGAGCTCGAGCACTTTCATGCTTTTCGTCATGCTGTTGGTCGTGGCGGTATCCAGCATGCTGGCCTCGAGCTTGCCGACGGCAGTTTTCACCGCAACTTTTCCGGTTACGACGGCGGTCGCGCTTGACTTTATCCTGCAGGGAACGCTGCGCGACTACATCCTCGCGATGATGGCATTGACTGCCCAAGGATATTTCGCCGCCCTCACTTATCGCCTCTATTCCAGCACTCTAGCTACAATGGAAGCGCGCGCGGAAAAAGATGCGTTGATTGGTGAACTTGAGCAGGCGAAGGCGATCTCCGACGAAGCCCGCCGGTGCGCGGAGGCGGCGAATATCGCCAAGTCGCGATTTCTTGCCCAGATGAGCCATGAACTGCGAACACCGCTGAACGCGATCCTTGGTTTTTCTGAGGTGATGAAGACTGAAGTATTCGGTGCGCATGCAGTCCCCGCCTACAGGGAATATTCCTCAGATATTCATAACTCCGGAGTGCACCTGCTCGGTCTGATCAACGAAATTCTCGACCTGTCACGCATCGAAGCGGGCCGCTACGAGCTCAACGAGGAATCCGTGTCACTCGTAGCGATCGTCGAGGATTGTCATCACCTTCTGAAGCTGCGTGCCAGCAGCCGCCGCATTACGCTCCATGAAGTATTTGAGCCCGAACTCCCCCGGCTTTGGGCCGACGAACGCGCGATCCGCCAGATCTGTCTCAACCTGCTCTCGAACGCGATAAAATTCACCCCACAGACAGGCGATATCTGGCTGAAGGTCGGGTGGACCGCCACTGGCGGCCAGTACATCAGCGTGAAAGATACGGGACCCGGCATCCCGGAAGAGGAAATTCCAATCGTGCTCGCTTCCTTTGGTCAGGGATCGAATTCGATCAAATCGGCGGAACAGGGCGCCGGCCTCGGCCTGCCAATTGCGAAAAGCCTGGTCGACCTTCATGGCGGTACGTTTACCTTGAAGTCCAAATTGCGGATTGGTACCGAGGTTATCGTCACATTTCCGCCGGAGCGGGTTGTGGCGGCGATGGCACCGATGCCCGAAACAGCGCCGCCGATCGCCTCGACCAACGAGCGCAATCTGCCGCCGAATGAGAAGGAGCAGTTCAGCCGCCGGCCACTGTTTAGAGCGGGTACTTAGGCGTTAGTCTTGCGACAATCCCGCAATTGCGTTCCCGCCCGCCGCGGTTATGGTCCCAGCCAATGCGGCCGAGACAGTTCCATGATTGAGACACCTTGCGTCAAAATTTGTACCCTTGATGCCCGCAATGGCCTGTGTCTCGGCTGCGGCCGCACGATCGATGAGATCGCACGTTGGGCCACGATGAGCGCGTCCGAACGCAGCCGAGTGATGGGCGAATTGCCCGCCCGTCTGGCAGCCCGCAATGTCGGCAAAGCCTCTGCAGCGACGAGATGATGCTGTGAGCCGCCGCCTCATCTGGTCCCTCTTGCTCGGTGTAGCCCTGTCGCTTGCAGCTCTGATCGCGAGCAGCGACCAGGATGCCATCACCAATTTGCTCCGGCATGACGTAGGTGGGCTCGCGCTCAAAATTGTTCTGGTTGTCTTCCTTGGTGGTCTCGTCTTGACACTGTTTCGCGAACGTCTGTCGAAGGCCATCGAGGCAACCCTTTTCTGGACCGTGATCGGCTTGCTGCTCGTGGTTGGCTACAGCTACCGTTTCGAATTGCGCGAGGTTGCCGATCGCGTGATCGCAGAACTTGTACCCGGCCATGTGGCCGGTCATGGCCGCAATGTTGAAGTCGTTCGCGGGCATGGCGGCGATTTTGCGGTCGCAGCGCACGTCAATGGCACAAGGATTCCGATGGTCCTTGATACCGGCGCAAGTTCGGTGGTGCTCACGCAGGAAGCGGCCAAGGCAGCCGGATTGCCGATTGAGGTTCTCAATTACACCGTCAACATCGATACGGCTAACGGACGCACACGCGCCGCTGCGGTAACGCTCGACCGGCTCGCTGTCGGCGGACTAACCGAACGATCGGTGCCTGCACTGGTAGCGCAGCCGGGCCAATTGAAGAACAATTTGCTCGGCATGAGCTTTCTCAACCGGTTACAAAGTTGGGAGGTGCGCGGCGATAGGTTGCGCATGCGTGGAACGCCCTGAACTTCGGCGCTCAAATCATGCTCACGGCAAAACGCAGCGCGACCAGGAGCAGGAAAATACCGAAGGCAATTTCCAGTTTGCGCCTCGGCAGCCAATGCGCCAGCCGTACGCCGTAAATCGTGGTGTAGCTAGATACGGGCGCCATTAGCGCGAAGCCGATCAGCGAAACAAACCCGATCGAAAGAGGGGGCAGCTGCGCCATGTACGGCCAACCGGCAAACATGTAGCCGATCGCACCGGCAATCGTGATAGGCACCCCAACTCCTGCGGATGTACCAACCGCCTGGTGCATTGGTCGTCCATAGAGCGTGAGGACTGCGTTCGATATCGCGCCACCGCTCACGCCCACCAAAGATGAAAATAGGCCAGTAACAAACCCATAGATGGCGAGCGGGCGACGGCCGGGCAATTGGTCCCCAAGCTTCCAACGCTCTCCGCCGAAAAGCATGCGTACGGCAATGAAGGTCACGAAAAAAAGGAAGGCAATTTTGAACACCGGCGCAGGCGCAAAAGATGCCGTAGTCGAGCCGACTGCAACGCCGATGATTGCGGGAAGCGTCCAGACGCGAACCACCTCGGGAATGACCGCGCCTTTATTCTTGTGCCCAAGGTAAGAACCCACTGTCGTAGGCACAATAATCGCCAGCGAAGTTCCAATGCAGATTTGGATGCGAACCTCTTCGGGCACATCCAGTATGCGAAAAACTTCGTACAGAACCGGCACGATGATGGCGCCGCCGCCAATCCCGAATAGTCCGGCGAGAACGCCCACCAGAATGCCAGCGCCAGCTATCAACAGCGCAAGCAAGGCGAGTTCGCCGAGCGGATATCCCAGCAACATGTTTCCTCGAGAAAAAAGGCGCGGCGGGCGTAAAGTCAGGCCGCGATGTGCTCTAAATCGGCACCTCTGTCCAGCAACAGCGCGAGCGCATCAGCCATGACGGCTGCTCCGGCACCGGGCTTGACCGCCTCAGTCGCCAGATGCCTTCGAAAGGCGCGAGCGCCAGGAATAGCGCGGAACAGGCCCAATACATGGCGCGTAATGGCGTGAAGCCGCACGTCTTTCGCCAACTCGCGATCGATATAGGGAATAAGCGCCAACGCGGCCTCCTTCGGTGACCCAAATGGAGCCGGAGTATCAAAGATAGCGGGATCAACCTCGAGCAATCGCCACGGCTCTTGATAGGCCGCCCTCCCCATCATGACACCGTCCAACGCGTCAAGCTGAGTTCGCGCCTGATCAAGAGTCGCGATTCCGCCATTCAGGACGATCTCGAGATCCGGGTGCGTCGCCTTGAGCCGGTGAACGAGTGCGTAGTCGAGCGGCGGCACCTCGCGATTTTCTCGCGGTGATAGCCCTTTTAGCCAGGCCTTCCGAGCGTGGACAATCAGCGCATCAACTCCGGCCGCCATTACCGTGTCGGCAAAAGCAAACAGTGCCTCATCCGGATTCTGGTCATCGATTCCGATACGGCACTTAACCGTCACTGGAACTTTGACGGCAGACCTCAAGGCAACCACACAATCACCAACCAGCGAAGGCTCGGCCATCAGGCAGGCACCGAAGCGCCCCTCTTGAACGCGGTCGGACGGACAACCCACATTGAGATTGATCTCGTCGTAACCGAAATCCTCTCCGATGCATGCAGCCTGGGCGAGCGCCTGTGGGTCACATCCACCCAACTGCAGGGCGACCGGATGCTCGAACGCGTCGAACCCAAGCAGCCGTTTGCGATCTCCACGCAGCACTGCGCCAGTAGTGAGCATTTCAGTGTAAATCAACGCCCGGCGCGTCAGCAGCCGGTGGAAAAACCGACAGTGCCGATCGGTCCATTCCATCATCGGAGCGACACAAAAGCGCCGGGACGTCACTTTTCTGGATTTTTGTTGTTTTTCAGTCATTTCATTTAATTTTGTCAGCTCATGTCGTACCGTTTCGGGCCGATTTTGGCCTATTTCGCCATCCGTGGTACGACGGCGTCGTACTTTCTCGCCTTATTTCGTACCGGATTGGACCGACTCACAACATGGGCACAATCATTGGACGGACTCGCAAAGACGGCTCCAAGGCTTTTACCGCGCAGATCGTCATTAAAAAAGGCGGCGCCATCGTCCACCGCGAAGCCGAAACTTTCGACCGTAAACAGGCGGCCAATGCCTGGATTGTCAAACGCGAGGCGGAACTCAAGCGCCCAGGCGGGCTCGAACAGAAGGAAGATCCGACCCTGTCTGCCGTTATCGACCGCTACATAGCGGAATCGAATAACGCGGTCTTGGGGACGAAAGCGCAGGTACTCAAGACGATCAAAAACAGCGATCTCGGCGACATCAAATGCAGCGACATGACGAGCAACACCTTGGTGTCG
>DASSIJ010000302.1:0-2724 GCA_035692045.1 Pseudolabrys sp. | reverse complement strand
ATTATCGGTTCCGATGGAATCTTCATCGGAATGAATTCGTTCGGCGCGAGCGCGCCGTACAAGGAACTGTACAAGAAATTCGGGATTACCGCTGAAGCGATTGCCGCTGCGGCGCTAAAAAAGCTGGGTTAGATGGCCATGTCCGGCCTTGTGCCGGGCATCAACATCTTACTATCTAGAATAGCCGGGAGTGTTTCCATGACAGTACGCGTTGCCATCAACGGATTTGGCCGTATCGGGCGCAACATTCTGCGTGCCATCGCTGAAGCCGATCGCAAGGACATCGAGGTCGTTGCCTTAAACGATCTGGGCCCTGTCGAAACCAACGCCCACCTGTTGCGCTATGACAGCGTGCACGGCCGCTTTCCTGGTGAAGTCACCGTAAAGGGCGACAGCATCAGCGTCGGCAACGGCGCCATCAAGGTGACCGCCGAGCGCGATCCCTCGAAGTTGCCGTGGAAGGATCTCGGCGTCGATATTGCGCTCGAGTGCACCGGCTTGTTCACGGCCAAGGACAAGGCCGCGGCGCATCTGACCGCCGGTGCCAAGCGCGTGCTGATTTCGGCGCCCGCCGACGGAGCCGATTTCACCGTGGTTTTCGGCGTCAACCACGACAAGCTGACGAAAGATCACAAGGTCGTTTCCAACGGCTCGTGCACCACCAATTGCCTTGCGCCGGTCGCCAAGGTGCTCAACGACGCAGTCGGTATCGAAACCGGATTCATGACCACGATCCATGCCTACACGGGCGACCAGCCGACGCTCGACACCATGCACAAGGATCTCTATCGCGGGCGCGCTGCCGCGCTGTCGATGATTCCCACCTCGACCGGCGCAGCCAAGGCGATCGGCCTGGTGCTGCCGGAGCTCAAGGGCAAGCTCGACGGCGTTGCCATCCGCGTCCCCACCCCGAATGTCTCGGTGATCGACCTGAAAATCGTTGCGAAGAAGGCGACCACAAAAGAAGAAGTCAACGACGCCATGAAGCGCGCTTCGGAGCAGCAGCTTAAGGGCATTCTCGCCTACACAAACGACCCCAATGTCTCGATCGACTTCAACCACGATCCGCACTCCTCCACGTTCCATATGGATCAGACCAAGGTCATGAACGGCACGCTGGTGCGGGTCATGGCCTGGTATGACAACGAGTGGGGCTTCTCCAACCGCATGGCGGACACCGCCGTGGCGATGGGGAAGTTGATTTAGCGAGACTCTTGATTTCGTCACATCCGGCGTTGTGCCGGATATCCATGTCTCACGATTGTTCGTTTCGCGAAGACGTGGATGACCGGACCAAGCCCGGCCATGACGAGTGAGCGCCCCGATGGACAAATTCCGCACTCTCGATCGAGTCGATGTGAAGGGTAAGCGCGTCCTGGTACGCGTCGATCTCAACGTGCCGGTAGAGAATGGTGTCGTCACCGACGCGACCCGCATTGAGCGCGCCGCACCCGCGATCGCTGAAATTGCCGACAAGGGCGGCAAGGTCATCCTGCTTTCGCATTTCGGCCGGCCGAAGGGGCGCGATCCAAAGCAATCGCTGAAACCCGTCGCCGCCGAAGTAGCTCGTATCATCAAGCGGCCGGTGAAATTTGCCGACGACTGCATCGGCGAAGTGGCGGAGCGTGCGGTCGCCGCGATGAAGCCCGGCGACATCCTTTGTCTTGAGAACACCCGCTTCCACGCCGGCGAAGAGAAAAACGACGCGGCGTTCGTCGCCGCGCTCGCCAGGCTGGGCGACATCTGGGTCAATGACGCCTTTTCGGCTGCACACCGCGCTCACGCTTCCACCGAGGGCCTTGGCCACAAGCTGCCTGCTTATGCAGGGCGCACCATGCAGGCAGAGCTTGAGGCACTCGCCAGGGCGCTCGAGCAGCCGGAACGGCCATTGGCAGCAATTGTCGGCGGTGCCAAGATTTCCACCAAGCTCGACCTGGTCGGCAACCTGCTCGATAAAGTGAATGCGCTGATCATCGGTGGCGCCATGGCCAATACATTCTTGCTCGCGCAAGGCAAGAACGTCGGCAAATCGCTCGTAGAAGCCGACCTCGTCGCTACCGCGCGCGAAATCGTGGACAAGGCCAAGATTGCGAAGCGCGAAATCGTGCTCCCCGTCGACGTCGTGGTGGCTGAAAAGTTCGAGGCCCATACGCCCTGGCGCGTCGTTGATGTCGACAAGGTTGGCACAAAAGATATGATTCTGGACATCGGCCCACGCAGCGTCGAGCAGGTCGTTTCAGTCTTGGCACGCTGCAAGACGCTGGTGTGGAACGGGCCCTTTGGTGCCTTCGAAATGGAACCGTTCGACACCGGCACGGTCGAAGTCGCGGAAGCCGCGGCGGAACTGACGCAAGCCGGAAAGCTTGTCACCGTGGCGGGCGGCGGTGATACCGTCGCAGCACTCAATGCCGCGGGCGTCACCGACCGGCTGACTTATGTCTCCACCGCCGGCGGCGCCTTCCTGGAGTGGATGGAAGGCAAGGCCTTGCCCGGGGTCGAGGTGTTGCGAATAAAATGATGACGAACAGTACCATCTGGGGAATGCAGCGGATGGGATGGAGGGAATGATGAATCTCGACGAATTGAACAAAGTGGCGCAGGCCATGGTCGCGCCCGGCAAGGGCATCCTGGCGGCCGATGAATCCTCCGGCACCATCAAAAAACGTTTCGACACCATCGGCGTGGAGTCGACCGAAGACAGCCGCCGCGACTATCGCGAGATGT
>DASSIJ010000301.1:0-8714 GCA_035692045.1 Pseudolabrys sp. | reverse complement strand
CCTGCTTTAACATCGAACGCACAAGCGACGTCAGCTTCCGCGGTTCGATTTCGGGCCTGGGTTTCGCGTATTGCGAATTCACCCGGCATAACGGTCGAACAATTGTGGCTCACCGTTCGGCTGCGGCTCAGCCGCTCGGCCTGCGTCCGTCGCTCGCGTCCGACAATAATAACTGACCTTCAGTCCTTCGCGGGGAAGATCATGCACGTCGTCGTGGCGTGCGCGTAAAGCTTGCCTGCGCCATCCTTGAGATCGCCTTCTGAAGTTGCCACCGTGCGTCCGCGATGCACGATGCGGCCCTCTGCACGCACCGGCCCCGTGTCCTTGGTGAGCGGGCGTACGAAATTGAATTTGAGTTCGAGCGTTGTCCAGGTATCGCCCTTGGCAATTGTAGAAAAAATCGCGCAGCCAAGTGCGGAGTCGAGCAACGTCGCGGCGAAGCCGCCATGCACCGTGCCAATTGGATTGTAGTGGTGGAATTCCGGCACACCCTCGAATACGGCGCGTCCTTGTTCGGCTTCAACCAGGTGAAAGCCCACGAGCTCGCTGATCGGCGGATTCGGCACCGTGCCGGCGATGATTGCTTTCAGGAAGCCAAGGCCGTCGTAGGATTTGAGAACATCGGGCGCGACGACGCCGTAGGTCTTGCTGCTCACAACGCCCCCGCTTCGTTACGGTATCCATGCATGGTCTTGTCTTCACAGTGAATTTGCTGGGGAGAGGCTGGTCAAGTGCCGTCTTGGCTCCCCTTGAAGTGTCGCTCCTGAGCCCTTGCTTGCTCCGAATCAGCTGCATGGCTAGGCCTTTATGCCTGCGGGTTGGCAAAGACGTGCCGATCGGAGCTCACGTGCCGGATTTAAACTGGAACAAGACAGTGTGGGGCTCGACCTACGGCTGGCAGGCCGGCGGCGAGGAGTGGAGCGAGACTTGGGGCAGCAGCGAAGCACAGTGGTTTGGCTCCATCTTTCCAAGACTGCATCGTTTCCTGCCGGCACGACGGATACTGGAAATCGCACCCGGGTTTGGACGATGGACCAAATTTCTGATCCCCGCATGCGATGAATTCGTCGGCGTCGATTTGTCGGCCAAATGCATTGATGCCTGCCGCAAAATATTTGCCACAGCAGGGCACGCGCAATTCATTTCCAACGACGGGTTCTCCCTGGACGCAGTCCCGGATGGTAAGTTCGATCTCGTTTTCTCATTCGATTCGCTGGTCCATGGCGAGCACGACGTTTTGGCGTCGTATATTCCACAGATTTTGCGCAAGCTGTCGTCCAATGGTGTCGCGTTTCTCCATCACTCAAATCTTCTCGCCTACGGAAATACAATCGGCGCTCCGCACGGCCGTGCGATGACGGTCTCGGCCGATATCGTTGCCGATCTCGTCAAGCGCGCTGACGGAACAGTTCTCGTCCAGGAGATCATCAATTGGGGCTGCGATCATCTGATCGACTGCCTGACGCTGTTGGCGCGCCGCGATGCCTATCCTTCAGCGAAGGCGGTTCGCCTCAAGAACCCGCTCTTCATGGCGGAGGCAGCACTCATTCGAAATTTTCACGATCGCTATAACGGATCGGCCGAATATTCGACGCACCACACCGGCCCCATCGCCGCCGCCAGCTGACCTCACGCAATATCGAGCCGGAACGGATGACCTTCGGCTGCAGCGTCACCAAGACCGATGGCGGCGATCGCCCGTATCATGCGGCCGTCCCGCTTGAGCAGACGGTCGGCAATCGAGACAATCCGCGAGTTCGGCTGCGCGGTCCGCGACGCGCGGCGAATGTCCCAGGCAATTTGCAACTCGTCACGTTTCGGATTGAGAGCGCAGGCCGCCACGTAAGCGCCGGCGGTTGACCGGCTGATTCCGGCGAAGCAGTGGATCACCATCGGATCCTTGCGATCCCATGCGCCGACAAAATCGATCAACCGCTGCACATGCTCATGCGCCGGCGCGGTATAACCGTCCATCGGCATCGTTATATCGTCGACCGCAAGCACCAGATGGTTTTCAGGCGCAATATGGCCCGGTCGCTGCACGCGGTCGACAAGCCGCAGCAACGTGACGATATGGCGGGCTCCGGTCTCATCGACCGTAGCGTGGAGGCGGGATAGTGAGCAGACGTGAATCATTGCCAAATATTAAGGTGATTCCTGTTGCTTATGTATGACCTTGATGCCGCAATGAAAAGCCTCAGGCGCGCAGAAGTTTTTCGAAGCGTTCGCGGAAGCGCGCTTGTGCGGCCCCGGCAGGCCATGGGCTGAGATAGTCGCGCTCAAGCGCGGCAGAGAATTTCGGCGGGAGGCCGAAGAATTTCCGCGCCTCCTCATCGGCAAAGCCAGCGAGCCGCGTGGCCTCGAGATAGGCGGCGCTGCGGTCGGCAGCCTTGATCAGGTTCTGGAGGCTTTCCGGCAGCTTCGCCGGAAGGCCAAATCGCAAATGGATGGCGGCAAGGAGCCGCTTTTCGACCGCCTTGTAGCTGTCGCCAATCACGGCCTTGAACGGTGAGATCATGTCGCCGATGACGTATTCGGGCGCATCATGCAGCAACACCGCCAGGCGGCCGTTGCGGTCGAGCCGGGGAACTTTGGCGCGCGCCAGTGCCTCCACCAGCAGAGCATGCTGCGCAACGGAAAAGATGTGCGCCCCCTGGGTTTGCCCATTCCAGCGGGCGACCCGCGCCAGCCCATGGGCGATGTCGTCGAGTTCGACATCAAGCGGGGACGGGTCGAGCAAATCGAGCCGCCGACCGGAGAGCATACGTTGCCAGGCGCGCGGCGCGGATCTTGCACTTCTTGTACTCTTGGGCGTCCGGCTCATCGTTTTCTGGCGAGCTTCGCGTTGGCAGGGTGCCGATAGCACGTGACGAGATGGTCGTTGACCATGCCGACGGCCTGCATGAATGCGTAGACGATGGTCGGTCCCACGAATTTAAAACCGCGTGTGACAAGCTCCTTCGATATTTTTTGGGACAGTGGCGTCTCTGCCGGAACCTGCCTGATCGTACGGAAATTGTTGACCTTCGGCTTGCCGTCGAGATGATCCCAGAGCAGATTTGAAAATCCCGGCCCGCTCTCCATGATTTCCAGCCAGGCGCGTGCTGACGAGACCGCTCCCTCGATTTTTGCCCGATTGCGGACGATGCCGGCATCCTTCATCAACGATTCGATCTTTCGCTTCGGATAGCGCGCGATTTTTTCCGGCGCAAAGCCATCAAGGGCGCGGCGGAAATTCTCCCGCTTGCGCAAGATGGTGATCCATGAAAGGCCGGCCTGGAAACCGTCGAGAACAAGTTTCTCATAGAGTGCACGATCGTCGAATTCCGGCACGCCCCATTCATCGTCGTGGTAGGCCACGTAGAGCGGGTCCGCTTTCGGCCACGGGCAGCGAGACAATCCGTCAGGATGGAGGAGCGATTTGCTCATGTCGGCGCTTTCGCTTCACCTGGCCAGTCGAACTTCGCCCAGGCTGGCTTTACGGCCCGAATGGCAATGCCTCCAGCCTCAATCGTTGCACCGGCAGCGAGCGCATCCCCGATCCGGTCGAGTCGCATGAGAGCGAGACCGTGGCCCTTGGCGGTCGAGCCAAGCGTACCGATCTGCCTGTCGCCCGCCATCACAGGCAGGCCGGAACTCGGCGCAAATTCGTCATAGACAATCGGCACGACGCGGCTGCGTGCGCTGGCACGATGCTCCACGCGGGATACGACCTCCTGACCGACATAGCAGCCCTTGCCGAAATCGACGCCGTTGAGCTGATCCATGTTCGCTTCGTGCGAAAATGTATCGCCATAAATGAAATCGAGGCCGCCGCGCGGAACACCGAGCGCGATGCGATGAGCCTCATAGGCGTCAGCGCCGGCGAGCATGCCGCCGAGATCGGCGGCGGCTTCCTCGGCAAGATGCGGCGGCAGCATGATCCGCGAACCGAGCGCCGGCAGCCGTGGGTCGGGATAGTTCAGGCCATATTCGCTTTCCGCAGTGCCGTCCCAGATCGCCATGACCCCGAGTACGCTCGACAGATCCTCGCAAATCACCTTTGCCCGTAGCTTGTAGAAATTCAGTTTTTCCACCAGCGCTGAAGCGAGCGCCCGTGGGCAATCGAGGAAGAAGCCTCCGCCATCGTTGATCGGCGCCTCGGCGACAATGAAATCGACGATGATTTTTCCCTGCGGCGTAAGCAATGCCGCAAAGCGCGGCGTGCCGGGCGCGACCTTGGCCATGTCGTTGGTCACAAGCCCGTTAAGGAAACCTCGGGCATCGTCACCTGCAACCTTGACCACGCCGCGATCCGGGAGAAGGGCTGCCTGCATGCGATTTCCTTGGGTGTCTTTTGATAGTCTCTTGCCAGAACTCTCGCCGGAACGTAAGCGCTGTCGGGCAGGGCTCAAGACCATTTAGACACATTCCAGCATGGCCGAAAGCTACGACCTGATCCTCAAAGGCGGCACGGTCGTCAACCATGACGGCGAAGGCCTGCGTGACCTCGGCGTGCGTGCCGGCCGTTTCGCCGCCATCGGCAATCTGTCGCAGGCTTCCGCCGGCGAGGTGATTGATTGCCGCGGGCTGCACCTGTTGCCCGGGGTGATCGACACCCAGGTCCATTTTCGCGAGCCCGGGCTCACCCACAAGGAAGACTTGGAGAGCGGCTCGCTTTCGGCAGTGATGGGCGGGGTCACCGCCGTATTCGAGATGCCCAACACCGATCCGCTGACCGTGGACGCGGAAGCCCTGGCGGATAAGGTCAGGCGCGGCCATCACCGCATGCATTGCGACTTCGCGTTTTTTGTGGGTGCGACCGCCGACAACACAAGGCATCTTGCGGAGCTGGAGCGGCTGCCGGGCTGCGCCGGCATCAAGGTGTTCATGGGCTCTTCCACCGGCTCCCTGCTGGTCGCCGACGATGCCGGCTTGCGCGCTGTCCTGAAGATCATCCGCCGCCGTGCGTCATTCCACGCCGAAGACGAGCCACGACTGAGCGAGCGCAGGAATCTGCGCGTCGAGGGGGACCCGCGTTCGCATCCGGTCTGGCGCGATGAGGTTGCGGCGCTCAAGGCGACGCAACGTCTTGTCGCGATCGCGCGCGAGACCGGTGCCCGCGTGCACGTCCTGCACGTCTCGACGCTGCAGGAGATGGAATTTATCGCCAATCACAAGGATGTAGCTTCAGTCGAGACGACGCCGCACCATCTCACTCTCGAAGCGCCCGGCTGCTACGAGCGGCTTGGGACGCGCGCGCAGATGAATCCGCCTGTGCGCGATGCGGCGCATCGTTCGGGAATCTGG
This sequence comes from Pseudolabrys sp., assembly GCA_035692045.1. Lineage (GTDB taxonomy): Bacteria > Pseudomonadota > Alphaproteobacteria > Rhizobiales > Xanthobacteraceae > Pseudolabrys. The sequence goes on along the minus strand of DASSIJ010000301.1, from coordinate 3,425 downwards.
AACGGCATCCATAACGCAGTTGTCGACGTTCTCGGATCCGATCATGCGCCGCACACCCGCGAAGAAAAGGAAAAAACGTATCCGGCGAGCCCATCGGGAATGACCGGCGTGCAAACGCTTGTTCCGATCATGCTCGACCACGTCAATGCCGGCCGGCTGTCGCTGCTGCGCTTTGTCGATCTGACCAGCGCGGGCCCGGCGCGCTTGTTCGGGATCGCCACCAAGGGACGCGTTGCGGTGGGATACGACGCCGACCTGACGGTGGTCGACCTCAAGCGCAAGGAAACGATCACCAACAAGTGGGTGGCCTCTCGCGCCGGCTGGACTCCCTATGACGGCGTTACCGTAACCGGCTGGCCGATCGGGACCTTCGTTCGCGGCCGCAAGGTGATGTGGGAGGGCAGTCTCGCTGCGCGAGCGCAGGGCGAGCGTGTGCGATTTTTGGAGACGTTATCGAGCTAGCGCTTTTTTTGGGGCGGCTATTGCCGCGGCTGTTCAAGCGAAAATTCGCCCTTGCGGATCCGGCTGCTCAAGCCATCGGTGAACGTGGCCGCCGCTTCTTCACCATAGGTGGTGACAAATTCAGCGAGCGCGGCGAACAGACAGGCTTGCGCCAGGCAATCGCCGTCAACGCCGTCGAGGCGCGCCTCGGCCCAGGCTTCACGGAGGTAACCAAGTGCCACGCGCTTCTGTTCGCGATCGGCAATCAGCTGGCGTGCGTCAATCGAAGCTTCGGTTGTTGTCATTTTGTCCCGCGTCCCCGGGGGTCCGAACGGACACCCATTTCAAGTTGCAATTTGGACGTTAGCATGGGGATCGCGGCGCACGAGGCCACAATAAAGAAAGGGTTAACTGCCTCAACTCCAATAGGTGAGCACGATCAAGCGGGTGTGCAGGTGAGGGACCGGTCGAGCTAGGACTGAGCTATTGAAACGCAGCAGAGATTTTTCCTGTTCATAACTGGCAAGGGCCCTCGGCCACGCCGCGTCACCAGTGAATGACTGGTTGGCCGTGATAAGGCCTTGAGTAGCAACGGGGGAAGCCGAACATGGACCGGAGAGGAGGTTGCCATGTCACAGAAGAAAACGAAGAAGCGCGCGCGGTCGACTCAAACGCGAACTGAACAGGAACAGGAACTGAAGGTCATCAGCCTTTTCTACGGCGGCACGCCTGAGGAGAAAAAGTGTGGGCGCGTCATGAAATCAGGAAGATGGGCGGTCACGTCTGGAAGGTTGATGTGTTTGAGGATGAGCAAGGCCGCAAGGTTGCCTATAAGCGACCAGCGGCGAAGGTGCTCGACATCAGCAAGAAGCGAGAACGGTGAGCATCACTATCGGGCTTGGCTTGTCACCGCACTGGCTGGCGTTCTTGGCTTAATCCAGAGCGTTGTGAACCCGGATAAGGCTCTGACTTTGGTCGGAGCCTTATTCATTTCGGCGGGTTCACTGTGCGTGGCTGATCGGCCAGTAGTACACTCAGCAAAGAGTTATGGACTTCGAGATGTCCATTGTAGTCAATGAAACCCAATTCACGGAACTTGTTCATGAAGTGGCTCACGCGCGACCGGGTCGTGCCGATCATCTCAGCGAGTGTTTCCTGACTGATCTTCGCGAGAATTGGTTCGGTTCGGCCTTCCTTTCCAAAATTGGCCAACAGCAGCAACAGCCGCGCCAGCCGTTTTTCGGTTGAGTTGAAGAGTTGATCGACGAGGTCTTCTTCGACCCGGGCATTCCTCTCCAAAATGTGCGTGACAAACATTTGCGAAAATGCGGGCTCGTCATGAATGACCCGCTGTATTTCCGTCTTTTCCACTCGCATCAACTCGCATTCCGTCATCGCCGACGCGGTCGCCAAGCGCTTCAGCTGTCCGATCAAGCATCCTTCGCCGACAAATTCGTCCGCCCCCAGCAGTGCGACGACGGCTTCCTTTCCTTGCTCGGATATGACGGCGACTTTGACCTTGCCCGTCTTGATATAGAAAACCGCATCGGCCTCGTCGCCCTGAGCAAAAATGACGTCTTTCTTTGAATAACTGGAAATGTCGCGACCAAGGGCGGCCGTCGCTAAAAACACCGCAGGATCAAACAGCGGGGCGCCGGCTGTTTTGCCGTTTTTGCTTCGCTTGATCGGCACATCAGACATCGCGGATTCCTCCATTCAGGCGAGAGCGCAACTGTCTCTCAGCCACCAAACGCCTGGGCACAGAACCGCTGTAGGTTGATGCCGTAGTGTAGGCCTCCCGACATAGCGCTCCAAGCAAATTCGGACCGTTGCGTCGAAGCGATCGGGGGTCACGGTCGTGTGAATGCCTGTCAAATGCGTGCATTTAGCCGGTATAGGCACAAAAAGTGGTCTGTATGGAACAGCCGCAGCCTTTCCCGAGGGGTAAGCCTTTTTCATCACCGAAACGGCTTCGAGCCTCGGTGACTGAGAGACGCTCTCGCGCGCTCCCGCTCGTACTGTTCGGGAGGTCGTTATGATTATCATTTCGATCAACGACGTTTGGTTCGACGACGACGCAACCTCGGTTATGGGCGAGGCTTTCGACAATGCCTGCAAAACGCTTCAAAATTTCGGCTCTGCCGTGCCTGCAATTGTCGCGAATTTTATCATTGCGGCCGCCAAAAATGGCGAGCGCGATCCTGCCCGCCTCTGTGAGCAAGCACTAAAGGCTTATGGCATCGACGAGACGTCAATAGTCTTTGCAAGCGTAGGCCTCCCTTACCCTGTCCCTGCCTACGCTTCGGTCACGCAATCAGCGTGATCAAGAAGCCCGGTTCTTCCCCGACCGGGCTTTCTTCTTTCTTGGCACAGGTGGCGACCCGGAGGGACATCCTCATCTGGTGAGCGGGAACTAAACACTTGGCGTCTTTGTTGTGCATGTATGCTGTCTTGCTCCAGGCAAAAGGCGTCGCGCAATCGTGTCGATACTTCCACGAGTGATTTAGCGCGGCGCTGGCGCAAACGTCTCGACAAGTCGACTGAGGAAATTGCGGCTGCGATCGCTAAAGTGGGAAACAACGCCGAAACTGTGACTAAAGAGTTGGGAATCAAGAGATCGTGACCAGCCCGTCCTCTGCCTCACTGCACAGCCTAGTGCGAAGTCTTTGAGTCATCATCAGGCTGCTGAGGCCAACCCGATTGATCTTCTTGCGGCGTTTCGTTCCCGCGAAGTGCCATAAGCATCCGCAGCCATTGCTGCGCGATCCGCAGCCACGCGGCACGGTCGTGATCGGTCTTGAGTTTTCGGCCATCCGCTGCGCTTCGCGGACGTTTCGTTCGTATTCGTCTTCTAATCCCATGGTAAATTGTACAATCTTTGAACGGGCGAGATATGCACCTTTAACAAGCACAGCGATGTCCGCACATGCTGGAACTGGGATACCAAATCGGGTCATCGCGACATGCAAAATGCGAAAGGTGAT
>DASSIJ010000300.1:0-10581 GCA_035692045.1 Pseudolabrys sp. | reverse complement strand
AATGTGCCGGCCGCGCTTTACAAAGGGCTCGGGGGCTTTGCGACCAACGGCGTGAACATGACCAAGCTCGAGAGTTATATGGTCGGCGGCAACTTCTTCGCCACGCAATTTTATGCTGACGTCGAGGGTCATCCGGACGATCGGTCGCTTGTGTTTGCCCTCGAGGAGCTTGCTTTCTTCTCCAAGGAACTGACCGTGCTGGGCGTCTACCCAGCGCATCCTTTCCGCGAGACCTTTAAGGAAGAGAAGGACTGACCCCGTCCGGGTTCAGACGGCGACGCGGCTGAGAAAACCTTCGATGCCGCGTTGCAGGCTTGTGGCGGCGGCCTCAACTGTTTCGGATGCCTCGAGCACTTTGCTGGCAGCGCTGCGTGTGTCGCCGACCGCTCGTGTCACCTCGCTGAGGATGGTGACCATGCCCTTGGCACCCTCAGCCGCACTGGCCACGTTGTGCGATATCTCGTCAGTCGCGTTGTCCTGCTGCTGCAGGGACAACGCCACAGCCGAGGTATACCCGTCGATTTCCCGCATGTGTTTCGTGTTGCGAAGGATGGCGTCGACGGCAAGGCGCGTCGAGCTTTGAACTGCTTCGATCTGGCTGGCGATTTGCTCGGTCGCCTTTGCGGTCTGCACTGCGAGCGATTTGACTTCCGATGCAACGACCGCAAAACCGCGGCCCGCTTCGCCGGCGCGTGCCGCCTCGATCGTCGCATTTAGCGCAAGCAGATTGGTCTGTCCGGCAATGTTCCGGATCAAATTGGCGACCTCACCGATTTCCTGAACGGTGTCCGTAAGACGCGCCATTTGCTCGTTGGTCGTCTGCGCCTCCATGACCGAGTGCGACGCAACTTCCGCCGCCTGGCTTATTTGACGGCCAATTTCACCAATCGAAGCAATCAGCTCTTCGGCAGCTCCGGCCGCCGCAGTCATGTTCGAGGATGCCTCATTTGAAGTGCTGACGGCGCCGGCCGTGCGCTCGGACGTGAACCCGGACGAATTCGACAAGGTTACCGCAATCGACTTGAGTGCCGCGGTGCTTTCCGCCACCGTCTGCAGTACGGTCGCGACGCTTTCACGAAAAGCGCGGATCTCAGTTTCGATTTCGACACGACGCCGCTCCTGCTCCGTCATTGCCGCACTCTTTCGCTCGGCATGGATGCGCTCGGTGATGTCATCATGCGTGCCGATCCAGTATTGACCATCCCTGACCGGCCGATTGACGACCAGAACAGCACGGCCGTCGGGCGTTTCGACGATTCGATTCATCGACTCGCCGTGCCGCACCGCAGTCAGAATCTCATCACGGTACCTTTGCGCATCAATATCGAGGCTGCCGGTCGTTATTCGATTCCTGATCAGATCCTCCAGCGTGCATCCGACTTTCACGACGTCGGGCGACAGGCCGTACATCTCGACGTAGCGATCATTGCAGACGAGGACGCGCTCATGCGCGTCAAACAGGATGACGCCTTGGGTCATATTGTTGATGACCATGGACAGGAATGAGCTATTTTCGTCCAGCCGACGACCTGCAAAGGCGCTGACGAGGCTGATGCAAAGAATGGCCATCGCCGCGCTCGCAATAGCGATCGCTAGCACACCCGGCGACAGTGTGAGTGCGTCAATCGTGCGTGTGGGGTCGGGCACGATTTCCACTGCGCCCATGGCCGTGAAGTGGTGGGACACGATCGCAAGCGTGAGCAGCACAGAAGCCACCGCCGCGTCGCGCCGTCGATACGATCGGATGGCAACGACCATGGCGAGCGCACCGAGAACCATGCCGAAAATTATTGATACGAGAACGAGCGGGACCTGCCAGCTGACGTGCCCCGGAATTTCAATCGCGTACATACCGGTGTAGTGCATCGCCGCAATGCCACCGCCGACCACTGCGCCGGCCAGCGCCGGTGCCCAGCGCTCGCGCAAATAGACAGCAATGCCAAGACCGGAACCAGTGATGAGCGCGGCCGCGGCAAGCGACAATACGGTCAACCTGAGATTGTACGCGATCGGGATTCCCGGCTCGTAGGCCAACATCGCCACGAAATGGGTCGCCCAAATTCCAAATCCGGTGGCGATCGCGGCGGCGACAATCCACATGGCGCGTGCCCTACCAGTGGTTGCACGCGCACGTTTGAACAAATTGACCGCTGTGAGGCTTGCGAACAGACAGACGACCGCAGCGACCGCAACGAGGCGCCAGTCGTGCTCAACTGTAAGGCAAGTCAGGACGCGGAACATTTCGGATTGCCCCTGGGTCAAAAGTCCAGGGATGATACGAGTGAACAATTTATGTGTCGTTAACCGTCCCCGCCGTGCGGAGGGTCACGCCGTGCCGCGATGGCGCTCATAGCAGGCGACGAAACGCGGGGAGAGTTTGCGCAACCGGTCGATATCGACTCGCCCGGAACGGGTGACATAGCTCATGGCAAAATCGGCCGGCGCAAGTTCCATGTGCTCTGCGAAATGCTCGTACCAGAGCGCGCTCCCGTTGGCACCTGCCAACAACTTTTCCAGGATCGGCCGCCTCGTTGTTTCGTATACGGCAAGCGCCGTACCGATATCGGCTGAATGCACAGCAAGCGCCTTGTCGAGCGCAATCGCATCCTCCATCGCGAGGCGCGTGCCGGAGCCAATTGAGAAATGTGCGGTGTGCAACGCATCGCCAATCAACACGGCGTTATGAGCCCGCCAGCGATCGTTGTGTACAATCGGAAATTGCCGCCACGTCGAGTTGTTCGAGATCAGCGCATGCCCGTCCAAAACCTGGGCAAATACGCGCTCGCACAGCGCGCGCGTTTGCGCGTCGTTCATCTGCGCGAATCCGGCACGCGCGAAAGAAGCCTGATCGACCTCGACAATGAACGTGCTGAGGCCGGGCTCGTAGCGGTAATGATGCGCGTTAAAAAATCCAAGCTCGGTTTCAATGAAAGTCTGGGTCAAGGTCTCGAAAGGCTTGCTGGTACCGAACCACGCAAAGCGGTTCGTAAGAAGACGCGTGGTGGCGCCGAATTCCCTCTCGTAGCTGCGGCGTACCAGCGAATTGACCCCATCGGCTCCGACGATCAGATCGACGCCGGCGAGTTCGTCAAGGCTTCTGAGAACGCGCCCATAGACCGGCGCGAGGCCGGCCGAACGCGCCCTCGCCTGCAACAATTGGAGGAGCTTCAGTCGGCCAATGGCTGCGAAGCCGACACCGTCAATGACGACACGCTCGCTCCGGTGGACGACGGTGATGTCGTTCCACGACTCCATATGTGGTGCGATCGCAGCATAGGTCTCCTGATCGTCCTCGCGTAAAAATTCCAGTGCCCGATCGGAGAACACGACGCCGAATCCAAAAGTGGCGTCAGCCGCGTTTTGCTCGATGACAGCGACATCCGTATCGGGGCGCCGGCGCTTGATCAGATAGGCAAGATAAAGACCGGCGGGACCGGCGCCGAGGATGGCGATGCGCATGGCTTAGTCTGTCAGACCGTTCGTCTTCGCGAAAGCGGAGATCTAAAGCCGTCCCTCGGAGACACGGCAGCTCAGATTGTCTGATTGTACGCGCCGACTTCCGGATGCGTGCGCAGCACGCCGTCGATAGCCTGGAACATATCACGCATGCGCTGTTCCGAAACCGGGCTTTCGACAACCACCACCAACTCCGGTTTGTTGGAAGAAGCGCGCACCAGGCCCCAGGTGCCATCGTCAACGGTGACGCGCACGCCGTTCACGGTAACGAGTTCTCTGATCGCCTGTCCGGCGACCTTCGTACCATCCGTCTTGGCCATTTCGAAATGCTTCACGACAGCATCGACCACCGCATATTTCTTCTCGTCGTCGCAATGCGGCGCCATCGTCGGCGAGCCCCAGGTTTTTGGCAGCGCCCTGCGCAGATCCGCCATACTCTTTTCCGGATTGCGGTCGAGCATGTCGCAGACTGCCAGTCCGAAGATCATGCCATCGTCGTAACCGCGGCCAAACGGCTTGTTGAAAAAGAAGTGGCCGGATTTTTCAAACCCCGCCACGGCGCCAAGCTCATTGACGCGACGCTTGATATAAGAGTGGCCGGTTTTCCAATAATCCACCTTCACGCCGTTTGCTTTCAGCACCGGATCGGTGAGGAACAATCCGGTGGATTTCACGTCCACCACGAAGGTCGCATTGCGATGTAGGGTGGACATGTCGCGCGCGAGCATTACACCCACCTTGTCGGCGAAAATCTCTTCGCCCTCGTTGTCCACGACGCCACAACGATCGCCGTCACCATCGAAGCCGAGCGCGACATCGGCGCGGTTGACCAGTACCGCATCACGCATGGCGTGCAGCATCTTCATGTCTTCGGTGTTGGGATTGTAACGCGGAAATGTATGATCGAGATTGCAGTCGAGCGGCACCACCTCGCAGCCGACCGCCTGCAGAATTGCTGGCGCGAAGGCTCCGGCAGTTCCGTTGCCGCAAGCGGCGACCACCTTGAGCTTGCGTTTGAGCTTCGGTCTCTTGATCAGGTCGGCAATGTAGCGTTCGGGGAAATTCTCCACGAATTCGTAACTGCCGCCCGCTCTCGTATCGAACTGCGCGCCCAGGACGATCTCCTTGAGCCGCTTCATTTCCACCGGCCCAAAAGTGAGTGGCCGGCTGGCACCCATCTTCACGCCGGTCCAGCCGTTGTCGTTGTGCGAGGCGGTGACCATGGCGACGCATGGCACGTTGAGCTCAAATTGCGCGAAATAGGCCATCGGCGTGATCACGAGGCCGATGTCGTGGACCTTGCAGCCCGATGCCATCAAGCCGGAAATCAGCGCCATCTTGACCGCCGATGAATAGCTGCGGAAATCGTGACCGGTGACGATTTCGGGCTTGACGTTGAGCTCGCGAATGAGCGTGCCGAGCCCGAGGCCAAGCGCCTGCACGCCCATTAGATTGATCTCTTTTTCGAGCAGCCAGCGCGCGTCGTATTCGCGGAATCCGGTCGGCTTTACCAAAGGCGTGGATTCATAGGCATACGTGTTCGGCGCAAGCGCGGATTTCGGCGTCGGAAACATCAGATCCTCAGATAAAAGGCGGCGCGACTCCAATACCCCAACGCCGGAGAACCGGAAAGCGCTCCGTCATGTCGAAATCATAAGTCCGGGAGTCTCGGCTACTGCTCGAGCAGCAGGCGGCCGTTGGCGTATTCGTAGCGCTTCAGGCGTGACAGAAATGAGACGCCAAGAAGGTTTTTTGCCAGGGCCTCGTCGGGCAGCACCATAGCCGGCACATCGTAGACCGCAATGCCCCCGACCTCGATACGGTCGATCGTGGCTCGTGCGGCTTTGATCTTTCCGTTGGCGGTGACAGCCGTGGCGGTGTAGTCGCGCGGTTGCGGGTGAATTCCGGCCAACGCGGCGGATGATTCGCGCAAAACCACCAGCGATGCGCCGGTATCGACCACAAAGTCGACAAATCGTCCTTCGACTCGTGCTTCGACCTGGAAATGGCCCTGACGGTCGCTCTCCAGCGTCAGACTGCGGCCTGAGCTTGTGGGTTCGCGCGGCTCATAGGCCGGCTGCACCACTGACGCCTGAGAGGCGGCACTGGTCTCGACGGCCCGGTCGGCATAACGCGCGGCGAAAACCCCGACGACGAGCAAAACCGCGGCAAAAAACAAAAGCTGGCGCATGACGGGATTTTGGCATGCGAGAATCAAGGGTGGCTTAATGGCCGCATGGCCCTGGGGACGCCTTTGATCATGGTGACCCGCCGGTAAACTGATTGAAGACAGTTGAAACTATTCGCCGCGAGGCTTGGCACGGCGGGTCGCCGGCGCCGTCAACGGATCCTCGGGCCAAGGATGCTTCGGGTAGCGGCCGCGCAGGTCGGTACGGACGTCTTTGTAACTACCCCGCCAGAAACCCGGCAGATCGCGCGTGACCTGGACCGGCCTGTGTGCTGGCGACAACAGCTCGATCACCAACGCTACGCGGCCGGCGGCAATGGTCGGATGCACTGCAAGACCGAACAACTCCTGCACGCGGATCGACAGTTTCGGGCCCTCCTCCGCCTCATAGTCGATCGGCACATGCGAGCCGGACGGCGCGCTGAAATGGGTCGGTGCTTCGGCGTCAAGGCGCCGGCGCAGATTCCACGGCAAAAGAGTGTCGAGCGCAGCGGCAAGATCGTCCGCCCCGATCTGCGACACCGCGGTCTTGCCAACGAGAAAGGGCGCGAGCCATTCGACTGCCGTGCGCGCCAGTGCTTCATCAGACAAATCCGGCCATTCGTCACCTTCCGCTCGCCGCAAAAAATTCACGCGATTGCGGAATTGCAGTTGCGCCTTGCTCCACGGGAGCTTGCTGATTCCCAGTCCGGCGATACCCTCGGCCAGAAGTCTGGCGTTGTCGGCATCCGGTGCAACCGGCTTTGCTTGTTCGGCCAGGATCAATGCGCCAAGCCGGCGGCTTCGGCGCGCGCGCAACGAGGCGGAAGCGGTGTCGAACGTTATTGCCTCGCGGTTCTCGATCTGACCCGCGAAGCGGGTTTCAATATCGGCGAGCGTCATCGGCGCCGCCAGCACGATGCGACTCGCAGCCGCAGCGCCGGTCAGTTCGGCCACGACCAGAAATGGTTCGCGTGCAAGCACCGACGCAGGATCGACCCTCCCGCCGCGGCCATTGGCCAGTAAGAAGATCCCGGCACCGCCGCCGCGATTCTTCGCGATGCGGTCGGGGTAGGCCAGCGCGAGGAGCGAGCCGGGAGAATGTTCGGCATTTCCCCTTTTCCCGTCCGCAATCGCGGCCCACCGCGTCACCATGGCCCGGGCCTCCTCAGCACGACGCGAGCGGTCGCGGCGTAAGTTATCGAGGCGATGACCAAGATCGACGTCATCGCCGCCAAGTCCCCGCTCCGTGAGGATCGCTGCAATACTTGCAGCGAGCACGCCAGCGCCTTCAGCCGCAGCATCGGCGACCATACGCGCCAGCCGCGGTGGCAGCGGCAGAGCGCGCAATGTCCGGCCCTCCTCGGTGATGCGGCCCGCGGAATCGATGGCGCCGAGTTCAGTGAGCAGTGTTCTTGCTTCACTGAGCGCGCCCTGCGGGGGTGCATCGAGAAAAGTAAGCTTGCCTGGGTCGGCCGCGCCCCACTGGGCCAGATCGAGCAGGAAAGAGGACAGGTCGGCGGACAATATCTCAGGGCGCGTGTAAGGCTCGAGTGAACCGGTCTGCGGTTCATCCCATAGGCGATAGCAAACACCCCGTTCTGTGCGGCCCGCTCGGCCGCGCCGCTGGTCGGCTGCGGCGCGCGATACGCGCACTGTCTCGAGTCTTGTAAGACCGACGTCTGGCTCGTAGCGCGGCACGCGTGACAGTCCGCTGTCGATGACGACACGGACGCCCTCAATGGTGAGCGACGTCTCCGCGATCGAAGTCGCCAGCACTGCTTTGCGGCGCCCGGCCGGCGACGGCGCAATGGCACGATCCTGCTCGCGGGCATCGAGCGCGCCATAAAGCGCGACGATGTCTATCTTTGCGGCGGTCACCCGCTCTTTCAGGAGCGCCTCGGAACGACGGATTTCGCCGGCACCCGGCAGAAAGACCAGGAGCGAGCCGGTTTCCGCACTCAGGGCCCGTTCGACTGCGTCTGCCACTTGCCGCTCGATTGGTGTGCGCGGGTCGCGGCCGAGATAGCGCGTCTCGACCGGGAACGCGCGGCCTTCACTCTCGACCACAGGCGCATTGCCCAGCAACGCGGCGACACGCGCTCCGTCGAGTGTCGCTGACATCACAAGCAGCCTGAGATCCTGACGCAGGCCTTGCTGCGCGTCGCGCGCCAGTGCGAGCCCGAGATCGGCATCCAGGGACCGCTCGTGAAATTCATCGAACAAGACGGCGGCAATATTCTCGAGCGAGGGATCGTCCAGGATCAACCGGGTAAACACGCCCTCGGTCACAACTTCGATGCGCGTACGTTTTGTCACTTTTGAATCGAAGCGCACACGCAACCCGACGGTGTCGCCGACCTGCTCCCCCAGCGTCGATGCCATTCGCGCCGCGGCGGCCCGGGCCGCCAGCCGGCGCGGCTCCAGAACCAGAATCTTCTTGCCTTTGGCCCATGGCTCGTCGAGCAGGACGAGCGGAACGCGCGTGGTCTTGCCGGCACCGGGCGGCGCCACCAGCACCGCGGCATTGTTGCCGGCGAGCGCGGCGGCCAGATCCGGAAGCGCGTCGTCAATGGGAAGGGACGTGTCAAAGGTTCGCATTTGTCGGCGCCGTCACCCCGCGCCGGCCTGCGTGAAACCAGGCTCCAGGGGGTGGTCCAGTAAGTCCGAAGTTTCGATTTTATTGCAAAGCGCGTTTACCGGATGCCCCGCTTCCGCGGGGCATGACGACATCGATGAATTCGACGAAACATCATGTCCGCGGCCGCCCGACGCTTTCATAAACAAAGCCGTGACGAACGACTTCCTCCGGCCGATAGACATTGCGCAGGTCGACCAGCACCGGCTGCGCCATGACTGTCTTTAGCCGCTCGAAATCAAGCGCACGGAATTGTTCCCACTCTGTGACGATCACCAGCACTGAAGCACTTTCGGCGCATGAATAGGCATCCTTGCAGAATGCGACATTGCCAATAAGGCTCTTGGCCTGCTCCATGCCGACCGGATCATAGACGCGCACCTTCGCCCCCATATCCTGCAAGGCCGTGATGAGCGGGACCGACGGTGCCTCACGCATGTCGTCAGTATTCGGCTTGAACGTGAGGCCGAGAATGGCGACAGTCTTTCCGCGTAACTCACCGCCAAGGACAGCTGCAACCTTGCGCGCCATCGCGCGTTTGCGGGTATCATTGACCGCCGCCACCGCCTCGACGATCCGCAGCGGCGCCGCGTGGTCCTGCGCAGTCTTGATCAGCGCCACCGTATCCTTCGGAAAGCATGAGCCGCCATAACCAGGACCGGCATGCAAGAACTTTGAGCCGATGCGGTTGTCGAGCCCCATGCCGCGCGCGACCTCCTGGACGTCGGCGCCGACTTTCTCGGCAAGGTCCGCAATTTCGTTGATGAAGGTGATCTTGGTCGCGAGGAAGGCGTTGGCTGCGTACTTGATCAGCTCGGCCGTGCGCCGGTCAGTGAACAGTATCGGCGAGCTGTTGAGATAGAGCGGCCGGTACAGCTCGCTCATGCGTTCGCGCGCGCGCGCGTCAACGGTCCCGATCACGATCCGGTCGGGATGCTTGAAATCCCGAATCGCCGCGCCTTCGCGCAGGAACTCCGGGTTCGACACCACGGAACAGTCGGCATCCGGACGCGTCTCGCGGATGATGCGCTCGACTTCGTCGCCAGTGCCGACCGGCACCGTCGATTTGGTGATCACGACGGTAAAGCCGTCGAGCGCTCGCGCGATCTCGCGAGCAGCATCGTAAACGAAGCTCAGGTCGGCGAACCCGTCGCCGCGCCGTGAGGGCGTACCGACCGCAATAAATACTGCGTCCGCACTTGCGACTGCGCCGGCAAGCTCCGTCGCAAACTTCAGCCGGCCGGCACGGGCATTGGCAGTGACCATATCGTTGAGGCCGGGCTCATAGATCGGCACCTCACCGCGTTCCAGCGCGGCGATCTTCGTCCTGTCCCGGTCGACGCAGATCACCTCATGGCCGAAATCGGCGAAACAGGCACCGGAAACAAGGCCGACATAGCCGGTGCCGATCATGGCAACACGCATGGATCATCCGTTGTGAAAGTGACAAACCGTTCCCGGTCAAAACCGCGTCTGCATAGCAAACGCCGTCCGCAGTGGCGAGAGGCGTAGGACAATCAGCATTTTCTGTGACCCCGCTTTTTTGGCGGATTGATTAACGCGGCGGCCGGGCCCACATTCGGAACTATGCCAGCTTCCGCCAAATCGACGTCAAAAGCCTCCACGCCCGCACCTGTCCCCGCAAACACACCGCGCCCACTCAAGAAGGGCGACCACGTGTTTCTGGTTGATGGTTCCGGCTACATCTTCCGTGCCTATCACGCGATCAGGTTCGAGCCGCGCACGCCGGACGGCACGCATGTGAATGCCGTCTACGGCTTCTGTAGCATGCTCTGGAAGCTGCTCAAGGAAATGAAGCCGGACGAGCGGCCGACGCATCTCGCGGTCGTCTTCGACAAGTCGGAGAAGACCTTCCGCACGGAGATGTACAAAGACTACAAGGCACATCGTCCGCCTCCCCCAGATGACCTTATTCCGCAGTTTCCGCTGATCCGGGACGCGGTGCGCGCCTTCGAGATCCCGTGCATCGAGAAGGCCGGCTACGAAGCCGATGACCTGATTGCGACTTACGCACGCATCGCCTGCGAAGCGGGCGCGACCGCGACGATCGTGTCGTCCGACAAGGACCTCATGCAGCTCGTGAACGAATGCGTGATCATGTACGACACGATGAAGGATGTCCGCATCGGCGTTCCGGAAGTGATCGAGAAATTCGGCGTGCCGCCGGCAAAGGTCATCGAGGTGCAGGCACTGATCGGCGATTCAACGGACAATGTGCCGGGCGTCCCCGGCATTGGCGTGAAGACGGCGGCGCAGCTCATCGGCGAATTTGGCGACCTTGAAACGCTGCTCAAGCGCG